>NZ_JADCQA010000008.1:0-210199 GCF_014947095.1 Stenotrophomonas sp. B2 | reverse complement strand
TGGCCCCCGCACCTGCTGCCGTCGGCTCGACCAGATGCATTGCCAGCTGGTTGAACAGGGTGCCATGGCGCGTGCCCGGCTGTGCCGACATCGACTGCGCGACCTGCGCGGCCAGGCCATCGGCATCACCACCGGCACTGCGCATCGCCGCCTGATGCTGCTGGACCACGTTGCCGATGCTGCCCAGCAGGGCGTTGTCGGCCAGGCGCAGGGTGGCGTGCACATCGCCACGCAGCGCACCGGCCTGCTGCGCGACCACGTCGCGGTCGGCAAACTGCAATGCGCCCAGCAGCGGCTTCAGGCCACTGTCCTGGCGATCGGATGCAGCTCCCAGCACACGCCCCAGGTCATCACCGGACGGGCCGTTGGCGAACAGATCCCACTGGTCGAAGCCCGGGTTGGCGGTCAGCCACAGACCGTCGGCCGTCTGCCTGACATTGAAACTCAACAGCGAGTTGTGGCGCGGACGGAACACCTCACCGCCGCTGATGCTGGCGCGGTAGCCAGTGTCGCCCAGCCGCACGACCTCCTGGAAGCCATCCTGGTAGATCGGGCCTTCAACCAGATCGCGACGGAAGTCCTTGCTGTAATAGCCCTGCGCCACGTTCAGTTCAAGGAAGGCGCCCTTGGAGATCACCAGCGCGCCATCGAGCACTTTGTTGGTGGACGGGTCGAAGAAATTACCCACGCGCACGCGACCACCGGCACTGCCGCCGCTCTCGGTCACGTCGAACAGCACTTTGCCGCCGGGCATGATGTTGACGTAGCCATGGGTGACCAGATCACCTCCGCGCGGCATCAGCGTGCCGAACACGCGCAGGCGGTTGAAGCCATCCTCGCGCCAGGACGGGCCGGTGCCACCCAGCAATGCAGTGCTGTCCATCGCCGTGCCCGCCACGTCGCCGTGGCCGACCAGCATGCCCGCACCGAGCACACGCACTTCCGGGGCACGCAGGGCGCCACCTTCCAGGGCGATGGTGCCATTGTCGACCAGCATGAAGTCCGCACCGGTGGTTGCGGACGAGCGCCAGACAGCGCCATTGGCAATCCGGATCACGCCCATCGAATCGTCCAGCGTGGACGCGTCCAGATCACCCAGCCGAAGCTTGGACAGCAGCAGGGCCTGCACGCCGGGATCGCTCAGATAATCCTGCACCGAACCAGCGCCGATGCCCTGCGGACCCGTGCTGGAAAGGTTGTAGATGGTCAGTGCGTAGGAAAAGTACGCCGACGGCCGGTCGGTGTTCCAGCGCGCGAAGTCATCATCGACGAAGGTCTGCAGCTGGCGTCCCGTCCGCAGGTAGCCCGGATTGATGTCACCGGTGACGTCCGCAGTGACATTCAACGTATCGCCCGGATCACGATAGCCGGTTGCGGTGATGATCCGGTTGCTGTGAATGTCCTGCCCCGGGAACGACTCCAGTGCGGCGCCGCTGCCATCCGGATCGAACGTGACCGACGTACCGGGGGTGCGCGCAGGATCGCGGAACACCAGCAGGCCGTTGGGCTTGACCACTTCGTACATCGCCTTGTGCAGCAGCCCAGCATCCATGCCGCCGCCATAGTTGCCGGTGTAGATCTGGGTCATGCGCGGCGACGGCTCGTAGATCACATTGCTGCCGTTGTTGGCCGCATGGATCTCCACCGAATCGACAATCGGCAGATCGCCGGCAAGATAGCGCTCCACGCCCCCGGACTGCATGATCGAGCAGGACGAGATGCAGTGGCCCGATACGATGGTGTTCAGGCCGGACGTGCGGATCACCCCCTGCAGCCACTCGCCGGCGATCAGCGCGCCACCGTTGGAGGTACGCAGCACCACCTCCCGGATCGGCCGCCCCTCGGCCTGCGCCTTGGCCAGCAGCGCCGGCAGCGAAACGACGTCGGCGAAGGTGACGCCACCGCTGAGGAAGATGCGGTCTCCCTGCACGTGATAGTTCATTGCCATGGCGTCATCAGCCTTGACTATGACGCCAACACCAATCAGGCCGGCCAGGGCCAGACTCAACTTGGACTGCTTCATACCGTTCTCTCTCCCCCCGCAACACGCGGACGGGAAGCTAAACGTCAGAGCGGGAGGCCCTCCCCCGCTGCATGCCATGGAAAAGAATGAACGGATTCAGATCAAGTTGGCAGTCAAAACTGTGGCTGAGTTAGCGCTCTTGAACACCTTTACAGGAGAAATACAGCCTCCGGCAAAGTTAAAAACGCAGAAAGGGCGGTAACACCCCCAGTGGCCATCCGGGTGAAAGGTGAACGAATTCATGATCGACACGTGCAGGCTGGCGGCTCTTCCCCATCCGGTCATCGTCGCGTAAAACTCGGTGACGCCCCCCCCCCATCGTTGCCCGAGGCCAGCCCTGTCCGCTTCGTCCCCCCTGATCCATCGCGCACCGGATCCGCCTGGGCCTCCGGACGCCTTCATCACGTTCGTAAGGGAAGAGCGCGCGCCGTTGTGCACTTTCCTGCGTACCCGTGGGGTGGGCCCGGAGGATGCGGAGGACATCGCCCAGGACTGCATGGAACGGTTGATCCGCTATCGCGCGCACGGCACCGAGGAGCTGCGCCTGCTGCTGTATCGTATCGCCCGCAACCGCCTGGCAGACCGCGGCCGCTCGCCGCAGGCGAGACCGCATCTGTCGCTGGCCGAGCGCGATGGCAGCGACGAGCCCTCCAGCACGTCAGCCGACCCGCTGCGCCAGGCCGAATCCGGGCAGATGCTCGCCCTGCTCCGGCAGGCCCTGTTCAAACTGCCGGAGCGCGCGCGCGAGGTGTACCTGCTCAACCGGATCACCGGGATGAGCTACACGCAGATCGCGCAGCACTGTGGCATCACCGCCAAGACCGTGGAAAAACACATCGCCCGTGCACTGCAGGGCCTGCGCCAGGAGCTGGGGCCACACCCGCTGCACAACGACAGGGACAACGAATGATCAGCACCCGGCACACGGAAGAGGCGGGAGTGTTCGAGCGCGCCAGCGCCTGGGTGGCGCGCCTGGAGGCACACGACTGCACGCCCGAGGAACGCGAGCGCTTCGAAGACTGGCTGGCGGAGGACACCCGCCACGTCAAGGCGTGGGTACAGGCCGAAACGCTCTATCAGCAGAGTGCGGGCCTGGCCCAGGATCCCTGGCTGCGCACGGCGGCGGCGCGCGCCGCGCATCCGGCCCGGCGCCGCTGGCTGCCCGGCGTCGCTGCTGCGGCGGCGCTCTGTCTGGCCATCGGCATGGGCTGGATGGTCGCCACCGATGGCAATCCCACGCCCCGCATCTATGCCAACGACAGCCTTGCTCCCCGCCAACAGACGCTGGCCGATGGCAGCTCCGCCATCCTGGACGCAGGGACCACGATGACCGTGCGCATGGGCTGGCGCCATCGGGAACTGGTCCTGGAGCAGGGTCGGCTGCAACTGCAGGTGGCACCGTCGCGCAAGGCCCTGCGCGTGCAGGCAGGCAACAGTTCGATCCGCGATATCGGAACCACCTTCCAGGTGGAGCGCCTGCGCGACGGCCATGTCGAGGTCGCCCTGCTGGAAGGCGCAGTGGAGGTCACCAGCGGCAGCGCGCAGCACACGCTGGCCCCGGGCCAGCAGCTGCAGGTACTGCCCTCCGGGCGGATCCAGCCGGGCCCTGCGCTCGCCTCGACCGAAGCGGCTGAGGCCTGGCTGCAGGGACGGCTGGTGTTCGATGCCACTCCCCTGGCGACCGTGGTCGAACGCATGAACCGCTACGGCCGCACGCAGATGGTGATCGCCGATCCGGAGATCGCCAGTCTCGCGGTCAGCGGCACCTTCCGTGCAGGCGACGCAGAGGAACTGCTGTCTGCGCTGGAGCTGGGATGGTCGGTTGCCGGCCAGGCGCGCCCGGATGGCGCGCTGGAACTGCGGCGTACCTACTGAGGAGAAAGGCGGTGATGGCAGGACCGGGCGCGCTGCAGTGGGGGCTGCTCCGGGGGCTGCTGTGGGTCATGTTCGGCGCTGCCAGCGCCGCGCCGGCCCACGCCGGCCAGCAACCCGCCAATGTCGACTACCACATCGCACCCGGCCCGCTGGCACCGGCACTGCAGCAATGGGCACGCCAGAGCGGCATCGCCCTGGTATTCGACGCCCGCGAGCTGACGGGCCTGCACACCCCCGGCGCCGACGGCCGACAGGCACCGGCGATCGCTCTCAAGCAGCTGGTCTCCGGGATGCCGGTGAACATCCTGCGCACACCCTCGGGGGCGTTTGTCATCCGCCGCGTCGCTGCTTCTGCCGCGCCCCCTGCACGTGCCCCGACCGTGACGTCGCCCAAGCCGCCGCCGCCCGTCGCACTGGCCCCCGCGCAGGTGGAACTGGCGCCGGTACACGTCACCGGCAGCCGCCTGCCGCGCACCTCCGTGCAGACGACGCTGCCGATGACGATCATCGATCGCGAAGACATCCTGCGCAGTGGTTACGGCAGCCTGTTCGACCTGTTGCGACACCTTCCCGGCATGAACGGCCACCCGGCGATGACCACGTCGCGCGGCGGCGATTCGCAGTATCTGCCGGTGGGCGCTGCAGCCACCACCAGCCTGGATGGCATGGGGCCGCGTGCGACCCTGTTCCTGGTCAACGGCCGGCGGCTGCCACGCTATCCGATGGTGTCGCTGGAACAGGGCGGGCTCACCGATCTGGGCGGCATTCCCCTGAGTTTCATCGAACGCATCGAGCTGGTGCGCGGAGGCGCGTCGGCCATCTATGGTGCCGACGCGATGTCCGGCGTGGTCAACATCATCCTGCGCGAACAGGCCGAAGGCCCGGAGGCGACGGTGCAATCGGGCATCAGCAGCCGCGGCGACGCGCAGCAGAATCGCCTGCAGATCGCCAACGGCGGCGTACGCGAAGGTGGGGACCGCTGGTTCGCCGGCCTGGACCTGCATCGCATCGAGCACGTGGCCGGCGATCGCCGTGCGTGGCATGCGGAAACGTCGTTGTATCCGATCGGCGCGTTCTACGACGGCGCGTACATCCCCGCCGAACTCTGCGAAGGTCCCTTGATGCAGCGTGAGGATGGCTGCTGGTTCGACAGCGCGCGGCCGCGCTCGCTGCAGCCCGCGTCGGATACTGCCTCGGCCTACCTGCGTTACCGGCACGAGCGTGGCGAAGGACGCTACGCCTATCTGGAAGCACGTGGCAGTCACAATCGGCAGCGTTTCGACCTGGGGCCGACCGCCGTTGCCATCGGCCTGTACGGCATCACGTTCAACAGCGTGCTGCGCGAGGCCGGAAGCGTGCGCCCGCACGTGCGCGCCAGCGATGCCGACATCACCCTGGGTATCGGTCGCGAGCAGCAGTCACGCAGCTGGGATGCGGGCATCAGCGCGCAACGCAGCCAGGTCACCCTGGTCACGCCGGGCACCGTGCGCACCGAACCGCTGCTGCACGCCGCCGAGACACTGGACTACCTTCCCGGCTTTACCTCGCTGCGTGCGGACAAAGCGCAACAGCTGTTCCCGTCGATCCGCAATCGTGGGCGCACTGACCAGTGGCAGGGCTGGTGGGGCATGCAGCGGCAACTGATGCAGTTGCCTGGAGGGCCGGCCCAGCTGGCCACCGGCGTCGATCTGCGCTACGAAGCATGGGCCTCGTTACCCGATCCGTTGTTGATCCAGGGCGATCTGGCACTGGGCCTGCCCCAGCAGCAGCGACGCCTGTCACGTCGCAGCGGAGCCACCTATGCCGAGGTCGGCCTGCCGCTCAGCCGCTCGCTGCGCATGGACGTGGCCGCACGCTGGGACCGCGATGGCGATTACCTGGCGTTCTCGCCACGCGCGGGACTGCGCTGGAGTCCAACGCCCCACTGGTCGTTCCTGCTGACCAGCGGACAAGGCTACCGTGCGCCCAGCCTGTTCGAGCAGCGACGCCCCCCTGGCTACTTCGGCCTGGTCGCGCTGCCGGCCTCGCCGGGCCTGCCGCCCTGCGCACAGCCCGCGATCGACGGCAGCTGCCTGGTCAACGTGGAGGTCGCCGAGAACGACGCGCTGAAGGCGGAGCGTTCACGCAGCCATTCGCTGGCAGCCACGTGGACGCCCAACGACGTGTTCTCGCTGTCACTGACCCACAACATCGTCGAGCTGCGCAACGAGATCCTTGCCCTTCGGCCCACCGACGCGGCATGGAACCGCAGCACGTGGGAGCTGGATGACGAAGGGCGGCTGAGCAGTCTTCGCCTGTCATTCGACAACATCGGCCGCACGACGTCGCGCAATTGGGTAATGCGCGGCGAATACCGCGTCGACACCGATGACACCGGCCAGTGGCTTTTCTCACTGGACGCGCTGAAACAGCAGGCGCTGCGCCGCGAACGAGGGCAGGATGGCAGCGTGGATCTTCGCGGCCATGCCACGCCGGCCATGGCCGCGATCCTCACCGTGCAATGGCAGAACACGGCATGGGACGTGGCATTGCGCGGCAACCAGGTGGGACGCACGCGCGCCTGGCTGCCCGGTGCGGAATGCCCCGATGACCAGCGCGAGATGAACCATTGCATGAATCCACGGCAGCTGCGCTGGAACCTGCACATGGCGCGCAGGTTGGGGCCGCGGGTGATCGCCGCGCTGGACGTGCACAACGTGCTTGACCGGCAGCCGGTGAACTATCTGGTCGGCAACGGCGGACAGTTGCCGGGCTTGGATGATCCGCTGGGCCGCTATTTCCTGCTGACCCTGCAGTTCCGTTGAGGCCGCTGGCATCCACACGCGGGTGACACGGGCGGCACGCTAGGGTGGGCCCACGCCCACCGTGAGGTACGTCATGCGTCCTTCGATCCGCCCGGTCGTCTGCGTACTGGCCCTGTTGCTCAGTGCCGGCGCGGCATGCGCCGGCTCACCCGCATCGACCCCTGCGCCACCGGACCAGGCCTGGCAGCCGCTTTTCCAGCAGGTCCAGCGCGCGCATCTGTTCCCCGACCAGAAGACCTTTGCCGATGCTGTGCCGCGACAGTCGCCGGCTGCACTGCTGGCTGACTGGCAGCGCGCGCAGCGAGAGCCTGGCTACACGCTGCAGGCCTTCGTCGACAGGGCCTTCGACCTGCCCGGTGGACCTGCGCCCTACGTCTCACCCGCCGGCCAGAGCCTGCGCGCGCATATCGAAAGCCTGTGGCCCGTGCTGACCCGGCAGTCCACGGCGGTCGATCCCCATGGCTCGCTGCTGCCGCTGCCGCACGCGTATGTGGTGCCCGGTGGACGCTTCCGCGAGGTGTATTACTGGGACAGCTACTTCACGATGCTGGGACTGGCCTCCAGTGGCCGCTGGCCCCAGGTCCGCGCGATGGTCGACAACTTCGCGTGGCAGCTCGACCAGTACGGGCACATTCCCAACGGCAACCGCAGTTACTACCTGAGCCGCTCGCAGCCGCCGTTCTTCAGTCTGATGGTGACCCTGCTGGCCGCGCACGAAGGCGATCAGGCGTACCGCCGTTATCTGACACAGCTGCGCACCGAGCACGACTTCTGGATGCGGGGCGCCGATGGCCTTGCGCCCGGCCAGGCACGCGAGCGCGTGGTGCGCATGCCCAATGGCGACCTGCTCAACCGCTACTGGGATGCTCGCGCGGTGCCACGCAGCGAATCGTGGACGGACGATCTGGCGACGGCGGCACAGGCACCGCAGCGGGCACCCTCGCAGGTGTACCGCGACCTTCGCGCCGGCGCCGAATCCGGCTGGGATTTCAGCTCGCGATGGATGGACGACCCCAGTGCACTGTCCAGCATCCAGACCACGTCGATCGTTCCAGTCGACCTGAACAGTCTGCTGTACCACCTCGAGCAGACCATCGCCCGGGCCAGCCGCGTGGCCGGCGACCGCGCCTCGGCCCGCGACTACTCGGCCCGGGCCGAGGCCCGGCGCAGTGCCATCAATCGCCTGCTGTGGGATGCGGCGCAGGGCTGGTATGCCGATCACGATCTGCGCAGCGGACAGCTGCGCCCTGCCCTGACCGCTGCCGCGCTGTATCCGTTGTGGTTGAAGATCGCCACCGATGAGCAGGCGCGACGCAGCGCCGACGCAGCCGAAGCACAATTGATGCGTGAGGGCGGCCTGCTGACCACCACCCTCGTCAGCGGCCAGCAGTGGGACGCGCCGAACGGGTGGGCACCGCTGCAGTGGGTGGCCGTCGATGGCCTGCAGCACTACGGTCAGGAGCGCCTGGCGCGGCAGCTGGGAGTGCGCTTCCTGCGCACCGTGCAGTCCGTCTACGATCGGCAAGGCAAGCTGGTGGAGAAGTACGTGGTCGATGGCTCCGCGGGCGGAGGGGGTGGCGGCGAGTATCCGCTGCAGGATGGCTTCGGCTGGAGCAACGGGGTGACACTGGCACTGCTGGATCGCCTGTGCCCGCGGCAGCGGACCTGCGAGAACGCGGGCGACGTCGAGTAGCTAGCGCACCGATCGTGCGATCGCGTACTGCGCCGCGTAGTAGGTGGACAGCACCAGCAGGCTTGCCAGCGGCAGGCCACCGGCGAAGCGGTCCCAGGCCAGCAGTGAATCGCTGGCGACGAACAGCAGGGCGCCGGCCGCTGCCCAGCGTGCGCTGCCCGCTTCGACAGCGTCCGGTCGCGGGCGGGTCCACTGCCGCGCCAGCGCCAGGATCGCCATGCACGCCAGTACCACCACATAGGCCAGCACAGGGATGCGCATCGGCGCCGGCAGATGCGGCCATAGACCGGACACGTTGAGCGCGGCGAACACACCCAGAAGTCCCCCTGCGGCGACCAGGCCGCGACCCGCGCGCAGACCATCGCGGAAGGCGACGATGTAGCAGAGGTGGGCCAGCAGGAACGCCAGCAGGCCGGGGACGAAGGCATCCATCGGCAGCATCAGCGCGATGTCGCCTGCGCACGAGAGCAGCATGCCCGCCAGCACCGCGCGACGGTACGACGGCGATCCAGCAGGATGCACCTGCCATACCATCGCCGCGATCAGCAGGGTCGCTGTCGGCTTTGCCAGCCAGTGCAGCCAGCGGCCTTCGCCGGGCAGGAATGCACCGACGATGGCCAGCACCGCCAGCAGCAGGACCGCACTGCCGCCCAGGCGTGGTCTCATCGCGGCTTCCACAGCTCGGCCAGCTGATCCGGGCGGCCGGGAATGCGCTCCAGCACCGGATACTGCAGGCCACCGTGATAGTCGATCCGGATCGGCACGATGCGGTCGAACTGCTTGACCAGCAGCGTGATCGGCGCCTTGTTGGTGGCGGCAACGGCAACCGCGTCCTTCAACCGCTCGCTGCTGTACTCGCGGTCACCGATGGCGATCACCTTCATGCCCGGCGCCAGGCCTGCATTGAAGGCGGGACTGTCCCAGATCACGTCGCCGACCACACCGCTGTCCATCACCGTCGCACCGAGCGAGTACGCCAGCAGCGCCGCCTTGGCGCGTTTTTCCTGTGCCTTGTAGGCATCGTTCGGCGCGTCGCGGTAGACCAGCTTCCAGCCGGCCAGTTCCAGACCGCCGGTCAGCGACCCATGGCCGTCCAGGCGCTGCCGCAGGAATCCGGCCCAGTCGTACGGAGCGATGGCGTTCAAGGTCGCCACCACGTCGTCGAACGTATATGGATTGACGTCCCAGTCACCGTTGCCTAGGCCAAAGAAGGCACGGGCAAAATCATCCAGACTGCGCCGGTTTCCGGTCAGCGCGCGCAGCCTGCCCTCCACTTCCAGCCACAGCATCTGGCCGCCGGAGTAGTAGTCCTCGCTCATCTGGTAATTGCGATACGGCAGTGTGCGCCGCTGGGCGATGGTCGGGTCGTTGGTGGTGTCCTGCAGTGGCCGCCAGGCCAGTCCCGGGCGACCGCGATCATAGGTCGCCGCAACATTGGCCAGCATGTCGCGCGCCTGATCGGTAGACCACAACCCCGAGCGGGCGGCCAGCACCTGGCCCCAGAACTGGGTCTGGCCTTCGTACACCCACAGCAGGCTGTCACCCATCGGAACGTTGAAGTTGTCGGTTGCCAGGTCCGCGCCACGGCGATACTTGCCGTTCCAGGAATGCGTGTACTCGTGCGGCAGCAGGTCACGCATCCATGCCGAGTCATCCCACTCGGTGAAGTAGCCCGGCGCAGCGCTGTTCTCGCTGGAGCGATGATGCTCCAGCCCGATGCCGCCCAGTCGGTCGGTCAATGCCAGCAGGAACTCGTAATGGTCGTAGTGGCGCGCGCCGTACAAGCGGTCAGCCTGCTGCACCAGGGCGCGGTGCGCCTTGATCTGTGCCTCGGTGGGCTTCAGCGACTTCGCTTCATCGGCGAACACGTTCAGGTGCACCGGCGCCTTGGCGCCCGGGTCCAGATCGATGCGCTGGTAATGCTCACCGGCGAACAGCGGCGAATCGACCAGATGGTCGAAAGTGATCGGCTTGAACACCACCGTGTCACCGTCGCGCCGGACTGTTTCGAGCGCGGTGGCATAGCTCCAGCCCTTCGGCAGGGTCACGCTGGCCTGGGCCTGCAGATGGCGTGCATCGACCCCGGCCGGATACAGCGCGTTGGCGTTCCACTGCAGGTTGAGCATTTCCGGCGTCATCACCACGCGGCCCTGGTTGCCGCCCTGCGAGGACAGGAAATCGAACTGCGCCACGATCTCGCTGACGCCCTCCGGCACATCGACCTTGAACGCATAGACGTTGTACTGGTCGCGCTGCCAGGCCAGCGGCCTGCCATTGGCCGTGACACGCAGGCCAGCGAGCTTGTCGATCGGGCCGGTGGGCGAATGGTTGCCGGGAATCCACTGCGGGTACAGCAGGGTCATCGGGCCGGGTTTTGCCGGCACGGTGGCGGTCACCTTGAAGATGCGCCGGGCCAGATCGCGCGCGTCCACGTCGATGCGCAGCAGGCCGTGCGCAGCAGCATCGGCCGGCGGCGGGCTCTGCGCCAGCGCGGGTGTAGCCGCCAGCGCGAACAGCACGGACATCACCAGGGCACGGGTCTTCATCGGGCGGCTTCCAACAGCGGAGAATCCTCCGATGCTAGGCCTGCGGGATGCGCGGCCCCATGGCCAAAGGTCATGGGCGGGCTGCCCATCCGCGCATGCCCAAAAGCGTGCGAATCAAGGTTCGCACCCACCTTGTGCTGGTTTGCACCCACCAGAGCGGTTTCAGTAGATCCACGCCGTGCGTGGACGAGGCCTTTCCCGGTCAGTCGATCAGGCGCAGGCGCAGTTCCTTCGGCAGCGCGAACACCATCGATTCCGGCTCGCCATCAAGCTCGGACACACTGCCCGCGCCCAGTTCGGCCAGGCGCGCAAGCACGCCATCGACCAGCACCTGCGGTGCCGACGCACCGGCGGTGACGCCGATGTGCTGCTTGCCCTGCACCCAGGCCGGGTTGATCTCATGGGCGCCGTCGATCAGGTAGCTCTCGACGCCTTCGCGCCGTGCCAGCTCGCTCAGCCGGTTGGAATTGGAGCTGTTCGGGGACCCGACCACCAGCACCAGATCGCAGCGCTTGGCCAGGTCACGTACCGCGTCCTGCCGGTTCTGCGTGGCGTAGCAGATATCGTCGTTCTTCGGCCCCTGCATGGCCGGGAAGCGCTCGCGCAGGGCGTCGATGATGCCGCGCGTATCGTCCACGGACAGCGTGGTCTGGGTGGTGTAGGCGAAGTTCTCGGGCTGGTTGATCTGCAGCGTGGCGACCTGCTCCACATCCTCCACCAGGTAGATCTGGCCGGTACCGGCTTCCTGGTTCCACTGCCCCATCGTGCCTTCCACTTCCGGATGGCCCGCGTGGCCGATCAGCACCACGTCGCGGCCCGCACGGCAATGGCGCGCCACTTCGAAGTGGACCTTGGTGACCAGCGGACAGGTAGCATCGAATACCTTCAGGCCACGACGCTCCGCTTCCAGGCGCACTGCCTGCGATACACCGTGGGCACTGAAGATGACGGTGTTGTTGTCCGGCACCTCGTCCAGTTCCTCGACGAAGATCGCACCGCGCTGCTTCAGATCATCGACCACGAAGCGGTTGTGCACCACCTCATGACGGACGTAGATGGGCGCGCCGAGCGTTTCGATCGCGCGCTTCACGATCTCGATCGCACGATCGACACCGGCACAGAAACCACGCGGGTTGGCGAGCAGCACATCCATCAGTTCAATCTCCCGGCAGCGGCCGGCTTACGGTTTCGGAGTGGCATTATCCGCCTTTTTGGCGGACCTGCCGTCGAACAGGCCGGTCAGGGCGATGCCGATGGCACCGACCACGATGGCCGAGTCGGCGATGTTGAACGCCGGCCAGGTATAGCTGCCAACGTACCACTGGATGAAATCGACGACATGACCGTGCACCTGGCGGTCGATCACGTTGCCGATCGCCCCGCCGATGATCAGCGCATAGGGAACGGCGGCCTTCCAGTTGCCACGGGCGGTGCCACGCAGCCACCATGCCATCAGGCCGCTGATGGCGATCGCCAGCGCCGTGAAGAAATACTTCTGCCAGCCACCGGCGTCGCTGAGGAAACTGAATGCGGCACCGGTGTTGTAGGTGCGATACCAGTTCCAGAAGCCATCGATGACCACCACCGGCTGGAACTCCGGCAGGCTCGACAGGACCCAGGCCTTGGACCACTGGTCCAGGCCGATGATGGCCGCCGACAGCAGCAGCCAGACCAGAGCGTTGGGATGCGGACGGGCGGCGCTCATCAGAACCAGCTCCGAACTTCGCCAGCGCCGTCGATGTTGCTCACGCAACGGCCGCACAGTTCCGGGTGATCGGCATGACTGCCGACGTCGGCGCGGTGATGCCAGCAGCGCACACACTTGGCCTTGGTGGTCGGCTGGGCACTGACGAACACCTCGTCGGTGGTTGCCGGACGCACCTGCACGTCACCGCTGATGAACAGGAAGCGCAGTTCGTCGGCCAGCGGCTGCCAGCGCGCCGCCTGCTCTTCGCTGGCGGCCACGGTGATCTCGGCCTCCAGGGCGGCGCCGATCGCGCCGTTGGCACGCATCGGCTCGAGCACCTTGGCCACCTGCTCGCGCACGGCCAGCAGCTGGTCGAAATCGGCAGCGTTGAGCTGGGCATCCGCCGGCAGCGGCGCCAGGCCCTCGTACCAGGTGGTGAACAGCACGTGGCCGGTGCGCGTGCCCGGCAGGTAGCCCCACAGCTCGTCGGCGGTGAAGGTCAGGATCGGCGCCACCCAGCGGGTGAACGCCTCGGCGATGTGATACATCGCGCTCTGCGCCGAACGGCGACCGTGCGAGTCGGTCGGCATCGTGTACAGGCGGTCCTTGGTGACGTCCAGGTACAGCGAGCCCAGGTCCACGCTGCAGAAGTTCAGCAGCAGCTGCACGATCTCGGCCATGTTGTAGCCGTCGTAGGCCGCCTTGATCTTCTCCTGCAGTTCCCACGCGCGATGCACGATCCAGCGGTCCAGCGCGACCATCTGGTCGAGCGGGCGCAGGTCCCGGGCCGGATCGAAACCGTCCAGGTTGCCGAGCAGGAAGCGCGCGGTGTTGCGCAGGCGACGGTAGGCGTCGGCATTGCGCTTGAGGATTTCCTGCGACAGCGACATCTCGTTGCTGTAGTCGGCCGAGGCGATCCACAGGCGCAGGATGTCCGCGCCCAGCTTGTTCATGATGTCCTGCGGCTCGATGCCGTTGCCCAGCGACTTGGACATCTTGCGACCGTGCTCGTCCACGGTGAAACCGTGGGTGAGGCACTGCTTGTAGGGCGCGCGCCTGTCGATTGCCACGCCGGTCAGCAGCGACGACTGGAACCAGCCGCGGTGCTGGTCCGAGCCTTCCAGGTACAGGTCGGCCGGCTTGCCGAAGCCACGCGCGGCCAGCACGCCTTCATGGGTGACACCCGAGTCGAACCAGACGTCGAGGATGTCGGTGACCTTCTCGTAGTCGGCCGCTTCGGCGCCCAGCAGTTCGGTTGCATCCAGCGAGTACCACACGTCGATGCCCTCGGCTTCGACACGGTCGGCAACCTGCTGCATCAGCTCCACCGAGCGCGGGTGGATCTCGCCGGTCTGGCGATGGGTGAACAGTGCGATCGGCACGCCCCAGGTGCGCTGGCGCGAGATCGTCCAGTCCGGACGGCCATCGACCATGCTCTGGATGCGCGCCTTGCCCCAGGCCGGGAACCAGCCGACGGTCTCGATCGCGGCCAGCGCATCGCTGCGCAGGTTGGCCTTGTCCATCGAGATGAACCACTGCGGGGTGGCACGGAACACCACCGGCGTCTTGTGGCGCCAGCAGTGCGGATAGCTGTGGCGGATCGGGTGGAAGGCCAGCAGCGTGCCGTTGTCGCGCAGCACGCCGATGATGGCCTCCTGCGCCTTCCACAGGTGCTGGCCGGCCAGTACCACGTCACCGGCCGGCGGCGTCGATTCCAGGTACACGCCACGGCCATCGATCGGCGTCACCTGGCCGGCGTTGTACGTGTCGAGCAGGCCGTACTTCTGGCTAACCACGTAGTCTTCCTGGCCATGTCCAGGAGCGGTGTGCACCGCACCGGTACCGTCTTCGTCGGACACATGGTCGCCGTTGAGCAGCGGGATCGCGCGCCCGGCATAGAACGGATGCGACAGCAGCTGGTTTTCCAGTGCAGCGCCCGTGGTTTCGCCGTGCAGTACCACCTCCTCGACGCCGTAGCGCTGCAGCGCACGTCCAGCCAGCGCAGCGGCAAGCACCAGCCAGCGGCGCTTGCCGTTGTGCGCCGGACCTTCGGCCAGCACGTAACGGATGTCCGCACCCAGCGACACGGCCAGCGACGCCGGCAGCGTCCACGGCGTGGTGGTCCAGATCGGCACCGCCACGTCCACATCGGCCGGCACGCTCACGCCGAATGCCTGGCCGATGGCCTGCGGATCGCGCGCGGGGTATGCCACGTCGATCGCCGGCGATTCCTTTTCCTGGTATTCGATCTCGGCTTCGGCCAGCGCCGAACCGCAGTCGAAGCACCAGTACACCGGCTTGGCACCCCGCACCAGGTGGCCATTGGCCACCACCTTGGCCAGTGCGCGGATCTCGTTGGCCTCGAAGTCGAAGCTCAGGGTCTTGTACGGGTTGTCCCAGTCACCGGTCACGCCCAGACGCTTGAAGTCCACGCGCTGGATGTCGATCTGCTCCTCGGCGAACTCACGGCACTTCTGCCGGAATTCAACCGCATCGAGCTTCACGCCGACCTTGCCCCACTTCTTTTCCACCGCGATCTCGATCGGCAGGCCGTGGCAGTCCCAGCCGGGCACGTAGGGCGCATCGAAACCGGCCAGGTAGCGCGACTTGACGATGATGTCCTTCAGGATCTTGTTGACCGCGTGGCCCAGGTGGATGCGGCCGTTGGCATACGGCGGGCCGTCGTGCAGCACGAACAGCGGGCGGCCGGCGGCGTTGTCGCGCAACTGCTGGTAGAGCCCCTGCTCCTCCCACCGCGCCAGAATGCCCGGCTCGCGCTTGGGCAGGTCGCCGCGCATCGGGAAATCGGTGGCTGGCAGGTTCAGGGTGGTCTTGTAGTCCTGGCTCACGCAGTGGCTCGCAATCTATGTTCGGAAAGGATGGCGCGCGCCTGCTCGGCGTCGCGGTGCATCTGGTCGGTCAGTGCCGCCAGATCATTGAACTTCTCTTCGTCACGCAGCTTGGCGACGAATTCAACGTCGATGTGGCGACCGTACAGGTCACCCTGGAAATCGAACAGGTGGGCTTCCAGCAGCGGCTCCACGCCCTCCACCGTCGGCCGCGTGCCGAAGCTGGACACCGACGGCCAGGGCTGGTCGAACACACCGTGCACCCAGGTCGCGTAGATGCCCGACAACGCCGGGGTCTTGGGGAAACGCAGGTTGGCGGTCGGGAAGCCCAGCGTGCGGCCGAGCTGGCGACCACGCACCACGCGCCCGCTGATCGCGTAGGGGCGACCGAGCAGATCGCCGGCCCGGGCGAAATCGCCGGACTGCAGCAGCTGGCGGATGCGGGTACTGGAAATGCGCTCGCCGTGCAGGTCGACCGCCTCGATCTCGCCCGCGCTGAAGCCCAGCTCGCCACCCAGCTTCTGCAGCAAGGCCAGATCACCGCGGCGACGGTTGCCAAAGCAGAACTCCGGCCCGATCCACACTTCGCGGGCATTCAGTCGCCGCACCAGCAGTTGGCGGACGAAGGTTTCGGCCGGCATCGCCGCCATCGCTGCATCGAAGCGCAGCAGCCCCACCGCGTCCACCCCCAGCTCGCGCAGCATCTCGACCTTGCTGCGTGCCAGCGTCAGGCGCGGTGGTGGTGTGCCCTGGGCGAAGAACTCACGGGGCAATGGTTCGAACGCCACGGCCACCGCAGCCACGCCCAAGGCGCGCGCGCGCGCAACGGCATGCCGCACCAGTGCACGATGCCCCAGATGGAGGCCGTCGAATGCACCGATGCAGACCACGCTTCCGTTGGGGAACAGCTCCCCGCCCTCGACGCTTCTGAACAGCCTGCTCATCAACTCCCGTTCCGGCCCACCCGGGGCCGCCGCTTCAATGGTGTAACCCTGAAGTATAGCCGCCGCAGGCGACGATCAATGCCCGCGCAGGTCGCGCGGGCGGAAGCCCATGGCCAGCATCGCCAGCAGATAGGTCAGGCCACCGCCCCCCACCAGCAGGATCAGGCCGCCGATCCGGTGCCATTTATCCATCCCGGTGAAGGCCGGCATCCAGTACAGCAGGGCCAGCAGCACGCCGACCATGCACGCGCAGGCCACCAGCAGCCGCACGAGGTAGCTGCCCCAGCCCGGCAGGCGCTGGTAGACATCGGTCTTGCCCAGCCAGTACCACAGCAGGCCCAGGTTCAGGTAACTGGACAACGCACTGGCAATGCCCAGCGCCAGATGCAGGCCGGGCTGCTTGCCGATGGCGGTCATCACACCCTGCGCCTTCAGCGCGTCCGGCACCATCACCTGATACAGCACGGCCAGCAGGACGAAGTTGAACACCATGTTGGCCACCAGCGCGGCCACGCCGGCACGCACCGGGGTGCGGGTGTCCTGGCGGGCATAGAAGGCCGGCAGGACCACCTTCAACAGGGCGAACGCGGGCAGGCCGAAACTCAGGCCATACACCGACAGCGCGGTCATGCGGGTGTCGAAGGCGGTGAACTGGCGGTACTGGAACAGCGTGGCGATCAGCGGTTCAGCCAGCAGCACCAGGCCCAGCATGGCCGGCACCGAGATCAGCAGGGTCATGCGCAGGCCCCAGTCGAGCGAGCGCGAGAAGCCCTCGCGGTCGGTGCTGACGTGGTGGCGGGCCAACGCCGGCAGGATCACCGTGCCCAGGGCCACGCCGAACACCCCCAGCGGCAACTCCAGGAAGCGGTCGGCCAGGGACAGCCAGGACTGCGAGCCATCCGTCAGCTTGGCCGCGATCAGGGTGTCCAGCAGCAGGTTGATCTGCGCCACCGAGGAACCGAACAGGGTCGGCACCATCAGGGTCAGCACCTTGCGCACACCCGGGTGGTTCCAGCCCCAGCGCGGCAGGGTCAGCAGATTGATGCCCTTGAGCGAGGGCAGCTGGAACAGCAGCTGCAGGATACCGGCCGCCAGCACGGCCCAGCCCAGCGCCAGGATCTGCTTTTCCGGGGTGCCGCCGAGTTGCGGCGCCAACCACAGCGCGCCGGCGATCATGCACAGGTTGAGGATGACCGGGGTCAGCGCCGGCATCGCGAAGCGCTGGAAGCTGTTCAGCGCCCCGCCGGCCAGCGCGGTGAGCGAGACGAACAACAGGAACGGGAAGGTCAGGCGGAACAGATCGACCAGCAGGGTCTGTTTGACCGGGTCGGTATCAGCGCCACTTGAGAACGCCACCGCCAGCTGGGGAGCGAAGATCAACGCCAGCGCGGTGACCACCAGCAGCGTCCCGCCCAAGGTGCCCGCCACGCGTGACATCAGTTCGCGCAGTTCGGTGTGGCTGCGGGTCTCCTTCACCTCGGTGAACACCGGCACGAAGGCAGTGGCGAAGGAGCCTTCGGCGAACAGGCGGCGCAGGAAATTGGGTACCCTGAACGCCACCCAGAACGCATCGGTAACCGCATTGGTGCCGAACGTGGTGGTGATCACCTGGTCCCGGACAAGTCCGAGCACCCGCGAGACCATGGTCATGCTGCTGAACGACAGCAGGCCCCGCAACATCTTCGGTGAACTCACTCAACGTCCCTCTTGACAATCGACTTGACGTACATTTCCCGCGCCATCATACTAGCCAGCTTGCTGTTCCCATAACACCGATTTTTTCAGGAAACCACCACCGTGGCCAATATCAAGTCCGCCAAGAAGCGCGCCAAGCAGACCGTCGTGCGCAACGCGCGCAACGTGGCTCAGCGCTCGATGCTGCGCACCGCTGTCAAGAAAGTGATCAAGGCGCTGGACGCCAACGATGCCGCCGGCGCCGAAGCCGCCTTCGCCGTTGCCCAGCCGATCCTGGATCGCTTCAGCGCGCGTGGCCTGATCCACAAGAACAAGGCTGCTCGCCACAAGAGCCGCCTGAACGACCGCATCAAGGCCCTCAAGGCCGCCTGATCCGGTTGCCGCCGGGGCTGCCGTCCCGGCGACACGCAAAAGCCCGGCTCCGGCCGGGTTTTTTGTTGCCTGCACTCCGCCGCCTCCCCGTTTTCCGTAGAGCCGAGCCCATGCTCGGCTGCTGCCTGCATCGCAACCAACAAAAAACCCGGCCGAAGCCGGGCTTTTCTGGCGGGAGCCACAACGCCCTTACTGCGCGTTGCGGGCCTCCAGCTCCTCTTCCTTCTGCCGATCGAAGAAGGCCATGATCCGGCTCATGATCGGGAAGGTACCTTCGCGCCCCAGGGCGGACACCAGGAACCAGGGCTCCTTCCAGCCCAGCTCGGCCACGATCTGTTCGGCCGCCGCCTTGGCCTCGTCCTCGAACATCAGGTCAGCCTTGTTCAGCACCAGCCAGCGCGGCTTTTGCAGCAGTTCCGGATCGTGCTTTTCCAGCTCGCGCTCGATCGCGCGCACCTGCTCGACCGGGGAGATGCCTTCCACGCCCCCCTCCATCGGCGAGATGTCCACCAGGTGCAGCAGCAGGCGGGTGCGCTGCAGGTGGCGCAGGAACTGCGCGCCCAGGCCGGCACCGTCGGCCGCGCCCTCGATCAGGCCCGGAATATCGGCGATCACGAAGCTGCGGTAGTTCTCGACCTTCACCACGCCCAGATTCGGGTACAGCGTGGTGAACGGGTAGTCGGCCACCTTCGGCGTCGCTGCCGAGACAGCGCGGATCAGGGTGCTCTTGCCGGCATTGGGGAAGCCCAGCAGGCCGACGTCGGCCAGCAGCTTCAGTTCCAGCTTCAGCGTGCGCTCTTCGCCCGGCTCGCCCGGCAGCGCCTGGCGCGGCGAACGGTTGGTCGAGCTCTTGAAGTGCATGTTGCCCAGGCCGCCCCTGCCCCCCTTGGCCACCAGCAGGCGGTCGTTGTGCTGGGTCAGGTCGCCGATGATTTCATCGGTGGCGACGTTGATGACCACGGTGCCAACCGGCACGGTGATGGTCAGATCTTCGCCGCCCTTGCCATAGGCCTGGCGACCCATGCCGTTCTCGCCGCGCTGCGCCCTGAAGATGCGGTCATGGCGGAAGTCGACCAGGGTGTTCAGGTTTTCGTCGGCGCGGATGTACACGCTGCCGCCCGCACCGCCGTCGCCGCCGTCCGGGCCGCCGAGCGGAATGAACTTCTCGCGACGGAAGCCAATGCAGCCGTTGCCGCCGTTGCCGGCGAACACTTCGATTTCTGCTTCGTCTACCAGTTTCATTGTTTCGATGCCTGCGATGGGCGCGGCCAACCTGCCGTCGCCTTGAATGTAATGCCAGCCGATGGCGGGCAACCCGGCGCAGCCGGTCTTGCTTTTACTCTAACGAAAAGCCCCGCCGAAGCGGGGCTCTTCATGCAGCATTCCCATGCCGGGGCACGGGTGCCGGCGGATGCCTGGATCAGGCTTCGGCCGAGACGATGCTGACGGTGCGACGCTTCTTCGGACCCTTGACCGAGAACTCCACCTTGCCGTCCACGAGGGCGAACAGGGTGTGGTCACGGCCCAGGCCGACGCCGGAACCCGGGTGGAACTGGGTGCCGCGCTGGCGCACGATGATGTTGCCTGCTTCGATGGCCTGGCCGCCGAAGATCTTGACGCCGAGGTACTTCGGGTTGGAGTCGCGACCGTTGCGCGAGGAGCCTACGCCCTTTTTATGTGCCATGACTGCTTCTCCTGATGCTTAGCCGGCGATGCCGGTGATCTCGATTTCGGTGTAGTACTGACGGTGACCCTGGCGCTTCATGTGGTGCTTGCGGCGACGGAACTTGATGATCCGGACCTTGTCAGCACGACCCTGGGACAGAACCTTGGCGGTGACGGCGGCGCCCTTCAGCGCATCGCCCAGCTTCACGCCATCGCTGTCGCCCAGCATCAGGATGTTGTCGAACTTGATCTCGCTGCCGACTTCGACTTCGAGCTTTTCAACGCGGAGCTTTTCGCCCTGCGCCACGCGGTATTGCTTACCGCCGGTGACCAGTACTGCGTACATGACCAGGCCTTCCTCTGTAGTTATTGTGGTCTGAGCTGCCGCCATCGAGGGCGGACAGGAGCGGAATTGTACGCAGATCAACGGCCGCGGGTCAAGTCAACCCCTGAACGGCCTGGGGGGGACCGGCCGGAACGAGGTCGGATCCCTTTTCACAACGTGAAAAGGGATCTGACCCCCACCTGTCGGCCTGTCTCAGAAGGTGAGACACCGGGCTGGCATTGTCGCCCATTGCCCCCATCTGGTCACCTCGGTAGGCTGACCGATTGCCGTTCCCTGCTGGCCCGGCACCCAGCCAACGCCCCCACAACCGGATTCCCCATGGCGATGGATTTCATCCGCATCCGCGGCGCGCGGACGCACAACCTGAAGAACCTCGACCTCGACCTGCCCCGCGACAAGCTGATCGTGATCACCGGCCTGTCCGGCTCGGGCAAGTCGTCGCTGGCTTTCGACACGATCTACGCCGAAGGCCAGCGTCGCTACGTCGAGTCGCTGTCGGCCTACGCCCGGCAGTTCCTGAGCGTGATGGAGAAGCCGGACCTTGACCACATCGAGGGCCTGTCTCCGGCGATCTCGATCGAGCAGAAGTCGACGTCGCACAACCCGCGCTCGACGGTCGGCACGATCACCGAGATCTACGACTACCTGCGCCTGCTGTACGCCCGCGTCGGCACGCCGCGCTGCCCCGACCACGGCTATCCGCTGGAAGCGCAGACGGTCAGCCAGATGGTCGACCAGGTGCTGACGCTGGACCCGGAACAGCGCTACATGCTGCTGGCCCCGGTGATCCGCGATCGCAAGGGCGAACACGCGCAGGTATTCGACCAGCTGCGCGCACAGGGCTTCGTGCGCGTGCGCGTGGATGGCGAGCTGCATGAGATCGACGCGGTGCCGCCGCTGGCGCTGCGCCAGAAGCACACCATCGAGGCGGTGATCGACCGCTTCCGCCCGCGCGAGGACATCAAGCAGCGCCTGGCCGAGAGCTTCGAGACCGCGCTGAAACTCGGCGACGGCATGGCCTCGGTGCAGAGCCTGGACAACACCGCCAGCGCGCCGACCCTGTTCTCCTCCAAATACTCCTGCCCGGTCTGCGATTACTCGCTGCCGGAGCTGGAACCGCGCCTGTTCTCGTTCAACGCGCCGATGGGCGCCTGCCCCGGTTGTGATGGCCTGGGCATGGCCGAATTCTTCGATCCCTCGCGCGTGGTCGTGCATCCCGAGCTGTCCCTGGCCGCCGGCGCAGTACGTGGCTGGGACCGTCGCAATGCGTACTATTTCCAGCTGATCGCCTCGCTGGCACGTCACTACAAGTTCGACGTCGATGCCGCCTGGAACTCGCTGCCGGCCAAGGTGCAGCAGGCGGTGCTGTATGGCAGCGGCGAGGACGCAATCACGTTCACCTACTTCACCGAAGCCGGCGGCCGCACCCAGCGCAAGCACCGCTTCGAGGGCATCATTCCCAACCTGGAACGCCGCTACAAGGAAACCGAGTCGGCGGCCGTGCAGGAGGAGCTCGGCAAGTACATCAGCGAGCGCGCCTGCCCCGAGTGCAACGGTGCCCGCCTGAACAAGGCTGCGCGCAACGTGTTCGTGGCCGACCGGCCGCTGCCGGACCTGGTGGTGCTGCCGATCGACGAAGCCCTGAAGTTCTTCAGCGAACTGAGCCTGCCGGGCTGGCGCGGCGAGATCGCCTCGAAGATCGTCAAGGAGATCGGCGAACGCCTGGGCTTCCTGGTCGACGTGGGCCTGGACTACCTCACTCTGGAGCGCAAGGCCGATACCCTCTCCGGTGGCGAGGCACAGCGCATCCGCCTGGCCAGCCAGATCGGTGCCGGCCTGGTCGGCGTGATGTACGTGCTCGACGAGCCGTCGATCGGCCTGCACCAGCGCGACAACGAACGCCTGCTGGGCACCCTCACCCGCCTGCGCGACCTCGGCAACACGGTGATCGTGGTCGAGCATGACGAAGATGCGATCCGCCTGGCCGACTACGTGCTGGACATCGGCCCGGGCGCGGGCGTGCACGGTGGCGAGATCGTCGGCCAGGGCACCCTGCAGGACATCCTGGATGCACCCCGTTCGCTGACGGGCCAGTACCTGTCCGGCAAGCGCTCGATCGAGATTCCGGCGCGCCGGCACCGGCCGAATCCGAAGATGACCCTGCATCTGCGCGGCGCCAGCGGCAACAACCTGAAGGGGGTGGACCTGTCGATTCCCTCGGGCCTGCTGACCTGCGTGACCGGCGTGTCCGGCTCGGGCAAGTCGACGCTGATCAATGACACCCTGTTCTCGCTGGCCGCCAACGAGATCAACGGCTCCTCGCACCCGGTCGCCCCGTACAAGGAGATCGATGGCCTGGACCTGTTCGACAAGGTCGTGGACATCGACCAGTCGCCGATCGGCCGCACCCCGCGCTCGAACCCGGCCACCTACACCGGCCTGTTCACCCCGCTGCGCGAGCTGTTCGCACAGGTGCCCGAAGCGCGTGCGCGTGGTTATTCACCGGGTCGTTTCAGCTTCAACGTGCGCGGCGGACGCTGCGAGGCGTGCCAGGGTGATGGCCTGATCAAGGTCGAGATGCACTTCCTGCCGGACGTGTATGTGCCCTGCGATGTCTGCCACGGCAAGCGCTACAACCGCGAAACGCTGGAGATCCTGTACAAGGGCTTCAACATCAACGATGTGCTGGAAATGACCGTCGAAGATGCGCTGAAGCTGTTCGAGCCCGTGCCGTCGATCGCGCGCAAGCTGGAAACGCTGGTGGATGTCGGCCTGAGCTACATCAAGCTGGGACAGAGCGCGACCACGCTGTCCGGTGGTGAAGCGCAGCGCGTGAAGCTGTCCAAGGAGCTGTCGCGCCGCGATACCGGCCGCACCCTGTACATCCTCGATGAACCGACCACCGGCCTGCACTTCCACGACATCGAAGCGCTGCTGGGCGTGCTGCACAAGCTGCGCGACGAAGGCAACACGGTGGTGGTGATCGAGCACAACCTCGATGTGATCAAGACCGCCGACTGGATCGTCGACCTGGGGCCGGAAGGCGGCCACCGGGGTGGCACCATCCTGGTCACCGGCACGCCGGAAGACGTGGCCGCCTGCCCGCAGTCGTACACCGGGCAGTTCCTGGCACGCATGCTGCCGTCCACCAGTGCGCGCCCGGAGCAGCCGGCCGCCGTGGCCAACAAGCCCGACGCCCGGCCGCCGCGCAAGGTGAAGCCGGAGAAGGTGGCGAAGAAGGCCGTGGCCGCCAAGAGCACCGGCAAGGCCAGCAAGAGCACGACCAAGAAGAAGGACGCCTGATGAGCAGCGAACACAAGATCCTGGCCCGCATCCCGATCAGCGTGCGCTGGCGCGACATGGACAGCATGGGCCATGTGAACAACGCCAAGTACATCTCCTACCTGGAGGAAGCGCGCGTGCGCTGGATGCTGGGCGTGGAAGGCGTGTCGATGACCGACCGCATCGCGCCGGTGGTGGCCGCGACCAACGTCAACTACCGGCTGCCGATCGTGTGGCCCAACGACATCCTGGTCGAACTGTTCGTCGAGCGCCTGGGCAACAGCAGCGTCACCATCGGTCATCGCATCGTCGACCAGCAGGACGAGTCGAAGCTGTACTCCGATGGCAACGTGGTGGTGGTCTGGATGGATACCCAGACCGGCAAAAGCGCGCCGCTGCCGGACGCGATCCGCAGCGCATCGAGCTGATGCACTGCGGGTGGGTGCCGGCCCGGGTCGGCCCCACCCCGCCGGGCATGGCCCGGCGCTACCGACGCCGGTCCGACCCTGATGCCCGGCGGAACGGGCGCTGCATCATGGAGCGGCCTTGCGTACCGTCAGCGTTGCGCTGGCGGTGCCACCGCCCTCCAGCTGCAACTGCAGCGGCACGACCTGCCCTTCCTTCAAAGCTCCCTCGCCTTCCATCAGCATCAGGTGCAGGCCACCGGGCTTGAGCTCGGTGCGCGCCCCGGCTGCAATCGGCAGCCGTTCGACTTCGCGCATCCGGCTGACACCGTCGACCACGGTGGTCTCGTGCAGTGACACGTCGCCGAAGGCCCTGCTGCCCGCGCCCACCACCGTCACCGGCGCTGCGCAGCGGTTCACGATCGTCCCGTAACCCGCCGTCATCGGCATGGCCGGGTTCGGCGGCAGGCGCACCCAGCCCTGCTCCACCGTCACACAGCGCGATTCCGCCGCCGCTGCTGCGGACGCACACAGAAGCAACAGTACGCCAACGAATGGTTTGGTTATCATCGCCCACGTTCCTTCTTCGCAACGAGACCGCAGCATGACGACGCTCATCGAGGTGATCAACCATGGTCCCATCCGCGAACTGCGCCTGGCGCGGCCGCCGGTCAATGCGCTGGACACCGACCTGTGCCGGCAGCTGATCCACGCCGTCGAGCAGGCCATGACCGACGATGCGCACGGCATCGTGCTGTCCGGCAGCGAGCGCGTGTTCACCGGCGGCATGGACGTGCCACACCTGCTCTCCCACGGCGATGACAAGCACAAGCTGCTGGATACCTGGAATGCCTTCTTCGGCGCGGTACGTACGCTGGCCGAGAGCCGCATCCCGGTGGTCGCCGCGATCACCGGCCACGCCCCTGCCGGCGGTTGCGTGCTCGCCCTGTGCTGCGATTACCGGGTGATGGCGCGCAGCGCCGACCCGGCACGCCCGTATGCCATCGGACTGAACGAGGTGCAGGTCGGCCTGATCGCACCGGAAGGCATCCAGCGCCTGCTGCGCCGTACCGTCGGCGTGCACCGCGCGGGGGTGCTGCTCACCACCGGTGCCCTGGTGCCGGCCGAGCAGGCGCTGCAGATCGGCCTGGTCGACGAACTGGCCGAGGGCGATCTGGTGGTCGCCCGCGCCGTGGCCTGGCTGCAGAACCTGCTCAGGCAGCCGCGGCAGCCGATGCTGCTGACCCGCGCCGTGGCCCGCAATGACCTGCACGAAGCGCTGCACCCGGACCTGATCCAGCTGGACCGGTTCGTAGAGGCCTGGTTCGCCCCGGACGCACAGAATGCCCTGCAGGCGCTGGTGGCGCGGCTGGGCAAGTAGGCGGTCGTGCTGGCCAGCGGCCGGCACGACCGAAGTTGGGGCATCGCGTGGCAGCGGGGTCAGATCCCTTTCGCCAGGCGAAAGGGATCTGACCCCTGACCGGTATAATCGGTCCTTCTTCACTGCTGTGGCCGCCCCCTTGAACGACACGCCCGAACCCGTCGTCTCCGAGCTGATCGACCTGCTCACCCTGGAGCGGCTGGAGGACAACCTGTTCCGCGGACAAAGCCGCGACATCGGCACCAAGTACGTGTTCGGCGGGCAGGTGCTGGGCCAGGCGCTGGCCGCCGCCCAGGCCACGGTCGACAACGGGCGCCATGTGCATTCGCTGCACGCGTATTTCCTGCGGGCCGGCAACATCGACCATCCGATCGTCTACGACGTGGACCGCACCCGCGATGGCGGCAGCTTCTCCGTGCGCCGGGTGACCGCGATCCAGCATGGCAAGGTGATCTTCTTCTGTGCTGCCTCGTTCCAGCAGGCGGAGACCGGTGCCGAGCATCAGCACAAGATGCCCGAAGTGCCTCAACCGGAAGACATCGAGCCGAACCGCCCGTTGCCGGCCGAAGTGCTGGAGCGGCTGCCGATCAAAGTGCAGCGCTGGCTCTCGCGCGGTGGCCCGTTCGAGTTCCGCCACGTCTATCCCCGCGACGAACTGAATCCGCCCAAGCGCCCGCCCTATCACCAGGTCTGGATGCGGTTGAGCGAACCGGTCGGCGATGCCCCCGAGCTGCACCAGGCGCTGCTGGCCTACGCGTCCGACTTCCATCTGCTGGGCACGGCGACCTTCCCGCACGGCATCAGCTACTACCATCCGCACGTGCAGATGGCCTCGCTCGACCACGCGATCTGGTTCCACCGCCCGTTCCGCGCCGACGACTGGCTGCTCTATTCGCTGGACAGCCCCAGTGCGCAGGACTCGCGCGGCCTCGCCCGCGGCCAGTTCTTCACCCGCAATGGCGTGCTGGTGGCCAGCACGGCACAGGAGGGCCTGATCCGCGTGGTTCCCGACCAGACTGCAGCGGCCGCCGTGCCGGCCAAGGACTGATCCGATGCGTCAGATCTTCAGCAGCCAGCGTGTGGAAACCGTCGAGGGCGTGGCCGAGCTCCTGCGCAGCCATGGCATCGAAGTGAAGGTGACCAATGGTCGCTCGTACAAGACCCGGCGGCGCGGCCAGTTCAGCTATACCGACCTGGGCAATACGCAGGGCTATCCAGCGGTCTGGATCGTGCGCGCCGACGACCAGCCGCGTGCGCGCGACATCCTGCGCGATGCACGCCTGCTCGATACCACCCGCCGCGACCATCCCACGGCCGAGTTCGCGTTCCGCGACACGCCGGATGCCGGCAGCGGCGGGCGCAGCTGGGCCTGGCGGATCCGCATCGCACTGCTGGTGGTGATCGCTGGCGTGGCGCTGGTGATCGGCCTGCGCCACCGCGGTGGCCCGGCCCCCGCAGCACCCGCCCCCGCCCCACAGACGCAACCGCAGCAGCCCGCGCCGGAACAGGAAGAAGTGCGGGTCCGCATCCAGCCCTCGAAATGACGCGCCGGTAGCGCCGGGCCATGCCCGGCGAGCGCAGCGGACAGAAAAGCCGCCGGGCATGGCCCGGCGCTACCGGCAGGCGGGCCGGTCACATCGGGCGCGCAGCTCCGTCTTGGGACACAATCCAGCAGGAGCTGCCGCCATGACGACTTTCGCTGCAACGATCGACGAGACGCTTGAACGCGAGCTGCCGGCGGCCAGCAGTGGCTGCCAGCACGCCTATGGGCGCATCGTGCTCGCCTGCCAGAACACCGTGACCGCCATCGCCCTGGCCATCACCGGCGATCGCCAGGCCAGCGAGGACATCGCGCAGGAAGCGTTCGTGAAGGGCTGGCAGCAGCTGCACCAGCTGCGCAGTTCCACCAGCTTCCTGCCCTGGCTGCGGCAGATCACCCGCAACCTCGCGCGCGACTGGCTGCGTGCACAGCGCGGCAGGCCCCTGAGCGGCGAGGCCGCCGAAGTTGCGCTGGGCATGGCGGCCGACCCCTCGCCGACTGCCGCCGACCGCCTGCAGCGACTGGAAGAGGAGGTTGCCGCCGAGGACATCATCTCGGCGCTGCCCACCGACAGCCGCGAAGTCCTGCTGCTTTACTACCGGGAAGGTCAGCGCTCGCAGCAGGTGGCGGACCTGCTGGGCCTGAGTGATGCGGCGGTGCGCAAGCGCCTGTCGCGGGCCCGCGCGCAGGTCCGCGAGGGACTGCTGCAGCGCTTCGGCGAATTCGCGCGCAGCAGCGCACCCAGCGCTGCCTTCGCAACCACCGTGGTCTCGATGGTGCTGATCGCTGCGCCCGGCACGGCCAGTGCCGCGATCCTGCTCGGCACCGGTGTGGGCATTGGCGGCAGCAAGCTGGGGTTGGGCGGCGCCAGCGCAGCCGGCGGTACCGCGATGGGATCGCTGACAGCGGCGCTGGGGCACCTGCATCTGGTCCCGGCCCACAACTGGGCAGCGATCGCCGGTGCCGTGCTGGGCGGCGTGCTGGGCAGCTACCTGGGCGGTCGCTTCCTGCTGTCCTACGCCGAAACGGAACCGGAGCGGGCCCAGGTCCGGCGCTTCGTCCATCTCAACACCTGGACCGTGATGGCCTGCTGCCTGTCCATACTGCTGGTCGTGCTGCTGCAGACGCCGGTATGGGTACACCTGGTGGTCATGGCCATCGGCCTGGGTGCGGTCAACTACCAGTGCCTGGGACCGCTGCAGCGCCTGATGCGGCCCTTGATCGTGCGCGACGCAGCGCGGCGCGGGCGGCAGGGCATCAACTGGAAGTACGAAGCGATGTACGGCCGCAGCGCCATCATCGCGATGAACCTGCTGGTGATCGCCCTGGTGGCCTATACGCTGCTCGACAGCGGTCGCCTGTAACGGACGACGCCGGCAGTCTGCCGGCGTCGTCGTTGAACGTTGCGCCGTGATCAGCGCTGCGGCTTCGGTGCGGCGCCGTCACGCGGGCCCCCGTGGCGCGGGCCGCCATGCATCGGGCCCTTCGCCGCATCGAATTCGGCCTTGCTCAACTGGCCGTCCTTGTTGGTGTCGGCAGCGGCGAACCAGGCGTCGCGATGCTGCTTCATGCGCAGCTCGCGATCAGCCTTGTCCAGATAGCCGTCCTTGTTGAGATCGAGCTGGTCGAAACGTGCCGCCAGGCGCGGATCGGCCTTGGCCTCTTCGCGGCTGATGCGGCCGTCCTTGTCGGTGTCCAGCCTGGCCCAGCGCTCGCCGCCATGGCCGCCACGACGACCATGCTGCCCGCGCGGCATTTCATCGCGCGACAGCCTGCCGTCCTTGTTGCGGTCCAGTTCGTCGAACTTGGCCGCCAGACGTGGGTTGGCAGCGGCCTCGCTGCGGTCGATGACACCGTCACCGTTGGTGTCCAGCTTGGCCGGACGCTGTGCCGGTGCGGTCGGGGGAGTCGCCGCCAGCGCGACACCGGAGGCGGACGTGGCAAGCAGCAGGGCCAGCAGCAGGGGGGTACGGATCATGAGGTCACTCCTGGGGATGAGGTTGCGTCGGGGTGATCAGTTCACCCTCGAATGACAACAACGCCCGGCCGCGACGGCGGTTGACGCGGTCGCCAGTTCCGTTCATCCGGCGGACAGTCGCGTTCATTGCGACACGCTGGGGCTATGCTGTGGCCATGGCGATCCACGGCGACAGAGACGACGAACTGCGGCTGTTCCAGACCGGCGAGCACCCCTGCGGGTACTGGCCGGACCGGGTGGCGCGCGACCTTGTGATGGATCCCCACGACCGTCGCCTGGGCGGCCTGTATCCCCTCGCACTCAGCTGGGGCTTCCGCCGCAGCGGCGACCTGGTCTATCGGCCCCACTGCGCGCAGTGCCATGCCTGTGTGGCGGTACGGATTCCGGTGGCCCGGTTCGCGCCGGACCGCAGCCAGCGTCGCTGCGCCACCCGCAACGCCGACCTGGAGGTGCGGATCACCGCCGCCACTGCGCGCGAGGATCTGTTTGCCCTCTACCACCGCTATCTGGTGCACCGCCACGCCAACGGCGGCATGGACGATCATGGCCCGCACGAGTTCGAGCAGTTCCTGATCGGCAGCTGGTCGCACACCCGCTTCCTGGAGATGCGCCTGCCGGGCCACGATGGCCGGCCCAGCCAGCTGCTCGGAGTGGCCGTCACCGATGTCACCGAGCACGGCCTTTCGGCGGTCTATACCTTCTTCGATCCAGACCACGCAGCGCGGGGACTGGGCACGTTCGCCATCCTGCAGCAGATCGAATGGGCGCGTCGCGAAGGACTGCCGCACGTCTATCTGGGCTACTGGATCCGTGAACACCAGAAAATGGACTACAAGCGCCGCTTCCGTCCGCTGGAGGCCTATGATGGCCGTCGCTGGCACGATTTCGACTGCGATCTGGACGGCCGCTGACAAACCGCTGACACCGGGCGGGGTGCACAATAGGCGGCATGAACACCCAACCCCTGATTCTTGCTCTGGCCCTGCTGTGTGGCGCTGCGGCCCCTGCTCTTGCCAGGACCCCTGCGATGACCGAAACACCGTCCGCATCGCTGCGCCTGGCCACCTACAACACGTCCCTGTACTCCGATGAGGCCGGCGGCCTGATCAGGGAGCTTGAAGGCGACAGCGCGCATGCGCGCAAGATTGCCGCCGTGCTGCAGCAGGTGCGCCCGGACCTGGTGCTGCTGAACGAATTCGATTTCGACGACGCCCATCGCGCCGCCGACCTGTTCCAGAAGCGCTACCTGGAAGTGGCGCAGCCGGGCGGCGGCGCGCCGCTGCACTTCGCCTACCGCTACCTGGCCCCGGTCAACACCGGCGTGCCCAGTGGCCTGGACCTGGACAACAACGGCGTGGTCGGCGGCGAAGGTCGCAGCCGTGGCAACGATGCCTGGGGCTACGGCCTGCACCCGGGCCAATACGGCATGCTGGTGCTGTCGCGCTACCCGATCGATGAAGCCAGGGTACGCAGCTTCCAGCTGCTGAAGTGGAGCACGATGCCGGGCGCGATCCGTCCGGTCGATCCGCGCAGCGGGCAGAGCTTCTACAGCGACGCCGTGTGGTCGAAGCTGCGCCTGTCGTCGAAGTCGCACTGGGATGTACCGGTGCAGACCCCGGCAGGCGTGGTGCATGCGCTGGTCTCGCACCCGACGCCGCCGGTGTTCGACGGCCCGGAAAAGCGCAACGCGGCGCGCAACCACGACGAACTGCGCCTGTGGCAGGAGTATCTCACCGCGGGTGACAAGCCCTGGCTGTGCGACGACAAGGGCCAGTGCGGAGGTCTGGCGCAGGATGCACGCTTCGTGATCCTCGGCGATCTCAACAACGACCCGGTCGACGGCGATGGCCGCCACGAGGCGATCGTCGAACTGATCGAGAACGCACGCGTATTGCGCTACCCCACCCCGCGCAGCGCGGGGGGTGAGGAAACCAGCCTCGCCTATGCCGCCAAGGGCATCGTGCGCAAGGGTGCGCCTTTCCACGCCACCGGCGACTTTGGCCCGAAGTCCGGCACCCTGCGACTGGATTACGTGCTGCCTTCCACCGGGTTCCAGTACGTGGGCAGCGGCGTGTTCTGGCCAGCCAGCAACAGCCCTGAAGCGAAGATTGCCGACGGCAGCGACCACCACCTGGTGTGGGTGGATGTGAAGTGACCCCAGGCGCCAGGCGCGCTGCTCTGCCTTGCAGAAAGCCGCCGGGCGCGGCCCGGCGCTACCGGCTTACGGGCGCAGCTCGACGCCGATGGCGTCGGCGGCATCACGGGCGATCGAGCGCGCCTCGTCGATGGTGTCGGCGCGCGCCAGGGTGACGCCGACACGGCGCTGACCGTGCACGCTCGGCTTGCCGAACAGGCGCACGGCCGTATCCGGCACCTGCAGTGCGGCCGCGACGTTGTTGAAGTACGGCACGCCTTCGCCCTGCGCCAGCAATGCACAGGATGCCGACGGACCACTCTGGCGGATCACCGGAACCGGCAGGCCCAGGATGGCGCGTGCGTGCAGCGCGAACTCGCTCAGTTCCTGCGATACCAGCGTCACCAGGCCAGTGTCGTGCGGGCGCGGCGACACTTCGCTGAACCACACTTCATCGCCCTTCACGAACAGCTCCACGCCGAACAGGCCCCAGCCACCCAGGTCATCGGTGATCGCACGCGAGATCTCCTCCGCGCGCGCCAGCGCCTTGTCCGACATCGGCTGCGGCTGCCAGCTCTCGCGGTAATCGCCGTCCTTCTGCAGATGACCGATCGGCGCGCAGAACGAGGTGCCTGCCGCGTGGCGCACGGTCAGCAGAGTGATCTCGTAGTCGAAATCGATGAATCCCTCGACGATGCAGCGGCCGGCGCCCGCGCGGCCGCCGGTCTGCGCATACTCCCAGGCCGGCGCGATGTCCGCTTCGCTGCGCAGCGTGCTCTGTCCCTTGCCCGAGGAGGACATCACCGGCTTGACCACGCACGGCAGGCCGATGGCGGCCACGGCGGCGCGGTACTCCGCCTCGGTATCGACAAAGCGGTAGGGCGAGGTTGGCAGGCCCAGCGTCTCGGCGGCCAAGCGGCGGATGCCTTCACGGTCCATGGTCAGGCGTGCGGCACGCGCGGTGGGGATCACCCGCAGGCCCTGCTCCTGTTCCAGCTGTACCAGCGTCTCGGTGTGGATCGCCTCGATCTCCGGCACCACCAGATGAGGCTGTTCCTGGGCGATCAGCGCACGCAGCGCCATCGCATCCAGCATGTCGATCACGTGCGAACGATGCGCGACCTGCATGGCGGGCGCATCGGCGTAGCGGTCGGCGGCGATCACCTCCACGCCCAGCCGCTGCAGCTCGATGGCCACTTCCTTGCCGAGTTCGCCCGAGCCCAGCAGCAGCACACGGGTGGCGGAGGGCGAGAGGGGGGTTCCGAGCTTGGCCATGGAGGGGTCCGGCAGTGATGTGAAGGCGGGTGGGCATTCTAGCCGGTCCAGCGGCGGTTCCCGACGAACGGTAGTCGCCATCTGATATCAATTTGATATCGTCGCCTCGAACCCTCAAGGACGTACTGCCATGAAAGAGAAGTCGCTGTCCTCCCTCAACGGCCTGGGCACTCTGGCGGGCGCATTGCTCGTCGCCGTCTTCGGCGGTGTGCTGTTCGTGCTGGGCATCGCCGCCAAGGCGTCGACCGGCTCCCCCAACCTGCTGATGATGCTGGTTGGCGCGCTGGTCGCGGTGGTGGCGCTGTTCGCGCTGGCGGGCCTGTACACCGTGCAGCCGAACCAGGCCGCGGTGGTGAGCCTGTTCGGCAAGTACGTCGGCACCGTGAAAGACAATGGCCTGCGCTGGAACAACCCCTTCTACAGCAAGCGCCACGTCAGCCAGCGCGTGCGCAATTTCGAAAGCGGCAAGCTGAAGGTCAACGAGCTCGATGGCAGCCCGATCGAGATCGCCGCAGTGATCGTCTGGCAGGTGGTCGATGCCTCCGAAGCGGTCTACAACGTGGACGACTACGAGAGCTTCGTGCACATCCAGTCCGAATCGGCGCTGCGCGCGATGGCCACCAGCTATCCCTACGACCAGCATGAAGAGGGCCAGCTGGCGCTGCGCAGCCACGCCAGCGAGATCTCCCAGCACCTGAAGAACGAGTTGGCCGAGCGCCTGGCCGACGCCGGCGTGCAGGTGATCGACGCACGCATCAGCCACCTGGCCTATGCTGCCGAAATCGCCCAGGCCATGCTGCAGCGCCAGCAGGCCAACGCGGTGATCGCGGCACGCACGCGCATCGTTGCCGGTGCGGTCGGCATGGTCGAGATGGCCCTGGGCGAACTGCAGAAGAACGGCGTGGTGCAGCTGGACGAGGAACGCAAGGCGCACATGGTCAGCAACCTGTTGACCGTGCTGTGTTCGGACCGGGGCACGCAGCCGATCGTCAACGCCGGTTCGCTGTACTGAATCACCCTCGCAACGGGGCGCCCCACCGCCCCGCCAGGAGCATCCATGAGCGAGAAGAAAGCCTATCCACTGCGCATCAACGCCGACGTCCTGGCCGCGGCGCAGCGCTGGGCCGACGACGAACTGCGCAGCCTCAACGCGCAGATCGAGTACCTGCTGCGCGACGCGCTGCGCAAGGCCGGCAGGCTGCCGCATCCCAAGCCACCTCAGGAGGAGAAGGAATGAGCAAGCGCTGGACGTACCAGACCCTGGAAGTGCCCTCGACGCTGATGGGCAGCATGAAGACCGAAGCCGTGCAGGAGGCGTTGAACAAGCAGGGCCAGCTTGGCTGGGAGCTGGTCAACATCGTGATCCCCGCGCCGATGAGCGCAGCGGTGCTGGTCTTCAAGAAGGAGCTCTGACCATGAAGACCCGCCGTTCGCTGTTCGCCCTTTCACTGGCGCTGCTGAGCGGTGGCGCATTCGCCGCCGAACCGCAGCAGGTTGCCGCCCGGTTGCTGGACCACCTGCAGGCCGGCCGCATCGCCGATGCGGAGGCGATGCTGACCCCGCAGATGGCCCGTGCCGTTCCCGCCGAGAAGCTCGACAGCGTGTGGCGGTCCCTGGGCGAACTGCAGCAGCGCGGCCAGGCCCGCAGCAGCGAGCAGCAGGGCCTGCACCTGGTGGAAGTTCCGCTGCAGTTCACCGGTGGCGCGGTGATCGCGCAGGTGGCCGTGGATGCACAGGACAAGGTCGCCGGCCTGCTGCTGCGCCCCGCCCCCGCGGCCAAGGCACCGCCGCCGCCGGCCGATGCGACCTACAGCGAAGTTGATTTCAGTGTGCCGCAGACACGCGGTGCGCTGCCCGGCACGCTGGCGCTGCCCAAGGGCAAAGGCCCGTTCCCGGCAGTGGTGCTGGTGCACGGCTCGGGCCCGCAGGACCGTGACGAAACCATCGGCGGCAACCGTCCCTTCCTCGATATCGCCCGTGGCCTCGCCGCGCACGGAATCGCGGTACTGCGCTACGACAAGCGCACTCTCGCCCGGCCCCAGGATTTCCAGAGCGGCACCTTCACTGTCGATGACGAATCCACCGACGATGCGGTGGCGGCACTGGAGGCCGTCGCCAGCGACCCGCGCATCGACGGCCGCCGCGTGTTCGTGCTCGGCCACAGCCAGGGCGGCATGCTTGCGCCACGCATCGCCAGCCGCTGGCCACAGGCGCGTGGCGCCATCCTGTGGGCCGCTCCCGCGCGCACGCTGCTGGACCTGCTGCCGGAACAGAACCGCTACCTGCTGAGCCTGGACGGCGACATCAGCGCGGCCGGTCAGGCGCTACTGGACAAACTGGACAGCCAGATCGCCGCAGCACGTGGCAGCACGCCGGTACCCGCCAGCGAACTGCCACTCGGCGTTCCGCAGTCCTTCTGGAAGAGCATCGAAGCCGTAGATGCCCGCGCCGATGCACAGCGGCTGCGCGCACCGCTGCTGATGCTGCATGGCGGGCGCGATTTCCAGGTTCCCGATGCCGACTGGGCACTCTGGCAGAAGGCCCTCGCCCGGCGCGACGATGTGCAGTGGCGGACCTATCCGGCGCTGAACCACATCGGCATCGCTGGCAGCGGCCCGAGTTCGTTGAAGGAGTACACCCGGCCCGGCCATGTCGATGCGGGGTTGATCGATGACATCGCCCGATGGGTGGAGGCACAACGATGAGCCCCAATGAAGCCCGTCCGTTCGAGCTGGCTGGCAGTTCACCCCTGCGCGTGCTGTGGGTGCTGTTGCCGGTGCTGGCCGTGCTGGTCATCAGCGTGTACGTGCAGTTCAGCCGCACGCGTGCGCCTGCACCATGGATGGAAGTCACCCTGTCGCCGCCGTTCTTCCTGATGAACGGCAGCGCGGCATGGAGCATCGCCGTGCTGGTGCTGATCGGCGTGGGCCTGGGTACTTCGTTCTTCCGCCGCCGCGTGGAGCTGGTGGGTGGCGTGCTGGATGTGCGCTCGACGCTGTACCGACGGCGTACACCGGTGCGTGACATGCTGCTGGATCAGGCCGAGGTGGTGGACCTGGCGCAGGACCGCCGCTATGGCATCCGCTTCAAGACCAACGGCTACTCGATGCCCGGCTTCTATTCCGGGCATATGCGGCTGCAGGGCGGCGGCAAGGGCTTCGCCCTGGTCACCGACCGTCACCGCACGCTGGCGATCCCGGTGCGCGGCGGCAGCACCCTGCTGCTGAGCATGGAACGCCCACAGGCATTGCTTGACGCCCTGCGCAAGGTGGCCGCAGCCGCGCCACGGCAGTAAGCTGCGGACATGCATCGCCGACCGCTGCTGCTGCTGAACACCGAGGCCATCGAACTGTGGCCGGCCGATCTGCTGCGCGCGCGCAGCAACCTCGATGCACGCTTGCTGGCGCGGGCCCGCTGGGTGCTGCGGCGCAAGCGCGATGGCCGCTATCTGGCCGCCGTGCTGACGCAGGGCGTTCATTCGCTGGTGCCGCGTCTACCGCACGAGCCTGGCGTGGAGGAGGCGCTGGCACTGCTGGATGCCCGCGCGTCACGCCCTTTCGCTGCGGCACTGGAGCAGCGATGGCTGCCCCTGGCGGGCTTGCAGCAACGCCTGCAGCACCTTGGCCTGGATGCGCAGGGTTACGCGGATGACACCGGGCTGCCGCTGGAAGCCGAGCCGTGCCTGCTGCATTTCGCCGGCCGCGATCGCTTTTCGCGGCCCCTGTGGTTGCGCCGCGACGCGGCGCAGGGGTGGCGGCGGATGCGCCTGCACGCGGCCCGCGATGGCGTTGCCCTGGATGCCATTTCCGGCTTCCGCAGCCATGCGTACCAGCTGGGAATCTTCGAGCGGAAGCGCGGCCGCGGCCTGAGCGTGGCGGAGATCCTGAAGGTCAACGCCGCGCCGGGCTTCAGCGAACACCACAGCGGGCACGCACTGGATATCGGCACCCCGGGCGATGCACCTGCAGAGGAATCGTTCGAGCGTACCGATGCGTTCGCGTGGCTGCAGGCGCACGCCCGCGGGCATGGATTCCACCTGAGCTACCCGCGCGGCAACCCGCACGGGATCGTCTACGAGCCCTGGCACTGGTGCTGGAAACCGGCCAACGGCTGAGCCCCTCCCCGCACTGCCCTCACCGCCGCAGGGCGTCGATCGCCAGCAGCACCCATCCCACCATCAGGCTGGTGCCGCCCACAGGCGCCAGCCGGGTAGGCCACTGCCAGAGCGCGCTGCCCACCAGGCTGCCGGAGAACAGCACGACGCCCAGCAGCAGCACGTACAGCGCCAGATGTGCGATCACGCCCTGCGCGCGCCGTCCCACTGCAACCAGCACGGCACCATGGGCGAACGCATACAGCGCCGCCATGTTCAGATGCTGCTGCGCCTGCGGATCGGACACGCCATGCGAGGCATAGGCCGACAGGCCGATCGAAGCGGCCGCCAACAGCGCACCGATGCAGGCCAGCAGCGAGGGCTTACGCGCACGTCGTTCCAGATTGAACATGACTGCTCCTTGCGCGGCGCCCGCCCGGCGGCGGACGCGGGATGAAAAAAAACGCGCCGCAGGAAGCGGCGCGTTTTCGTGTTCAACACTACATGGGTCAGCCAGCGCTTACTTGACGGCCCAGTAGATGTCGTAGGTGCCTTCCTGGGTGAACGACTTGTCCACGCCATCCTTCCACGATTCGTACGGACGGTCGATGACTTCGTTGCCCGAGGTCACTGCCCACGCACGCAGGCCGTTGCGGGCCACGTCCAGGCCGGCCATGTGACCGGTGTAGGCCGCATGCGCCGAACGATGCGGGGCGACATGCACGTACTTGACCGGGGCACCACCGTCGATCTTGACGGTCAGCTCCTCACCGGTGGCACCTTCGGTACCCTTCTTCTTCACCGGCTGTGCGATGTCGAAGGCGTACTTCTCGGCACCGAAATCGGTGGTGATGATGCGGAACGGACCGGCGGCTTCAAGGCCATTGGCCTCCATCACGCGCTTGATCCACTCCTGGTTGTCCTTGATGGACTTGGTGATGGTGTCCTGGCCGCGATCGACGTTGCCGGCGTTGACGACCAGCAGGTCTTCGGCCGGCACCTGTACGATACCCAGATCGGTCAGCGGCGCTTCCGGAGTGCGGTAGTCGACGTTCGGCACGGTGGCCAGCATGTTCGCCATGCGCGACAGGCCCAGCTTGATGTCGTCGCCGATCTGGCGGCTGACATACAGGCCGGCGTAGCGACCGAACAGGTCGAAGCCGTACTTCACCGAGTAGTCCTGGGTGATCTTGACGTTGCGACCGCCCTTGCCGGTCGGCTCCAGATTGAAGGTGGTGACCTTGTCGTGACCCTTGGTCGGGTCTTCGATGGCGATCACAACACGCTTGTTCTCTTCGGCCTCGGTCACCTTCCAGGAACCGTTGCCCAGGTCCTTGGAGGAGAAGTCGAGGGTGGCACCGACGCCGGAGGCCGGGCCGGACAGCTTCAGTTCAACGGCGGGATCGCGCAGTACCAGCGGGTTCCAGTCCTTGAAGCGGCGCAGGCTGCTGACCGTGTCGTACACGATCGTCATCTTGCGGTTGGTCTCGATGCTTTCGGTGATGTGGCGCTCGCCCGGCAGACATACGCCAATGATGACGAACAGGCCAGCCACGATCCCCAAGGCGATCAGGAACTCGATAATACGGGTCATTCAGGAGTCTCCGGGGCCGATCCCACGGCCGGGTTGATTGAAGCGAAGCGCCAATCCTAGCAGGCTTCGCGGGCATTGTTTATCGCGATTGGCGCACCGGTTTCCCTGCCGGCTGCGTATTTGTATGGACAAAGGATTGGCAGGGTAGCGCATCCGGCCGCCCCGCATGTAGGGGGCAGCCCGTCCCGGGGCCCGGGAATGCCGGCCAAACCTTTGCCGCAAAAGGCTTTTCGTCAGACCAGCTGCAGTTCGAACGCCTTCAGGACGGCCCGCGTACGGTCGCGCACGCCCAGCTTGGACAGGATGTTGGACACATGGTTCTTGATGGTGCCCTCGGCCACGCCCAGCGAATTGGCGATCTCCTTGTTGGAGAAGCCGCTGGCCATCAGCCGCAGGATCTCCGTCTCGCGGTCGGTCAGCGGGTCCGGCCGGTCCAGGCTGACGAAATCATTGCGCATGTGTTCCAGCCCGGACAGCAGCCGCTGGGTCACCGCCGGCTGCACCAGCGATCCGCCGTCAGCCACGGTGCGGATGGCGCCGACCAGCTGGTCCAGGGTCACGTCCTTGAGCAGATACCCCTTGGCGCCAGCCTTCAGGCCCGCCAGCACCAGCTGGTCGTCGTCGAAGGTGGTCAGGATGATGGTCGGCGGCAGCTGTTCCAGCCGCGACAGGACCTGCAGCGCCTCCAGCCCGGACATCACCGGCATGCGCATGTCCATCAGGACCACATCCGGACGGACCTGGGGCACCAGTTCGACCGCCTGCCGGCCGTCGCCGGCCTCAGCCACCACCTCGATGCCGTCGTCCAGCGCCAGCAGCGAGCGGATTCCCTGCCGCACCAGGGTTTGGTCGTCGACCAGGCAGACGCGAATCATCAACGCACTCCTTCAGGAACCTTGGTAAGGGCGGCCACCAGCACGGTTGCCGGCACCGTCGCACGCAGGCAGAAGCCTTCGCCGGGGCGGGTTTCCACCTGCAGCTGGCCACCGCATTGTTGCAGGCGCTCGCGCATCCCGCGCAAGCCATTGCCCACATTGACCATTTCCGCGCCGACACCGTCGTCGCGCGCCTCGACCACCACCCGGTCCGGCGCCTCACGGTACACCCGGATCCACAGATGGCGGGCCCCGGAGTGGCGCACCGTATTGGTGATGATCTCCTGGGTGCAGCGCAGCAGCACGTGGGCCCGCTGCGGATCCTCCACGTTCAGGGGATCCTCGATGTCCAGCTGGATGTCCAGCGAGGGCACGTTCTCGGTCAGCGGGCGCAGCGCAGCAGCCAGGTCGATGGCGCTGGTCTCGCGCAGCTGGCTGACCACTTCGCGCACATTGCCCAGCAGCAGCTTGGCCAGCGTGTGCGAGCGTTTCACGTGGTCCAGCGCCTTGCCTTCGGCGAGATGACCCGCCACTTCCAGGTTCAGGGTCAGCGCGGTCAACTGATGCCCCAGCAGGTCATGCAGTTCGCGCGAGATGCGGGTGCGCTCGTTGACCCGTGCGCTCTCGGCCAGCAGGGCGCGGGTCGCCCTCAGCTCCGCATTCAGCCGGCGCTGCTCGTCGCGGGCGTCGGTCTGCTGCCGTGCGACCAGGCTGGTCACGAACATGAACATGGAGAAGCCGCCATACAGCAGCGACTGCATGAGTGCCTCGAACAACGGCATGTCGAGAATCAGATAGTAGACCGGCAGCACCGCCAGCTGGCTGAGCAGCAACCAGATCACGCCACTGCGCACGGGCAGCATCCACGGGATCACCCCGGCGGCCACCATCATCAGGATGCTGCCCAGGCCCGAACCGCTCAGGTAGCTGACGCCCAGGGCCGAGCCGGTCAGTACCACCAGCACCACCCGGTCGTACCAGGCGGCCTGGCTGCTGTCGCGCAGGCCACGGGTCAGCCAGAAGTAGCCGGCGCCGAAGAACAGGTAGGCGGCAAACAGCCACAGGGACCAGCTGTCGATACCGCTGCCGCCGTGCCGCAGCATCGACTCGTATTGGGAATACACCACGGGCAGGCCGACCATGACCCAGGTGAACAGGCCGGCCAGGCGCAGGACTCGGATTTGGCTGAGATATCCCAACATGGAGGCATCTTAGGCTGAACCAGCGCTCCTGCCCCCGGACAGAAGTCATGGCGACGGGCGTGCCCCCGCCAGCCACCCATGCAATAATCGTGCGCAGGGTCCGTTGCAGGACCAACCGCGTTACCCCACGGAGTCACAATGTCGATTGTCATCCGCGACGTGCGCGAGCACGAGCTCGATTCCGTCCTGGCTTTGAACAACAACGCTGGCCTGGCCATCCTTCCGCTGGATGCCGCACGCCTGCGCCTGTTCTATGAAACCGCTGAGTACTTCCGCGTCGCCGAGCGCGACGGCAACCTGGCCGGGTTCCTGATCGGCTTCGGCAGCGACAGCCAGCACGACAGCAGCAACTTCGCCTGGTTCAAGCAGCAGCTGGACACCCCGTTCTTCTATATCGACCGCATCGTGGTCGCCAGCCGCCGCCGCGGTGGTGGCGTCGGCAGGGCGTTCTACGCCGATGCGCAGAGCTTCGCAGAGCTGCGCTACCCGCAGATGACCTGCGAAGTCTTCCTCGACCATGGTGCCGATGCCGCCCTGCTGTTCCACGGCAGCTTCGGCTTCCGCGAGCTGGGCCAGAACACCATGCCGCAGGTCGATGTGCGCGCCAGCATGCTGGCCAAGGAACTGTGCAGCTACCCGTGGGTACAGGAGACCTACGGCGGCAAGCTGCCGGATGTGGCATGGACACGCGACCGGCAGCTGCCGGCGCAGGCACAGCGGCCGACGGGGACCTGAGCGTGGCGGTGAATTTCGATTACGAACAGGCAGGTGAACTGAAGATCGGCCAGGTCGGCATCGCCAACCTGCGCGTGCGGACCCTCGATGTCGAACGACTCGTGCAGGAAATGCGCGAACGGGTGACCCGCGCCCCGAAACTGTTCGGCCGTGCCGCGGTGATCCTGGACTTCGGCGGCCTCAGCCAGGTACCGGACGTGGCCACCGCCCAGGCGCTGGTCGATGGACTGCGCAGCGCCGGCGTGCTGCCGGTGGCGCTGGCCTATGGCACCAGTGCGGTCGACCAGCTCTCGCAGCAGCTCGGCCTGCCGCTGCTGGCCAAGTTCCGCGCCCAGTACGAGCGTGTCGAGACCGAGCCGGCCCCGCCGCCTGCACCTGCGCCGGAGCCGCGCCGCGCCGCCCGCGCTGAACCAAAGCCGGCCCCGGCCGCTCCGGTGGCCAGGGTGGCCGAGGGCACGGCACCGCAACCGGGCCGCATGCAGCTCGGCAATGTACGTTCCGGCCAGCAGCTGTACGCGGAGAACTGCGACCTGACGGTCATGGCGACCGTCGGCGCCGGTGCCGAGGTCATCGCCGACGGCAGCATCCATATCTACGGCACCCTGCGCGGCCGCGCGCTGGCAGGTGCCCAGGGCAACACCGCGGCACGCATCTTCTGCCGTGATTTCCATGCGGAACTGGTGGCCATTGCCGGCCACTACAAGGTACTGGACGATGTTCCGGACAACCTGCGCGGCAAGGCCGTGCAGGTGTGGCTGGAACAGGACCAGGTCAAGATCGCTGCGCTGGACTGACGCAGCCCCAACATCATGCAGAACCAGGAGAAGTCCTTTGGCTGAAATCATCGTAGTCACCTCCGGCAAGGGCGGCGTCGGCAAGACCACTACCAGCGCGAGCCTGGCCTGCGGCCTGGCACGGCGCGGCAAGAAGGTGGCGGTGATCGACTTCGACGTCGGCCTGCGCAACCTCGACCTGATCATGGGCTGCGAACGCCGCGTGGTGTACGACTTCGTCAACGTCGTGCACGGCGAAGCCACCCTCAAGCAGGCCCTGATCAAGGACAAGCGCTTCGACAACCTGTACGTGCTGGCTGCCTCGCAGACCCGCGACAAGGACGCGCTGACCCAGGAGGGCGTGGGCAAGGTGCTGAAGGACCTGGCCGCCGACGGTTTCGACTTCGTGATCTGCGACTCCCCGGCCGGTATCGAGAAGGGCGCCTTCCTGGCGATGTACTTCGCCGACCGCGCGGTGGTGGTGGTGAACCCGGAAGTGTCCTCGGTGCGCGACTCCGACCGCATCATCGGCCTGCTGGATTCGAAGACGCACAAGGCCGAATCCGGCCAGGACGTGCCGGCCTTCCTGCTGCTGACCCGCTACAGCCCGTCGCGCGTGGAAACCGGCGAGATGCTGAGCATCGTCGACGTGGAGGAAGTGCTGGGTCTGAAGGCCATCGGCGTGATCCCCGAATCGGGTGACGTGCTGAACGCCTCCAACAAGGGCGAGCCGGTGATCCTCGACGGCGAATCGATCGCTGGCCAGGCGTATGACGATGCGGTGAGCCGCATCCTGGGCGAGGAGCGGCCGATGCGCTTCACCACCGTGGAGAAGAAGGGCTTCTTCAGCAAGCTGTTCGGAGGGTAAGCATGGGCCTGTTTGATTTCCTCAAAGCGAAGAAGACCACCGCCGAAACCGCCAAGAACCGCCTGCAGATCATCATCGCGCAGGAGCGCAGCCATCGCGGTGGCCCGGACTACCTGCCGCTGCTGCAGCGCGAGCTGCTGGAAGTGATCAAGAAGTACGTCAACATCGACGTCGACGCGGTGAAGGTCGACCTGGTCAAGGATGGCCAGCACGACGTGCTGGACATCTCCGTGGCGCTGCCGGAAGGCCCGGAAAAGCCCTGACCCCCTGCCCCGCCCGTGCCTGCATGGGCGGGGCTGCACGATTCCGCATGACCGACCCGACAACCGCCGTGGACATCACCTGCGTGGGCGATATCGCCTTCGCCGATGCACAGCGCCTGCTTGCCGCGCATGGGCTGGAGCTGCACCACGTCGCCGCCGGCGAGCCGATTCCCGGCAGCTACTGGGGCGAACCTGAAGCAGGCATCATCGCCAGCAACGTGTATGTGCGCGACGACACGCCCGTGCATTCGATGCTGCACGAGGCCTGCCATCTGATCGTGCTGCCGCCGGAGCGGCGCGCGCAGGTGCATACCGATGCCACTGATTCGGTCGCCGAGGAAGATGCCACGTGCTACCTGCAGATCGTGCTGGCCGCGCAGCTGCCCGGTGTCGGCAGCGCACGGCTGATGGCCGACATGGATGCGTGGGGGTATACGTACCGGTTGGGATCGACCCAGGCGTGGTTTGAGCAGGACGCCGAAGACGCGAAGGCGTGGTTGATCGAACGCGGGTTGCCAGTGGCGTAAGGCCGCGGGCGCGGTTGGCCACGGGCGCGTGGCGACGCGCCGAACCCTGCGGCGCCCCTCTTTTCACTCGGCGCGGTTCGAGCAGGACGCCGAAGACGCGAAGGCGTGGTTGATCGAACGCGGGTTGCCAGTGGCGTAAGGCCGCGGGCGCGGTTGGCCACGGGCGCGTGGCGACGCGCCGAACCCTGCGGCGCCCCTCTTTTCACTCGGCGCGGTTCGAGCAGGACGCCGAAGACGCGAAGGCGTGGTTGATCGAACGCGGGTTGCCAGTGGCGTAAGGCCGCGGGCGCGGTTGGCCACGGGCGCGTGGCGACGCGCCGAACTCTGCGGCGCCCCTCTTTTCACTCGGCGCGGTTCGAGCAGGACGCCGAAGACGCGAGAGTCTGGCTGATCGAACGTGGATTGCCGGTAGCGTGACGCGCCGCGAAACGGGGTCAGATCCCTTTTGCGCAGCAAAAGGGATCTGACCCCCTCACCCCTGCCCTGCCAGCGCACGCAGGGTGATGCCGACGATGTACGCCAGGTAGGTTCCGGTGGCGTACCCCATCGTTCCCAGCAGCACGCCTACCGGTGCCAATGCAGGATGGAAGGCGGCGGCCACCACGGGCGCCGAGGCCGGACCGCCGATGTTCGACTGCGAGCCGATGGCGAAATAGAAGAACGGCACCTTCAGCAACCGGCCCAGGCACCACAGCAGCACGATGTGCACGGCGATCCAGATCAGGCCGAGCAGGAACAGCCACGGACGGTCCAGCAATGCCAGCAGATCCATCTGCATGCCGATGCAGGCGATCAGGAAGTACAGCAGCAGCGACCCCAGACGTGACGCTCCCGCTCCCTCCAGCGTGCGCGCGCGGGTGAAACTCAGGCCCAGGCCCAGCGTGGTCGACAGCACCACCACCCAGACGAAGGGAGCATCCAGGCTGAACTGCGATGCCCAGCCGACATGGGCCTTGAACCAGGCCGCCAGCGGCGCGCCGATTGCATGCGCCAGACCGACGCCACCGAACGCAACGGCGACGATCAGCATCAGATCGGTCAGGCTGGGAATGCGCTCGTGTTCGGCCTGGAAGCGCGCGATGCGTTCCTTCAGTTCGTCGATGGCCGAGGTATCGGCACCGCTGCGTGCGTCGATCTTCGCGGCGCGCCCGGCGAGGAAGATCAGTGCCGCCATCCAGACGTAGCCGACACCCACGTCGACCACGGCGAACTGGCCGAAGGTGGTGGCGTTGACGTCGAATACTTCGCGCATCGCCAGCATGTTGGCGCCACCGCCGATCCAGCTGCCGGCCAGTGCGGCCATGCCGGCCCAGGTGTCGCCGGCAACGGTTTCCGGGTGCAGCGCGCGCATCAGCAGGAAGGCGACCACGGCACCGAGCATGATGCTGGCGGAGGCGCCCAGGTACATCAGTACCAGCTTCGGCCCCAGCCGCAGGATGCCCTTGATGTCCACGGCCAGGGTCAGCAGCACCAGCGCCGCCGGCAGCAGGATGTCACGCGCGACCGGGTTGTACAGCGCGGTGTTCTGCCCGTCGATCAGGCCGACGGTGTTGTAGATGCCAGGAATGAGATAACACAGCAGCAACGCCGGCACGAAGGTGTAGAAGCGCTTCCACGGCCCCTGCTCCCGCGAGGCGGTCCAGAACACGGCCCCCAAAGTGGCGGCGATCAGGCCGAAGACCACGATGTCGTTCTGGATCAGGGCGTTCGAAGTCATGCGGGCGCTCGGGTAGAGCCGAGCCATGCTCGGCTGCTGTTGGCGGGAAAGGAGGCACAGAGCAGCCGAGCATGGCTCGGCTCTACAAAAAGCAGAGCGCCGCCCTGGGGGGCGGCGCCGGACCGGCTTATTCGCCGATATGCTGCTTCAGCCAGCCATTGACCGTGTCATGCCACAGGATGCTGTTGTGCGGCTTGAGCACCCAGTGGTTCTCGTCCGGGAAGTACAGGAACTTCGACTCGATCCCCTGCCGCTGCGCCGCCGTGAATGCCGCCAGGCCCTGCTCGACCGGAATGCGGAAGTCCTGCTGGCCATGGATGATCAGGATCGGCTTCTTCCAGTCCGCCACGTGGTTGACCGGGTTGAACTTCTCGTAGTTCGCCGCCTTCTGGTACGGCGTGCCGCCCTGCTCCCACTCGGTGAACCACAGCTCCTCGGTGGCGTAGCCCATCATGCGCTGGTCGAACACGCCATCGTGGTTGACCAGGCACTTGAACGGGCCGTTCCAGTTGCCGGCGATCCAGTTGACCATGAAGCCGCCATAGCTGGCGCCCAGAGCACAGGCCTTGTCACCGTTGAGGAACGAATACTTCTTCAGTGCCGCGTCCCAGCCCTTCTGCAGGTCTTCCAGCGGACGATCACCCCAGTGCTGGCTGATCGCATCGGTGAATGCCTGACCGTAGCCGGTGGAGCCGTGGAAATCGATCATCACCACCGCGTAGCCCTGGCCCGCATAGGTCTGCGGATTCCAGCGGTAGCTCCAGCCGTTGCCGAAACTGCCCTGCGGACCGCCATGGATCAGGAACGCGACCGGGTAGGACTTGCCTTCCTGGTAGTTGTGCGGCTTGACCACATAGCCGTGCACGGTGTCGTTGTTCCAGCCCTTGAACGAGAACTGCTCGAAATCGCCGAAACTGACGTCCTTCAGCACGTCGCCGGCAGACGGTGTCAGCGCACGCAGCTCGCCCATCGGCTGGCCGGCGGCTGGCAGCAGGCCGACCAGTACCTGGTCGTTGCTCTTCAGGCTGTTGCGGGTGATCGCCACGCTGGTGCCGGCCACATCGACGGCGGTCACGCTGCCATCGCCGATCAGGCGGGTGGCCTTGCCGGTGGCGACATCGATCTGGAACAGCGGGTGCTCGCCCAGATCATCGGCGGTGGTATAGATGCTGGCGCCATCGGCGGACAGCACGATGCCACCCGCCGAGCGATCCCACTGCGGGGCGATCTCACGGCTCTTGCCGCTGGCCAGATCCATCGCCATCAGGCCGAAGCGATCAGCTTCAAAGCCGGGGCGCTTCATCGCACGGTAGAACAGCGTCTTGCCATCGGCACTGAACACCGGGCCCGCATCCCATGCCGGGTTGGAGGCGGTCAGGTTCACCGGTGCCTGACGACCGGCAGCATCGAAGCGATAGAGGTCGAAGTTGGTCGACCACGGTTCCTCGCGGCCCGCCACGCGGATGCTGGCGACCACGCTGCTGCCGTCCGGCGACCACACGAAGTCATCATTGCCACCGAATGGCTTGGACGGCGCATCGCCATCGAGGGTGGCGCTCAGCGCTGAAGCCCCCTTGACCGGGCCGGCCTGGGCGCCCGGCAGCGGCGCGACGAACAGGGTGTTGCGACGGCCGTCGTTCCAGGTATCCCAATGGCGCACGAACATCGAATCCCAGACCTGGCCACTGGCCTTGGCGTCCTTCTTCTCTTTCAGCTTCTTCTCGGTGCAGGCCAGGTCCGACGCGCAGGCCTGGAACACGCCGGCGCTGAACAGCACGCGGTCGTCCTGCGGCGAGACGTGGTAGCTGTCCACATCCACCGGGAAATCGGTCAGCTGGCGCGGGGCGCCGCCGTTGATCGCCTGCGCGTACAGCTGCTGGCTGCCGTTCTTGGCACTGAGGAAGTACACCGTCTGGCCGTCCGCCGACAGCGAGGCGGAATTGACGTTCCAGCCAGCTGGGGTGATCTGCTTCGGCGGTGCCGCGTCACGCGTGCGCAGGTTGCGTGCGTACAGGGCGGTGCTGGCCTTGAGGTTGGCGTCGGTGCTGCGCTTGGCGAACACCACGGTGCCGCCATCGGCGCTCAGCACCGGCGCGGAAACGCGATCCATGGCTACCATGTCGCGGATCTCCAGGCCACGGGCAGCGGCGACGCTGGGCAGAGCGGCCAGCAGGCTCAGTGGCAGCAGGGCATGACGCAGTTTCATCGGGATCTCCGCAGGACGGCAAAAAGGCGATGGTAGGCCCCGCAGCCCGGGGCTGCCAAGGCCATCGGTCATGGCCGTGATCAGGCAGCCGCCAGAAACAGCAAACCGCGCCGTAGCGCGGTTTGTGGGTGGACCCGGGGTCAGAGCCCTTCCCGGCGGGAAGGGATCCGACCCCGCGCATTACGCCTTGGCGTACTTGCCGGTGCGGTAGATCAGCCAGCCCACCAGGAACAGCACGGCCAGGCCGATCCACTGCGCGGCCGGCAGATGGAACGGCACGGCCAGCACATCGGCGCGGCTGCTGACCACGATCGGAATGGCGATGGCGATGCCCATCAGCGCCTCGCCGGTGATCAGGCCGGCGGCGAACAGCACGCCCGGCTTGTGCACGCGATCGCGGCCCTCTTCATCATCGGCACGCACCTTGTGGAAGCGCTCGACCAGGTAAGCGATCAGGCCGCCGAGGAAGATCGGCACCATCAGCTCCAGCGGCAGGTAGATGCCGATGGCGGCCGCCAGCACCGGCACCCGGAAGCGCGCGTTGCGCGCCTTCAGCCAGCTGTCGAAGGCGATGATGACGGCGCCAACCACCGCACCGATGCCGATGAAGGTCCACGGCAGCTCGCCACCGAACAGGCCCTTGGCCACCGACGCCATCAGGTTGGCCTGCGGCGCAGCCAGCGCGTTCGGGTGCAGCTCGGTCTTCACGCCGATGCCATAGGCGGTGGCCAGCAGGTTCAGCACCGGGGCCATGATCAGCGCGCAGGAGAACGCACCGATGCCCAGCATCAGCTGCTGCTTCCACGGCGTAGCGCCGACGATGTAACCGGCCTTGAGGTCCTGCAGATTGTCACCACCGACGGCGGCAGCGCAGCACACCACCGCGCCGATCATGATCGCCGCCACCGCACCCAGCGGTGCACCGCCGGTACCGACCGGCTTGAGGCCATCGGCACCCAGCAGCACGACCAGTACCGCCGAGGCGAACAGGATGGTGGAAATGGTGATGCCCGAGACCGGGTTGTTGGACGAACCGATCAGGCCGGCCAGGTAGGCCGAGACCGACACGAACAGGAAGCCGGCGACGATCATGATGATGGTCATCGGGATCGACACGTGCCACTGGCCGACGATGGCCTGGTACAGGGCCAGCAGCGGCAGCACGAAGACCACCAGGGCGACCAGCATCCACTTCATCGGCAGGTCGCGCTCGGTGTGCGCCAGCACCGGTCCGCCGCTCTTGCGGGCGGCGGCAAAACCGCTCTTGACGCCGTTGAGCAGCGACTTGCGCAGCGAAATCAGGGTCCAGATGCCACCGATCAGCATTGCGCCGACACCCAGGTAGCGCATCTTCGCGCCCCAGATGGCGAATGCGGCCTCGGTGGAGGATGCAGCGGCCACCGACGCGGCCAGTGCCGGATCGGTGTTCATGAAGAACGCCTGGTAGAGCGGGATGGCGATGTGCCAGGTCAGGATCGAACCAGACACCACCACGATGCCGACGTTGAGGCCGACGATGTAGCCCACGCCCAGCAGTGCCGGCGACAGGTTGGTGCCGATGAACGCGGTGACCTTGGAACTGCCCACGTAGGCCGAGGTGGCCCAGGCATCGGGAATCAGGCGCATGCCGCTTTCCGCGGCCAGCTTGACGAACGCGCCGATCACCGCCGACAGGCCCAGGATCTTCAGGCCCGGACCCGGGTTCTCACCGGCCTTGAGCACTTCCGCCGCCGCCTTGCCTTCCGGGAAGGGCAGCGGATCTTCGACGATCATCGAGCGGCGCAGCGGCACCGAGAACAGCACGCCCAGCAGGCCGCCCAGGCCGGCAATGCCCAGCACCCACCAGTACTTGAAGTCCGGCCAGTAGCCCATGATCACCAGCGCGGGGATGGTGAAGATGACACCGGCGGCGATCGAGGAACCGGCCGAGGCGCCGGTCTGCACGATGTTGTTCTCGAGGATCGAGCCACCGCCCAGCAGGCGCAGCACGCCCATGGAAATGACTGCGGCGGGAATCGCGGTGGCGATGGTCAGGCCTGCGAACAGACCGAGGTAGGCGTTGGCCGCGGACAGCACCACCGCCAGCACGATGGCCAGGGCCACTGCGCGGAAGGTGAGCTGCTTGGGCGCAGCGTCGTGGTTCATGGGAGCCCCTGCTGGCAAAAAATCCCTGCCACGCTAGCGTTCAGGGGGCGGCAAGTCCAGCACACCGCAGCATGACAAGCGCCAGCGGATCAGGCAGGACACGGATCAGGCACAGGCGGCAGACGCATCCGGCACATTCCGGCTGGGCATTCCGCAAACGATATGTTATATCTTTTCGATTGAACGACATCGCCGTCCGCATGCCCTCTCCGCCACCGGCCCGCCTCACCTCCATCGACCAGCTGCGCGGCACCGTCATGCTGTTGATGCTGCTCGACCACGTGCGCGAGACCTTCTTCCTGCAGCACCAGGTCAGCGACCCGATGGACGTATCCACGGTCTCCCCCGCGCTGTTCGCGTGCCGCCTGCTGGCCCACCTGTGCGCACCGGTGTTCGTGCTGCTGACCGGCCTGTCGGCCTGGCTGTACGGCCAGCGCCAGGCGGATCCGCGCCGGGCCACGGCCGCGTTCCTGCTCAAACGCGGGCTGTTCCTGGTGGTGCTGGAACTGACCCTGGTGAATTTCGCCTGGACCTTCCAGCTGCCTCCGGACACCGTGTACCTGCAGGTGATCTGGGCGATCGGCCTGAGCATGGTCGCGCTGGCCGGCCTGCTGTGGCTGCCACGCGCGGCGCTGCTGGCGCTGGCGGTACTGTTGGTGGCCGGCCACAACCTGCTCGACGGGGTGCGCGTGGCAGGCGACGGTGTGCTGCCGGTGCTGTGGAAGGTGCTGCACCAGCGGGACTGGATCGAGGCCGGTGCACTCCGGCTGCGCACGTCCTATCCGGTGCTGCCGTGGATCGGGGTGATCGCGCTCGGCTATCTGATGGGGCCCTGGTTCGCGGCGGACCGCATGCCAGCGCAGCGTCACCGCTGGCTGGTGTGGGCTGGGCTGGCAGCGCTGGGCATGTTCGCCCTGCTGCGGTTCGGCAACGGCTATGGCGATACGCCCTGGCAGTTCCAGCAGGACGCGCTGCGCACCTGGATGAGCGTGTTCAACGTGACCAAGTATCCGCCATCACTGCAGTTCCTGTTGCTGACCCTGGGCGTTGGCCTGCTGTGGCTGCGCCTGTTTGAGTGGCCTGCGATGGCACGGGCGTTGAGGCCGCTGGCAGACATCGGCGCGGCACCGATGTTCTTCTACCTGCTGCATCTGTATCTGCTGAAGCTGCTGTATCTGGCGGCGCTCGGGTTCTGGGGGCCGACCCACGGCAGCCTGTACGCTCTCGATTCGGTCGCCGGCCTGATCCTGGTGGCCTGTGCGCTGGCGGTGGTGCTGTACCCGCCGACGCGGGCATTCGCGCGGTTCAAGGCGCGTCGGCGCGACCTCGGCTGGCTGCGATACCTGTGACCCCGCTCGCCGGGCGCGACCTCATGCTGCCCGCCACGGGCGTGGCGGCGAGCCTATAATCGCGCCCTTTCCGCAGTGCCCGCCGTCGATGACCGTTGCCGCTCCCCCTTCCGACGACTTCCTTGGCCACCCCAAGGGCGTCTACGTCTGCTTCTTCACCGAAATGTGGGAGCGCTTCTCCTTCTATGGCATGAAGGCGCTGCTGCTGCTGTACCTGACCAAGTACCACCTGTTCGGCGACAAGGCCGGACTGGACCTGCTTGGCGCCTACGGTGGCCTGGTGTACTGCATCCCGGTGTTCGGCGGCATGCTGGCCGACCGCTGGCTGGGCATGCGCCGTGCAGTGCTGTTCGGCGGCATCCTGCTGGTGCTGGGCCATCTCGGCATGGCCTTCGAAGGCCACGCGGCATACCGGGTCAACGGTGAAGTGGTGCGCGACACCTCGGCGCTGGCGGTGACCTATCTGTCGCTGGCGCTGATCATCATGGGCGTGGGCTTCCTCAAGCCGAACATCTCCACCATCGTCGGCAAGCTGTACGCCAAGGACGATCCGCGCCGCGACTCGGGCTTCTCGCTGTTCTATGCCGGCATCAACCTCGGGGCGCTGTTCTCGTCGCTGGTGTGCGGCTTCCTCGGCGAGGCCTATGGCTGGAAGTATGGCTTCGGCGCGGCGGGCATCGGCATGCTGGCCGGGCTGGCGATGTTCCTGTGGGGGCAGAAGTACCTGCACGGGCATGCCGAGCCGCCACAGCCGGCCGCGCTGAAACAGCGGGTGCTGGGCCTGCCGCGTGAATGGCTGATCTATCTGTGCGCGGTGCTCGCGGTGCTGCCACTGGCGTGGCTGATGTGGGCCGCCGGTAACGGTGCGTTCGCTCTGGGCGGCGAAATCAGCCTGGCGTTGATGCTGATGCTGGTGGTGCTGGGAGGCGTGCTGGTCTGGTTCGCCTGGTTCACCGGCAGCCAGTGCACGCCGGTGCAGCGCCAGCAGATGATCGCGCTGATGGTGCTGATTTTCCTGGCGCTGGTGTTCTTCACCCTGTACGAGCAGTCCTATGGCTCGTGGGTGACGTTCACCGATCGCCTGCTGACCAAGGACATCGTTCCCTCGCTGGTGATCACCGACGGCACGCCGCTGCCCTGGTCGATCCTGTCGTTGCTGCTGGCGCCGCTGGGCTTCGTGGTCAGCGCGCGCCTGACCGAGCGTCGACCGGGGTCGGCTGCGCCGCGCCGGTTCTTCATTGCCATCGTCGCGCTGATGCTGGTCCTGCTGGTGCGCGACTGCCTGGTGATTCCGCAGACCGCCGGCTCCCTGACCTATCTGGGCGGACTGTTCCTGGTGCTGCTGGCGCCGGCCTTCGCCGCCCTCTGGACCTGGATGGACCGTCGCGGCTGGGAGCCGGGCAAGCCGGTCAAATCCGCCTGGGGCCTGGTGATCGGCGCGCTCTCGTTCGTCCCGCTCGCATTGGCCGCACAGCAGGTCGGCGCCACCGGCGAGATGGCCAGCGTGTGGTGGCTGGTCCTGGCCTACTTCCTGTTGGCCAGCGGTGAGATGTGCCTGTCGCCGGTGGGCCTGTCGGCCGTAACGCAGCTGGCCGTGCCGCGGGTGATGAGCCTGATGATGGGCACCTGGTTCCTGGCCACAGCGTTCTCCGAGACGCTTGCCGCGCTGTTCGGCAAGCTGGCGGCCATCGATGTGCCCGAAGGCGGCACGCTGGACATGGCGGCGGCGGCCGGTGCGTATGCGCACCTGTTCTGGCTGCTGATGTGGATCGGCCTGGGCTGCGCCCTGCTGGCCTTCATCGCCGCGCCGCTGCTGAAGCGGATGATGCACGGGGTCAGGTAACTGCACTGCGCGGCGGCGGATCGTGGATCCGCCGCCGCTCTGCGTTTACGGCGCCTTGCCCTTCCCTGCCGGCGCCGATGCCTGGGCGGTCTTGCCTCCCAGGCTGCGCGACAGGAATGCGAGCAGCTTGTCGTAGTACTCGGTGCGATGGGCCAGGGTGTAGAAGCCGTGCCCCTCGGTCTTGTAGTACAGGCTTTCCACCGGCGTCCCGGCACGCTTCAGTGCCGCTTCCATGCGCTCGGTGTGCTGGATCGGCGCACGCTTGTCTTCGCCACCGGCCGCGAGGAACACCGGCACCTTGATCTGCGTGGCCAGGTTCACCGGCGAAACCGCGCCCAGCTTGGCCGGATCACCCAGCCATTCGCGCAGGAAGGTCACGCCCGAGTCGCGCTCCTGCACATCGCCGCGGGCGAACATCAGCGGCAGGTCGTACACGCCGACATAGCCGGCCGCGCACTGGTACAGCCCCTGTTCGCGGGCAGCGCCCATCATCGCGGCGTAGGCCCCGTAACTGGCACCGTAGATGCAGATGCGTCTGGGATCGGCGATCCCCTGCGCGATCGCCCAGCGGGTGGCGTCGGTGACGTCATCCTGCATCGCGGCGCCCCATTGCTGGGCGCCGGCCTGGGCATGCGCGCGGCCATAGTTCCCCGAGCCACGGAAGTTGACCTGCAGTACGGCATAGCCGGCAGCGGCCAATATCTGCGTCTGGCGGTCGTACTGGCCATTGTCGAACACGTGGAACGGCCCACCATGCGGCATCACCACCATCGGCAGGTTGCGTCCGTCGCTGCCGGAGGGCACGGTGAGGAAGCCGTGCAGCGGCAGTCCGTCGCGCGCCTTGAGTGCCACCGGACGCACCGTTGCACTGCGATCGATGTCGATCCAGTCGCTGCGGCTGATCAGGTGCTCAGCCTTGCGGGCCTCCGTGTCGTACACATAGAAGTCGCCGGGATTGGTGCCTGACCAGGTCTCCACCAGCACCACGCGGCCATCCCGGGTACTGGAGGTGATGTAGACCGGACCTCCGAAGGCCGCCTCCAGGCTGCGGTACAGGCGCGCCTCCGGCGACTTCTCGTCGAAGAACCGGGTCCGTGGTGCGTCGCCCATGTACAGGGCGCCCACCGGCACATGGGTGCCGGGCCGGCGGATGATGCGGTACGGATTGACCACCTCGTCGCGCAGCACGACAGCGCGCTCACCGGTCTGCGGATTCCAGCTGAAGATGGCATCCGGCCCCTGCGCCTGCTCGGCCTGCAGGTACGCCAGGCTGCCATCCGCGGAGAAGCCGATCGCGGTCTCGATGCGCTTGCTCACTGCCTCATCGTTGATCATCTTCCAGCTGTCGCCCGATCGCTCGCGGTAGTACAGCTTGTTGACATTGTCGCTGCCAGACCCGTGGACGAACCGGACTTCGCCCTGGCCATCGGTGGTGAACTCACCGCGCCGCACCGGCGAGGAGGCCATGCGCACGCGCCTGCCGCTGGCCACGTCCATGCGTTCGACGCGGGTGAACGGATCCTCCGCGAACGGCCATACCGTCACCAGCACGTTGCGTTCGTCGCCGGGCAGATCATCGGCCAGGAACGCCGCGACCGCCTCGACTTTCTTCGGCTGGATGCGGGTACCCGGGCCCTTGCTTTCGACGCGGTAACCGACCAGCAGCTCGCCGCGATTGCCGTTGGCATCGATGGCGTAGAGCTCGCCGGTGGGATTGGGCTTATCCAGCGCGCCCCACTTCTCGGCCAGGCCGATCAACAGCCGTTCGTTGCTGACCCAGTCGAATTCGTAGGCGTGATTCTTCTGCGGCGGGCGGAAGCTGCCCACGAGCTGCTTGTCGGCCAGCCGCATCACCGCGATCGCGGTGCTGTCCTCCATCGGCACGGTGGCAGCGACATACTCGCCCCCCGGCGATATCTTGATGTCGGTGAAGGTTTCCTGGCGCAGGAACTGCGTCAGATCCACCGCCCATGCGCTGCCCGCGGCAACGCTACCCACGACGACCAGTGCGGCCGTCAACATCGTCCTGCGCATCCTTCCCCCTGCTCCGATGGACACCTTGTCCTGTACACGGATTCTAGGCAGGCGCCGTCTGTCCCGCCAGAGCCGGAAAAGACGACGGCACCGTTGCCGGTGCCGTCGTTGCCACTGCCTTGGAGAGAGAGTCAGGACGTGGGTTCGGGGGGCGTGCGCCGGGTCAGTGGACCCCGCGCACCGCCAGGGTGAGGGCCAGGATGCTGAGGATCACCGCGATGGTGCCGTCAAGCACACGCCAGGTGCTGGGCTTGGTGAACAGCGGCGCCAGCAGGCGCGCACCGAGACCCTGCGCGGTCAGCCACAGGCAGCTCGCGGTGACCACGCCGGCCGCGAAGGCCATGCGTGCGTGGCCGAAGTTCTCGGCAATGGAGCCGATGACCATCATGTCCAGCCAGAAGTGCGGGTTGATCAGCGAAAAGCCGACCGCCGCCATCAGCACCGCGCGGCGGCTGCCGTCGTCGCTGTCGGCTTCACCCATGCCACCGCCACCGGCAATGGCGCGGCGCGCCGACTTCATCGCGTACCAGGCCAGAAAAGCCACGCCGGTCCACAGCACGGCCGAGGTCAGCCACGGCAGCGCCGAGGTCAACGTGCGCAGGCCGGCCACGCTGGCGAAGATGAAGAACGCATCGATGGCCGCGCAGGTGGCGACCACCGGCACGATGTGCTTGCGCAGGATGCCCTGGCGCAGGATGAAGGCGCTCTGGGCACCGACCACGGCGAACAGGCCGATGCCGGTGGCTGCACCAGAGAACCAGGCACCGAGGCCGGTGCCGGCGGAGATGACCGAAAACATGGGATTCACTGCCTTGTCTTGCTGGGGGGACGGTGCCTCGCGAAGGCGGACAGCACCGGGTACGGGCGCCATTGTCGCGCCGCAACATAGAAAAGACGAGCTAAACTTCCTAAACCAACATTAGCGGAACTTAATACCATGCGCATCGACCATGCCCAGCTGCGCGCGCTCGCCGCCGTGATCCGCGAAGGCAGCTTTGATCGCGCGGCGCAGTCGCTGAATGTCACCCCCTCGGCCATCTCGCAGCGGGTCAAGGCGCTGGAGGATCGTGTCGGACGCCTTCTGGTGAAGCGTGGCGCACCCGCCACTGCCACCGCCGAAGGCCAGGTGCTGGTGCAGCTGGCCGAGCAGACGGCCCTGCTCGAACATGACGCCCTGCACCGGATGGGCCTGGCCGATGAAGATCTGCCCCAGGCCAGCATCCCGGTGGCGGTGAACCACGACAGCCTGGAAACCTGGTTTCCGCAGGCGGCGCAGCAGTTCGCACTGGGTACCGGCACCACGCTCGACCTGCGCGTGGAAGACCAGGACCACACCGTGGAGCTGCTGCGGCAAGGCACGGTGCTCGGCGCGGTGACCACCCTGGACGAGCCGGTGCAGGGCTGCCAGATCCATGCACTCGGCAGCATCCGTTACGCGGCCACCTGCACGCCGGAGTTCCGCGAACGGCACTTCGCCAAGGGCGTGACCGCGCAGGCGCTGGCACAGGCACCGGTACTGGTGTTCAACCGCAAGGACGAAATGCAGTCGCGCTTTGCCCGGCGCATGGCCGGCGATGACCTGCCCAGCACCGCGCCGACCTGGTGGATTCCCTCCACCCGTGCCTTCGTGCAGGCCAACCTGGGCGGCATGGGCTGGACCATGAACCCCCTGCCGCTGGTCAAGCGGCACCTGGATGCCGGCCGCCTGGTCTACGTGCGACAGCGCGCGTGGGAGGACGTGCCGCTGTACTGGCAGCACTGGAAGGGCGATGTACAGACCATGGCCCTGCTGACCCGCGCGGTGCTGGAGGCATCCTCGACGCTGGTGCGGCGCAGGCGCTGACACCGTATGCATCCCGTCCACAGCGGGCATGCCTCTACTGTGCGGAATCCGATGACAGGACGGGCCGATGCAGACCGATCCGCTGTTCCTGCATATCCGCGTGGTGATGGGCATCATCCTGGGCCTGTCGATCACGACCCTGCTGAAAGGGATTGCGCAGATCATCGAGCATCCGCAGCGACGCGGCTGCTCGGCACTCCATCTGTGCTGGGTGGCATGGACGCTGGTGTCGCTGGTCACCTTCTGGTGGTGGGAGTTCCGCCTGATCGAAGTCCACCGGTGGACGTTCGAGACCTATCTGTTCGTGATCTGCTACTGCGCGACCTGGTTCCTGCTCTGCGCCCTGTTGTTCCCGGATGACCTGCGCGACTACGGCAGCTACGGCAATTACCTGATGCAGCGCCGACGCTGGATATTCGGCGTGATCGGCGCGCTGACGCTGCTGGATCTGGTGGACACCGCGATCAAGGGCACAAGCCGGTGGCATCTGCTGGGCGCGGCGTATCCGGTCCACACCCTGCTGATGCTGCTGGTGGTCCTGCTGGGCTGGAAACTGCACTCCAGCCGGGCACAGCTGCGACTGGCCGCGGCCACCCTGCTCTACCAGATCGGCTATTTCACCGCCGAATACTTCACAATCGGCAACGATTGAACGAGACGGGCAGTTCCTTCAGCGCCCGGTCACAAGGAGGTGCCATGACCATCCGTTACCGCGATGCCCACCCCGACGATGCCGCCGCCTGCATCGACCTGCGCGGGCGTACCCGCGAGAATGCCTTCAGTGCAGCGCAGCTGGCCGAGCTGGGCATCACGACGCAGAGCTGGGCCGAAGGCATCTGCAACGGAGATTTCATTGGACGCATCGCCTGCGACGGCGAGCGCATGGCCGGCTACGGGTTTGCCGACCGCGAAAGCGGCGAGGTGCTGGTTCTGGCCCTGCTGCCGGAGTACGAGAATCTGGGCATCGGCCGACGTCTGCTGCAGGATGTGGTCAGCCTGGCCCGGGATGCCGGTCACCACCGGCTGTTCCTTGCGTGCTCGGCCGACCCGCGCTCGCGCTCGCATGGCTTCTACCGCCATCTCGGCTGGTGCCCGACGGGCGAGATCGACGAAACCGGCGACGAGATTCTCGAACTGCGTTGACCCCAAGCGGAGTGCCGGCCGCTGCGGTCAGTCGGCGTCGACCACGTGCAGCTGCGTCTGGACCACCTGCGCCTCGGCGCCGGTGGAACCGGGTGTCAGATTGATCGAGAACTGCAGGGTCACATCCATCGGGCGCAGGGCGAAGCGTGTCAGCTCCTGCGGCTTGATCGGGAAACCGATGCGCAGGGACTGGCCCGCGCGCAGCTCCTGCATCTGCTGCCGCAGCGCGGCCGAGGCCATGCCGCTGCGCAACGCCGTGGTCTTCTCGGAGTGGTTGTCCTTCACCCTGACCGACGGGCCACGGCTGCGGATGTACTCCAGCGGCAGCGACACAGGCTCGCTGCCGCTGTTGCGCAGTTCCAGTTCGACGTTGAGGGTGTCACCGCGGAAACGGCACTGGGCATCGTCCACGCAGCGCGCATGAAGTTCGATCATGGGAGGAAGCTCCTTGCTGTGGGCCGGCAGCGCTGCGGCAGCGGCAAAAGTGGCAATCAACGAAATCACTTGACGGTGCATGTTATCTCCCGGCCGATTTCCCGGCTCAGCAGTTCACGTACTTCCCGCGCGATGTTCCAGGCATGACGCGGCCGGGTCACCGCGCAGTCCACGGAATTCATGATGGTCGCCGCCGGATCGGTCAGCTCACGGGAATCCGGAACGGCAACCAGCACCTCCGGATCCAGAGTGCCATCGGGCTGGACGTAACGCACGGTCTCTTCGTCCGGGTCGTTATACGAATACTCGTCCGGCACGCCCAGGGTGTGGGCGAACTCGTGGGCGAAGGTCCAGGCCGTGGTCGACACGGAGACATCGATATCCGGGAATTCCACCTGCTCCCGGTCATAGGTGCGATGAACGATCAGCCTGTAGTCGCTGCCGCCCTGCACCCAACGCACCTCGTAGCGGATCGGGAAGCTGCGGGTGCCGCACGCGGGATCATGGACGTCCAGCGTGAACCGGCCGTTCCAGAACTGATCGATGCCGCGCTCCATGCGCGCCTTGACCGCCGCCACCTCGGCAGCGGTGACGCCGGGCTTGGGCATCACCTGCACCTTGATCGACACCACCACCTCGCCCTGGGCCTGCAGCGGAACATCGATGCGGTAGCTGACCTGGAAAGGATAGTCATGCTTGTCGCCATTGACGTCATAGGCTTCGTAGTAGCGCCCGTCCACGTCACGGTCGATCTGCGCATCATGGTCCGCCACCCAGCACTGCGGCGCGTCCTCGTCGCGCACGGCGGTGCCGGGCGCTGCGAAGGGGGGTGTCTGCAGGGTCGGCTTCAACAACGGCGCGACGATCGCTGCGATCGCCGCCACTCCGGCGCCTGCACCGGCGCGCCCTCCACCGCCGGCCACCACGTGGGCGCGCTGCTGCTTGCCCGATACCAGTGCGCAACCGCAGCTGGCCCTGTCGCCGTCGCGGGCGACCGGCTGGCCATCGATGACCAGGGTGGCATCGCCGGAAACGATCGAACCCGGACCATGGCGTGCACAGATGACACGGTCGCCGACACGCGCCACGGCGCGCCCTTCGATATCGGTATGCGGGGAACCTGTAAGGACCGAACCGCCCGTCTGCAGGGCGTCACCCACCACGATCAGCATCCGTGACATCGTTGCGCGGCCCCTCCGTGGCCGGTGGTCGTTCTGGAATCAGCCGGTAAGTCTACCCCGGAGCGACCGCCAGCAGGATGATGCATTGCACAAAAACCGGACCCGTTCCGGGTAGAATCCTCTGCAAGGATGCTGCAAGGCGTTGTTTCTTCACGCCCTTCCCCTGCCCAGCGCGCATCCTGATCTCCTCCCCTCCGCCAACGATCCCGCCCCCATGAAGAAATTTGGCAAGGCCCTGCTCGCCCTGCTCGTGCTGTTCCTGCTGGCTGCCGCCGTGTTCCTGTACTGGCCGCTGACCCAGCGCTCCGTACCCGCCGCCAGCAACGACAAGCCTGTCGACGTTGTGCTGGTCGGCGCCGGCATCATGAGCATCACCCTGGCCACCTACCTGCAGGAACTGCAGCCGGACTGGAACATCCAGGTCTATGAACGCCTCGACGGCGTCGCCGGCGAAAGCTCCGACGGCTGGAACAACGCCGGCACCGGCCACTCGGCATTCGCCGAGCTGAACTACACCCCGGAACTGCCCGACGGCAGCATCGAGACCAAGCGTGCGGTCGGCATCGCCGAATCGTTCGAGGTCTCGCGCCAGTTCTGGTCGCACCAGGTGAAGGAAGGCCGGCTCAGCGAGCCCAGCGACTTCATCAACCCCACGCCGCACATGAGCTTCGTCTGGGGCGATGACAACATCGCCTACCTGCATAAGCGCCAGCAGGCGCTGGTGAAGAACCCGCTGTTCTACGGCATGCAGTACTCGGAAGACCCGGCACAGATCCGGCAGTGGGCTCCGCTGATGATGGAAGGCCGCGATCCGAAGCAGAAGGTCGCTGCGACCTGGATGCCACTGGGTACCGACGTCAACTTCGGCGTGATCACCCGCCAGTTGACCGCCGGCCTGCAGCGCAGTCCGAACTTCAGCCTGCACCTGAACCACGAAGTCTCGGCACTGCGGCAGAACGCGGACAAGAGCTGGAACGTCACGGTGAAGGACCTCAAGGCCGGCACCGAGAGCACCACCCACGCCCGCTTCGTGTTCATCGGTGCCGGCGGCGCCGCGCTGAAGCTGCTGCAGATGTCAGGCATTCCCGAGTCGAAGGACTACGCCGGCTTCCCGGTGGGCGGCCAGTTCCTCGCCTTCCAGGGCCAGGACGTGACCTCGCGCCATGGCGTCAAGGCCTATGGCATGGCCGAGACCGGTTCGCCGCCGATGTCGGTGCCGCACCTGGATGCGCGCAAGCTGGACGGCAAGCCGGTGGTCCTGTTCGGACCGTTCGCGCTGTACAGCACCAAGTTCCTCAAGCACGGCTCGTGGTGGGACCTGTACTCGTCGGTGACCCACAACAACGTTGCGCCGATGCTGGAAGTGGGCAAGGACAACCTGGACCTGGTGCAGTACCTGATGAGCCAGGCGCGGCTGAATGATGCCGACCGCCAGGCCGAACTGGTCAAGTACTTCCCCAATGCCAAGCCGGGCGACTGGAAGCTGGTCACCGCAGGCCAGCGCGTGCAGATCATCAAGCGCGACCCGTTGAAGGGTGCGGTGCTGCAGTTCGGTACCGAGATCGTGACCGACAAGGACCACACCATCGCTGCGCTGCTGGGCGCTTCGCCCGGCGCCTCGACGTCGCCGCCGATCATGCTGGATCTGATGGCCAAGGCCTTCCCCGAGCAGATGAAGGCCGGCTGGGAAGCCCGCCTGCGTGAGATCGTGCCCTCCTACGGGCGCAAGCTCAACGACAGTGCGGCACTGGTCAACGAGATTCGTTCGATGACCAGCCAGACCCTGAAGCTGCCCTACCTGGAAGTGCCGGCCGATGCCACGGCTGCACCGGCCACACCGCCGACGCCGACGCCGGGCAAGGAAAAGCGCAACGCCAACGAGGAACTGCAGGCGCTCTGAGCCCGGGTCTTCGATGACACCTACGGACGGCCACCTTCGGGTGGCCGTTCGCATTCAGGGAGCTCGGCTCTGCCGGGGCTCGCGGTGCGTGTCCCAGGCATCGACCAGCCCGGGCGAATTGTAATGTTGTTAAGAACGATTTACATTTGCGCCTCGCGCGGACCGCCCGCGCTCACCAGACGGACCTGACCCAGCCCGAAGCCGCCGCCCCGGGTACCGCCCGGCTGTTGCCGCCCTTCCGACTCTCCCGCATCGAGCCCACCAAGATGTCCCTGCACTCCCCTACCCGCCCGCTCCGTCGCGCGCTGCTGCCGGCCGCGCTGCTCGCATCCCTGGCCCTGTCGACACCGTCAGCGTTCGCCGCCGGCGATGCCGCAGCCGATGCCAAGACCCTGGACCGCGTCAGCGTGCGCGCCGACCAGGCTGCGCCGCCCTCAAGCAGCACCCGCCTGCCGATCACCCTGCAGGAAACGCCGCAGTCGGCCACGGCCATCAGCCTGCAGCGCCTGCAGGACGAATCGCTGTTCAGCATCAACGACGTGCTGCGCAACGTCACCGGCGTCAGCGTGTCCTTCTATGACACCCAGCGCCCGCTGTACTACGCCCGCGGCTTTGCCATCACGGACTTCCAGGTCGATGGCATTCCGACCTACAGCGGCTCCACCAACCAGGAATACGACACCGCCTTCTATGACCGCATCGAAGTGATCCGCGGTGCCAACGGCCTGCTCAGCGGCGCGGGGGTGCCTTCGGCCACGGTCAACCTGCTGCGCAAGCGCCCCGGCAAGGACTTCGACGCCTCGTTCTCGGTGAGCGCCGGCAGCTGGGACTACCGGCGCATGGAGGCCGACGTCACCGCGCCGCTGACCGCAGATGGCCGGTTCCGCAGCCGCGTGGTCGCCGCCTATACCGATCGTGATTTCTATTACGACCGCTACAAGGAGAACAAGATGGCCGGCATGGCGGTGCTGGAAGGCGACCTGACCGACAGCACCACGGTCACCCTCGGCTACCAGACCCAGGACAACAACCCGGTCGGTTCGACCTGGGGTACCGTGCCGTTCTTCGACAGCCGCGGCGACTTTGCGCACCTGCCGCGCTCGACCAACCTGGCACCGAAATGGAGCTACTGGCAGCGCGAGACCAGCACGGTGTTCGCCAACCTGGAGCAGCGCTTCGGCGAGGACTGGCTGCTGAAGATCAACACCGCCCACACCCGTGGCAATGTGCAGAACATGCGCCTGTACGGCACCGGCAATCCCGATCCGGCCACCGGTGCGGGCATCTACCTGCGCACTGCCGCTGGCGACTCCGAGGACACCCGCCGCAACATCGATGCCTACCTGACCGGCACGTTCCCGCTGTTCGGCCGCGAGCATGACGTCACCCTGGGTGCCCAGTGGTCCGACCTGGAAGGCACCACCCACACCGTTGCCCTGAACTACCCGCGCGACTGGGCCACCTGCGGCCGCGAGCGCTGCTACTACATCCCCAACGTGTACGACTGGAACGGCGACATCTCCGAGGTGACCTACACCCGTACCGGCGCGCGCCGCGTGCAGAAGACCACGCAGAGCGGCGTCTACCTGGCCGCGCGCCTGCGCCTGGCCGATCCGCTGTCGTTGATCGCGGGTGCGCGCCTGAGCCGCTGGGAAACCCTCAGCCGCTCCTACAGCGTCGCCGGTGCGTATACCGGGACCAGCGGGGCCTACAAGGTCAGTGATGAAGTGACCCCGTACGTGGGACTGGTCTACGACGTCACGCCGCAGTTCTCGGTCTATGCCAGCTACACCGAGATCTTCAACCCGCAGAACTTCAAGGACCGCAACGAGAACCTGCTGGCGCCGGTGCAGGGCTCGAATCTGGAAGCGGGCATCAAGACGCAGTGGTTCGATGGGCGACTGACCGCCAACGCCGCTGTGTTCGAGGCCAAGCAGGACAACTATGCCGTGCGCGACATGGGAGTGCCGGAAGGCTCGCTCAGCGATGGCACCTCGGCCTACATCGGCGTCAACGGCACCAAGTCGCGTGGCTGGGAAATGGACGTCAACGGCGAGATCCTGCCGGGCTGGACGGTCAACGCCGGCTTCACCCATGTCAAAGTGACCCGCGCCGCCACCGACCTGCTGTACGCCAACCCGCCCGAAGACCTGCTGCAGCTCAACACGCAGGTGCGCCTGCGCGGTGCACTGGAACGCCTGAGCCTGGGCGCCGGCGTGCAATGGCAGAGCAAGGTGCAGGGCTACAACATCCCCTACCCGCTGGGCGGCACGGTAACCGTGAACCAGCCGGCCTACACGCTCGTGCAGTTCAACGCCAACTACCGCATCAGCGACAACTGGACGGCAACGCTGAGCGTGCGCAACGCGCTGGACAAGACCTACTGGGCGAACCTGGACTACAACAACTACGGCGAACCGCGCTTCGTCGCCGCCAGCCTGCGCTGGAAGTTCTGAGAACGACCGGCTGAAAGCCTGCAACCTGAATGGGCCCGCCATTGGCGGGCCCTTCTTTTTGCTGCGCTGCAGGTTGCGCCGCCTTCCGTAATTATGGCGTAATTATCTCAACGCCAATCGGAAGCCGGTCGATGAACCCGAGCTGGGACACGCTGGAACGCAGCCGCCAGGCACGTCTGCAGCGGGCTGCGCCCTGGAGCAGAGGCCGCGCAGTGGCCGCCGACGATGTGGGCGAGCTGCTGCACGCCCTGCTTGAACCCGGCGACAAGGTCTGCCTCGAGGGCAACAACCAGAAGCAGGCCGACTTCCTGGCCGAATGCCTTGCCGGGCTGGACCCCGCCCGCGTGCATGATCTGCACATGGTGCAGTCGGTGCTGTCGCTGCCCTCGCATCTGGACGTGTTCGAGCGGGGCATTGCCTCGAAGCTGGACTTTTCCTTCTCAGGCCCGCAATCGGTGCGACTGGCCAACCTGGTGGCCGAAGGGCGGATCCAGATCGGGGCCATCCACACCTACCTGGAACTGTTCGGCCGCTACTTCATCGACCTCACGCCGCGCGTGGCACTGGTCGCAGCGCAGGCCGCCGACCGCGACGGCAACCTCTACACCGGGCCGAACACCGAAGACACGCCGGTGATCGTCGAGGCGACCGCCTTCCGTGGCGGCATCGTCATCGCCCAGGTCAACGAGATCGTCGACACCCTCCCCCGCGTCGATATCCCCGCCGACTGGGTCAACTTCGTCGTGCAGGCACCGCGCCCGAACCACATCGAACCCCTGTTCACCCGCGACCCGGCACAGATCTCCGAGATCCAGGTGCTGATGGCGATGATGGCGATCAAGGGCATCTACGCCGAATACGGTGTGAACCGGCTCAATCACGGCATCGGCTTCGACACGGCCGCGATCGAACTGCTGCTGCCGACCTATGCCGAATCGCTGGGCCTGAAGGGCAAGATCTGCCAGCACTGGGCGCTCAATCCGCATCCGGCGCTGATTCCCGCGATCGAGTCGGGTTTCGTGAAGTCCGTGCACTCGTTCGGTTCGGAACTGGGCATGGAGAAGTACATCGCCGCGCGCGGTGATGTGTTCTTCACCGGCGCCGATGGCTCGATGCGCTCCAACCGCGCGTTCTCGCAGACCGCCGGCCTGTATGCGTGCGACATGTTCATCGGCTCGACGCTGCAGGTCGACCTGCAGGGCAACAGCTCCACCGCCACCCGCGACCGCATCGCCGGCTTCGGTGGCGCGCCGAACATGGGCTCGGATGCGCGCGGCCGCCGTCATGCCAGCGACGCCTGGATCAAGGCCGGCCAGCAGGCCGCACGCCCGGGCGAGATGCCACGCGGGCGCAAGCTGGTGGTACAGATGGTGGAGACCTTCCGCGAACACATGGCACCCGCGTTCGTTGACCGCCTCGATGCGTGGGCGCTGGCCGAACGCGCTGGCATGCCACTGCCACCGGTGATGATCTACGGCGATGACGTGAGCCATGTGCTGACCGAGGAAGGCATCGCCAACCTGCTGCTGTGCCGCACCGCGGAGGAGCGCGAACAGGCGATCCGCGGCGTGGCCGGTTACACCACGGTCGGCCTGGGCCGCGATCGCGCGATGGTGGAGAACCTGCGCGACCGGGGCGTGATCCGGCGACCGGAAGATCTTGGCATTTCGGTGCGCGACGCCAGTCGTGACCTGCTGGCCGCGCGCTCGGTGAAAGACCTGGTGCGCTGGTCCGGCGGTCTCTACGACCCGCCCAAGCGCTTCCGCAACTGGTAAGGGGCACGCGATGGAAACCCTCGACTATCGATTCGACGGAAGAACCCCGGTGCGGTTCCCGCACGACGCGGTGCTGGTGGGCGTGCTGGCGTCCGGCAATCTGGAAGTCCTGCTGGAACCTGCCGCGCAGGACGGCGCAATGACCGTACATGTCGTCACCGCCGCGCAGGGCTTCGGCACCATCTGGCAGGCGGTCATCGGTGATTTCGCCCGGCGGCATCCGCTGCGCGACGTGCGCGTATCGATCAACGATGCCGGTGCCACCCCAGCGGTGGTCAGCCTGCGCCTGGACCAGGCGGTGGAGACACTGCTCGCCGGAGAACCGCGATGAATCCGATGCCACGACGCAGCTACCACGAGGCCGATGCCCGTGCCCGTATCGCCGGGCTGGTCGATGCCGGATCGTTCACCGAGTATCTCGGGCCGGCCCGGCGCGCCATGAGCCCGCACCTGGCACAGCTGGACCAACCCGCCGCGTTCGACGATGGCATCGTGGTCGGTGCAGCCTCGCTGCGTGGCAGGCGTGTGCTGATTGCTGCACAGCAGGGCGAATTCATGGGGGGCGGTGTCGGCGAAGTGCATGGCGCCAAGCTGACCGGCCTGCTGCGCCGGGCCGCGCAACACAGGCCCGACGGTGTGCTGCTGCTGCTCGACACCGGCGGCGTGCGCCTGCATGAAGCCAATGCGGGCCTGATCGCCATTTCCGAGATCATGCGCGCGACCCTGGACGCGCGCGCCACCGGCGTGCCGGTGGTGGCCCTCATCGGCAGCGGCAACGGCGCCTTCGGCGGCATGGGCATCGTCGCCCGCTGCTGCACCACGGTGATCATGTCCGAGGAAGGGCGACTGTCGCTGTCCGGGCCGGAAGTGATCGAGACCGTGCGCGGCGTAGAGGAGTTCGACTCGCGTGACCGTGCCCTCGTATGGCGGGTGACAGGCGGCAAGCACCGCTACCTCATCGACCAGGCGCAGGTTCTGGTTCCCGATGCCATCGATGCATTCGCCCAGGCCGCATTCGAGGCGCTGCAGCCAGACGCCGCCAGCGCAGACGCCGATGCCGCGCTGGCCGCGCTGCAGCAGCGACATGCCGCCCTGCAGGACCGGGCAGAGGCCTGGGGGGACTGCCGCGATGGTCTGGAGATCTGGGCACGCCAGGGAATCGATCATCCCGAGCGCCTGCCGCTGCTGGACACCGACGCGTTCCTCGCCGCCACCGCCCACAGGAAACTGCCATGACCGCGCCGCTGCAGCCCCTGCTTGACGCGCTGTTCCCGCGCGGCCACGACGTAACCGTGCACGATTCCGTGCTGACGGGAAGCGCCAGTACCGAAGATGGCGAGGTCACGGTCATCGGCACCACTGACAAGCTGGAAGTCGGTGTCGATCATGCGCTGGCACTGGCGGCAACAGTACTCGCCAGCACCGCCGCACATCCGCAGCGACCGATCGTGATGCTGGTGGATACCGCAGGCCAACGCCTTTCGCGCCGCGACGAACTGCTCGGCATCAACGGTTACTTCGCCCACCTCGCGCAATGCCTGGACGTCGCGCGGCGACGCGGCGCACGGCTGGTGACCCTGGTCCATGGCGAGTCGGTCAGCGGTGGCTTCCTCTCGTTCGGCCTGATGGCGGACACGATCCATGCGCTGCCGGATGCCCAGGTTCGGGTGATGGACCTGCGGGCGATGGCTCGCGTAACCAAGCAACCGCTGGAAAAGCTGCAGGCGCTGAGCCTGACTTCGCCGGTGTTCGCACCCGGGGTGGAAAACTACGTGGCGATGGGTGCGGTACGGTCGCTGTGGTCGGGCGAGCTGGCGCAGGCCTTGCTGGATGCCCTGCGCGCGCCGGCCGACGGCGACCCCCGTGCCGCACTGGGTGCCGAACGGGGGGGCCGCCTGCAGGCGGCTGCCGTCGCGGGCGCGGTGGCCAACGGCGATGCCTGAACGTCTGGCCCGCCACACGCTGGTCTGGTTGTCGGCCCACGCCGACTGGCGGGCCGATGTGGCTGCGCAGGAACCGCGGCTCGCCGCATGGTTCGCGCAGGGATTGCCCGCAATGGTCGCGCGACGCGCGGCAGACGACCCCGATTCCCGCCTGCGGCTGGGTGTGCCGTTGCCACCGGGCGAAGGCAAACAGCGGCTTGCACTGCGGGTGCCGCTGCAGGATGTACAGCGTCGGCAGGCGCCGCCGGCACTGAGCGACATCCTGGCGGCAGGCGTATGCCCCGCCTGGCAGGCACCGTTGCACGCTCTCGCCACGCTCGCGCCGGCCCGTGTGTTCGGCGCATTCGCCTGGCAGCACGTTACTGGCCTGCCCTATGTGCATGACCGTTCCGATATCGACCTGCTCTGGGAGGTCCCGGATGCGGCACGGGCCGATGCGCTGGTGACTCGGCTGCGGGCGTGGGAAGCGCAGCATCCGCAGCGGGTCGACGGCGAGCTGTGCCTGGCCCGTGGCGCTGCGGTGAACTGGCGCGAGTACGCCGGCAGCAGCCGTCAACTGCTGGTCAAACGCCTTGACGGCGCAGCCCTGGAAGCACGCCACCGTCTATTCGAGGGCAGCGGGGTGGCCGCATGAACGCCGTCGCGCCGCGCCTTGCCGGCCGCAGCACCGCGCCCGACAGTGCACGCCTAGGCCGCATGGCGATCGCCGCGCTGCAGGCCGAGCTGGCCTGTGCGCCCAAGCCCGGCCTGGTCACGCCGTTCGACAGCGGCAGCCATGACGACATGGATGCCGGTACGTTCCTGCGCAGCCTGTTTGCCCTGCGCCACTATTTCACTGCGGTTGCCCGCGATGGCGCCGCCGAAGCGCCGTTCCATCGGCTGCGCGACCACGGCCTGGCCGCCGAAGCGGCGATGCTGCGCGCCACCGGCGGCGTCAACACCCACCGCGGAGCGATCTTCAGCCTGGGCTTGCTGGTGGCAGCGTCAGCCTCGTGCCGCACGCGTCTGGGCCGAGCCGCGACAGGTGAACAGGTATGCCAGGCGGTCTGCCAATGGGCGGACGCCTTCGCCACCTCGCCCCTGGATGTGAACAGTCCGGGGCAGCGCGCGCGCGCCCGTCACGGCGTGCCCGGCGTACGCGAGCAAGCGGCCGCTGGATATCCCCTGCTGCGTGGGCTGGCCCTGCCGGCACTGCGCCATGCGCTGGCCGCAGGGCTGCCACGCGAAGCTGCACTGGCCCATACCCTGATGCATCTGGTCGCAGAGGTCGAGGATCTGAACCTGCTGCATCGGGGCGGTGTTGCCGGACTGCGCTGGGCCCAGCAGCAGGCACGCGGATTCCTCGACGCCGGCGGTGCCTTTGCCGCCGGCTGGCGACCCCGCCTGCAGGACATCGGCGATGCCTTCGTCGCACGCCGGCTCAGCCCGGGTGGCAGCGCCGATCTGCTGGCCTGCAGCGTCTTCCTGCTGTTGCAGGAGCAGGCGTGATGCTGGCCCTGCTCTGCCCGGGACAAGGTACGCAGCATGCTGCGATGTTCGATCACGTGCGCGACAACGACGCCGCGCATGGCGTGCTGCTCGCCGCCAGCGAGGTGCTGCAGCGCGACGTGTTCACCGCTGCTGCGGCCGAGGACCGGTTCGACAATGCGCAGGCACAACCGCTGCTGTGCGCGGCCAGTCTGGCGCAGTGGCACGCCCTGCGCGATGCATTGCCGGTGCCGACCGTGGTGGCCGGCTACAGCATCGGCGAACTGGCGGCGCATGCCATTGCCGGCACCTTCGACGCTGGCAGCTGCCTGGCCCTGTCGGCACAGCGCGCGCATCTGATGGACGATGCCAGCGCGGCAGGCGCCGGCATGCTGGCGGTGCTGGGCCTGGATCGTACGACGTTGCAAGCGCTGTGCGATGCGCAGGGCACCCACATCGCCATCGTCAACGGCGAGGATCACTTCATTGTGGGAGGCATCCGGCACACCCTGCAGCCGCTGGCCGATGCGGCGCACGCGCTCGGTGCGCAGGTGCGTTCGTTGCCGGTCCACGTCGCCGCCCACACGCCCCTGCTGGCGGCTGCGGTGGCGCCCTTCGCCGCCGCGCTGGAGCGCTCGGGCATGCGGGCACCCCGCCTGCCGCTGCTGGCGGGCGTCGATGCACGGCCCGTGCGCGATGCCGCAACGGCGGTGCACAGCCTGTCGGCACAGCTGGCACAGACCATCGAGTGGGCACAGTTGATGCGGCAGGCCTTCGAGCGCGGCGCGCGGGTGTTCCTGCAGCTGGGCCCGGGCAATGCGCTCGCACGCATGGTCGCGCCGTCCTATCCCTGCTGCGAGTTCCGCGCGGTGGAAGAGTTCCAGAGCCTGCATGGCGCTGCGGCATGGGTCCGCAGTGCGCTGCAGCGCCTGCAGTAACGGGTTCGAGCAGTACGTATCACGCAACACTGCAGTACGTCGCCTTACCCCGGGGATGGCGGGTCTCCATCCGCGCTGTACGTGAGCCACGTGTCTGGGAGGGCGCATGAGTCCACAAATCGCAACGATCATCGGTCTGGTGATCATGTTCATCGTCGCCACCGCACTGCCGATCAACATGGGCGCAGTGGCCTTCGCACTGGCCTTCATCATCGGTGGTGTCTGGGTCGGCATGGGTGGCAAGGAAGTCCTCGCCGGCTTTCCCGGCGATCTGTTCCTGACCCTGGTCGGCATCACCTACCTGTTCGCCATCGCGCAGAAGAACGGCACCATCGACCTGCTGGTGCACTGGGCGGTACGCGCGGTGCGCGGCCACATCGTGGCCATTCCGTGGGTGATGTTCGTGGTCACCGCGGTGCTGACCGCCTTCGGCGCCCTCGGCCCGGCAGCGGTGGCGATCATCGGTCCGGTCGCGCTGCGCTTCGCCAAGCAGTACAACATCAACCCGTTGATGATGGGCCTGCTGGTCATCCACGGTGCGCAGGCCGGCGGCTTCTCGCCGATCAGCGTGTACGGCAGCATCACCAATGGCGTGGTGCAGAAGGCCGGGCTGGAGGTCACCGAGATGGCGGTCTTCCTGACCAGCCTCGGTTTCAACTTCATGATGGCGATCATCTGCTTCCTCGCCTTCGGCGGCATCGCGCTGATGCGACGTGGCTCGATCACCGCGGGCGGTGCGGAACTGGCAATGGCCGGTGGTCCGCAGGCGTCGTCGCGGCAGTTCGCCATCGAAGGCCATGGCGCGCTGGTGGCGGCCGGCGGCGGCACCCTGAGCAACGATCCGGCGGCGCTGGATGCAGTGGGTCTGACCCGGGAGCGGTTGTTCACCCTGGTCGGCCTGCTCGGCCTGGGCGTGGCGGCACTGATCTACAACCTCAACGTCGGCCTGGTGTCGATCACCGTCGCAGTGGCGCTGGCACTGCTCTCGCCGCAGAGCCAGAAGGGTGCGGTGGATGGCATCAGCTGGTCGACCGTTCTGTTGATCTGTGGCGTGGTGACCTATATCGGCGTGCTGGAGCATGCGGGCGCGGTCGACTTCATCGGCAACGGCGTCTCCAACATCGGCATTCCGCTGCTGGGCGCTCTGCTGGTGTGCTACGTCGGCGGTATCGTCTCCGCATTCGCATCGTCCGCGGCGGTGCTCGGCGCAACGATTCCACTGGCGGTGCCGTTCCTGATGCAGGGGCACCTGGGTGCAGCCGGCGTGATCTGCGCACTGGCAGTGTCGTCCACCATCGTCGATGTCAGCCCCTTCTCCACCAACGGTGCACTGGTCGTGGCATCGGCGGCGAAGGAAGAACGCGAGACGCTGTTCCGCCGCTTCCTGGTCTACAGCGGCCTGGTGGTGGCATTGGGGCCGCTGCTGGCCTGGCTGGTGTTCGTGGTGCCGGGCTGGATGTAGGCGATGACCGGTCGTGCCGGCTGACGGCCGGCACTACCGCCAGCGGGTACACTCTGCCAATGGCCATCGCCCCTGCTCCACGGTCCCCGAAGAAGCGCGCCCCTCTGTACGAGGAGGTCGCCGAACATGTGCGTGAGCGCATCTATGACTATCGCCTGCCCCCCGGCGAATGGATCGACGAGCCTGCGCTGTGCAGTGAACTGGGCATCAGCCGCACCCCGCTGCGCGAGGCGCTGAAGCTGCTGGCAGCCGAAGGCCTGGTGCAGATCGACGCCGGGCGCGGCAGCCGGGTAACCCGGCTGACGCTGGAGGACCTCAACCAGCTGTTCCCGGTGATGGCCATGCTGGAGGGCCGCTGCGCGCATGAGGCGGTCAGGCATATCGATGATGCGGGCGTGGCCCAGCTGGAATCCCTGCATGCCGCGATGGAAGCGGCGGCGGCTGACGGCAACATCGCCGAGTACTACCGCAACAACTACCTCATCCACGAAACCGTGCAGCACTATGCCGGCAATCCGTGGCTGATCCGCATCACCCACGACGTGCACCGCATCCTGAAGATGCATCGCGGCCGGCAGCTGCTGACGCCCGGACGCACGGCACAGTCGCTGGCCGAGCACCGCGAGCTGATGGAGTGCTTCCGTCGCCGTGATGCCGACGCGGCAGAACGCACGATGGAACGGCACCTGCTCAGCCAGGGCCAGGCGCTGGCCGCCTACGTGGCGGCCGGGGGCCTGCTGAACGTACCGGCGCCGCTGCCGACCGAAGGCGGCGCCTGAGCGAGCTGTCGCCCCGCCGGGCATGGCACGCAATGCGGGCGGTGGCTGACCCTGTTCCTGTGGCGTCAATCGCCGCAGCCGCCGCCGTCGCTGCCACCGCCGTCGCTGCCACAGTCCGCAGAGGGGGCATTGCCCTCGTGGGCGCCGTCGCTGGCCCAGATCGCGCCGTCCTGGCTGCGTGCCTGCAGTCCGAGCGGGCCCTCGGCGGCTGCCACCAGCAGGCAGACGACGGCGCCGATCAGCGGCAGCAGCCAGATCACCAGCACCTGCGCGGCCCGGTTGCCCGACGACAATTCCTGCCGACGCAGAATGACCCAGCTCGCCAGCAGATTCAGGCCCAGCACCAGCAGGACCAGCAGAAGGGTCACGATCAGCACCAGGCGTCTCCCGGCATGGATATCGACGCCATTATGGCCCGCCGCCCCGCCAATGGCCCTGCCTGTCATGAAGATGGGACAATGTAGCGCGCGCCGGCCTGCCTCTTGGCCGCCGGGCCCCCCGCACCACACGGAAGAAGAAGAACAACAACATGCTGAAAGTCATTTTCGATACCGACCCGGGCGTCGACGACGCCCTGGCCCTGCTGTACCTGCACAAGCATCCGCAGATCGACCTGATCGGCGTTACCACCACCTTCGGCAACGCCTCGGTGGAGTCCACCACCCACAACGCGCTGTACCTGAAGCAGGCCTGGGCGCTGACTGCGCCGGTCGCGCGTGGCGCGGCGGGCCCCCTGCAGCCCGATGCCACGCCGGAAGCCTGGCCGGTGCACATCCACGGCCACAATGGCCTGGGCAATCACCCGGTGCCTGCACAGCTGGACGTGACCGCCGACGCCCGTCCTGCGCACCAGCTGATCATCGATCTGGTGCGGGCCCATCCAGGCGAGGTCACGCTGGTCGCGGTCGGCCGCATGACCAACCTGGCCCTGGCCCTGCAGCAGGCGCCGGACATCGCCGGCCTGGTGCGTGGCGTGGTCATCATGGGGGGCGCCTTCCACGTCAACGGCAACATCACCCCGGCCGCCGAGGCCAATATCTGGGGCGATGCGGAAGCCGCCGACGTGGTGTTCACCGCACAGTGGCCGGTCACCGCGATCGGCCTGGACGTGACCACCCGCGTCGAGATGGACCGTGACGGCCTGGACAAACTGGCTGCGGTCGGGGGTGCCGATGCTGAACTGGTGCGTGCGCTGTCGCAGGATTACGTGGACTTCTACCTGCAGGCCGGCCACAAGGGCATGGTCGTGCACGATTGCTGCGCCTGCATCGCGCTCACCCGCCCGGAGCTGTTCCGCTTCGAGCGCGCAAGCGTGCGCGTGGCCACCGACGGCGTCGCCCGTGGCATGACCATTCCCAAGCCTGAAGGCCTGGCATTCGGCCCCAGCGTATGGGACGGCCACGTGGTGCAGTCGATTGCCATTGGCGTGGATGCCGCCGCCGTGCTGGCCGACATCGAGCAGACGCTGAAGGTGTGACCGGCTAGGATCCGCCCTGCTTGCCAGGGCGGGTCTTCCGCGTCGATGCCGTTTCCGGCAGCGTCCACAGCACCGGCAACACCAGCAATGCGACCAGCGCGATCATCGCGCCCGGTGCCGCCGCCCAGCCGCTGCGCTCCACCCACCACTGCGCCAGCCACGGTGTCGCCCCGCCGAAGACCGCCGTGGCCATGGTCACGCCCAGTGCCAGCCCGCTTACCCGGCCCTCGCCCGGAAACTGCTCGGCCGTGGCCGGTGCCGCGACCGCGCTCACGCCACCGGCCACGCAGGCCAGCAGCACCGCCGCCACGGCGATACCCGACGGCGTGGTATGCGCCATCCAGCCGAACAACGACAGCGGGAGCAACGCCGCCAGTACCGTCAGGCCCAACAGCAGCGGGCGCCGGCCGAAGCGATCGGACAACGCACCGCACAAGGGAGTGATGGCGATCACGGCCACCGCCGCGATCGTCGACAGCCACAGGGCATCGCCCTCGTCGTGCCCCTGTGCGTGCAGGAACGCGGGCACATAGGTGATGCCGACGTAGTAGGTGATCGAGCCCAGCGCGGAAATGGCGAAGGTGCGCGCTACCGCCTGCGGATGGTGGCGCAGCACGTGGCGCAGCGGCGTGGCAGGAATGCTGCCCTCGCGACGCTGCCGCTCGAACTCCGGCGATTCATGCATGCCCGAACGCGCGATCAGGATGACCAGCGCCAGTGCAGCACCGACGAAGAACGGAATGCGCCATCCCCAGCTGTCCAGTTGTACCTGCGGCAGCAGCGCGACCGTCAGTGCGGAGATCGCCACCGCCAGCAGCGCGCCCACTTCGCTGGCCGCCGAGGCCAACGAGGTCACCAGTCCACGCCGGCGTGCCGGAGCGCTTTCCAGCAGATAGGCGACTACGCCCGTGTATTCACCGCCCACCGAGAATGCCATCACGCACCGCAGCACCAGCAGCAGCACACCCGCCGTCGTGCCCGCCGTCGCGGCGGTAGGCAGCAGCGCGGTGGCCAGCATGGCTGCAGCCATCAGCGCCATCGAGGCCAGCAGCATCCAGCGCCGCCCCAAGCGGTCGCCGAGGTGACCGAAGCACAGCGCGCCGAGTGGGCGCATCAGGTAGGACACGGCAAATCCCGCAAGGGTGACCAGCATCGCCTGTTCGCCGCCGCCGAAAAACACCCGCGACAGCACCGTGGCGAAATAGAGGTACAGGGTGAAGTCGTACCACTCCACCACGGTGGACAGGCCGGCGACCCACATCGAGCGCTGCTGTGTCGCACTCATCGCCTGTTCGCCTTCGCCACCATCGTTTCCCTGTCTGCGGTCCGTGCGCAGGGTGCCACCACGCGGGTGACGGCACAGTGGACCCGCTGCACGACGGGCGCGGACCGCAGACGGCTCAGGGTGCGCGGCGCAGGGTGATCAGGGTGATCTCCGAGGGCACGCCGATGCGTGCCGGGAAGCCGGCCCACAGTCCCGCACCGTTGCTCACATACAGCGTCATGTCATCGACGCGGTACCGTCCGGAGACGAAACCGCCGTTGGCACGCTTCACCAGCTGGTCCATGCCGAGGATCTGGCCGCCATGGGTATGGCCGGACAGCTGCAGCTTGACCCCGCGTGCGGCCGCGTCCTTCGCATTGCGTGGGCGGTGGTCGAGCAGGATTACCGGGGCGGCCGGATCCGCACCCGCCAGCGCCGCCTCCAGATCGGGCAGCGGCAGGCCATAGCGCGCAGCCACCGGATCGGTAACACCGGCGATCGTCATCGCTGCATCCCCCCGCCGCACCTGCACGTGGCTGTTCTCCAGCACCTGCATGTGCAGCGCACGGAACGCCTGCATCCATTCGCTGTACTGGGCGTAGTACTCGTGATTGCCGGTGATGGCGATCACCCCGTCCGGCGCCCTCAGTTCACCCAGGGGCCGGAAGTCATTGCGCCGTGCCTGCACGGTGCCATCGATCAGGTCGCCGGTGATGACGACCAGGTCGGGCGTCAGGGCATTGCTTTCGGCCACGACCTGACGCACCCAGTCGCCGGTCAGCAGGCGGCTGGCGTGGATGTCGGTAAGCTGCAGTACGCGGTAACCCTCGAACGCGGCAGGCAGGCCGGCAATGGCCACCTCGATCTGTCGGGTCTTGGGCACCGCCATGCCCTGGCTCACGCCCCAGGCACTGACCAGCAGAGCCAGCAGGCCTGCGCCCGGGCGCAGCCACGGCGCGCGCAGCGCTGCGGTCACACGGGGCCTGCGCAGAACCCACGCGCCAAGCAGGCCCACGTCCATTACCAGCATCACCAGTGCCAGCAGCAGTACCGCAGTGGAGCCGGTGGCGAGCACGGCGATGGCCAGCTTGGGGATTTCCGGCGAGGCCATCGTGCCCCAGAACGTGGCCACGATCCGCAGCTGGACGGCGATGGCGACCAGCAGCAGGGACAGCAGTACTTTCAACCACACGGGCAGGCGCAGCGGCCAGAACAGGCGAAGGGCCACATACACGCCCATCAGCAAACCAATCGTACTCAGCACTGCGACGTTCCTGGACGAAGACAAGAGCCCGCCATGGTGACGGCTGCGGACAGCGTTGTGTAGAGCCGGGCCATGCCCGGCTGCTCAGTTCGCAGTCGAGCACGCTGGACGCTACGGAAGCCCGAGGCGCTCCACCCGCAGGCGGACAATGCGCCGCTTCTCCATGGCCAGTACGGTGATGCGGGCATCCGCTACTTCGACCGCATCGCCCACATCCGGCAGGCGGCCAAGCTGATCCAGCACCAGGCCGGAGATGGTCATGTAGTCGGCACTGCGGGGCAGCGACACGCCGGCCAGCCGTTGCAGGTCATCCAGCGTCAACGCGCCGTCGGCCTCCCATTGGCCCTCGTCCAGCGCCACTACGCCGTAACGCTCGTCCTGGGTATCGACCAGATCGCCCGCGATCGCCGCCAGCAGGTCATTGGCGGTCACCAGGCCTTCCACACTGCCGTACTCGTCCACCGCTACCGCCAGCGGTACCGGGTGCAGGCGGATCAGTTCAAGCGCCTGCAACGCGCTGGCGCTGGACAGCACGTACTGCGGCTGGCGCAGGTTGGCTTCCAGCTGCAGCGGCCTGCCCTGCAGCAGGTCGGCCAGCAGGTCGCGGCTCTGCACCACACCACGCAGGCTGTCCAGATCACCCTCGCCCACGAGCAGGCGCGTGTGCGGCGACGCCACCAGGCGCGCCACCACGTCGTCCTGGCCGCGCGCCAGATCGATCCACTGCACGTCGGCGCGCACGGTCATCACACTGGACACAGGCCGGTCAGCCAGGCCCAGCACGCTGCGGATCATCTCGTGCTCGGCCGGCTGCAGGCGTTCCTCCGGATCACCGTGGTCTTCTTCGCTGGCATCGTCGTGGCCATTGGCCGGACGGGCGCCCAGCAGGCGCAGCACGGCATCGGCAGTGCGCTGACGGAACGGCTGGCGACGCTCGTTGCGCTCGCGGTTGAAGCGCACCCACTGGTTGAAGGCTTCCACCAGGATCGAGAACGCGATCGCCGCGTACAGGTAGCCCTTTGGAATCTTGTAACCCAGCCCCTCGGCGACCAGGCTGAAGCCGATCATCAACAGGAAGCCCAAGCACAGCACCACCACCGTGGGATGCTTGTTGACGAAGCGGGTCAGCGGCTTGCTGGCCACCAGCATCAGTGCCATCGCGATGGTCACCGCGGCATACATCACGCCCAGGTTGTCGACCATGCCCACGGCAGTGATCACCGAGTCCAGCGAGAACACGGCGTCCAGCACTACGATCTGTGCCACCACCATGGCAAAACTGGCGTAGACCTTCTTGCCGTCTTCCTGGTGACTGCGGCCCTCCAGCCGCTCATGCAGCTCCATGGTGCCCTTGAACAGCAGGAACAGGCCACCGCCCAGCAGGATCAGGTCGCGTCCGGAGAAGCTGTGACCGAACAGCGTGACCAGCGGCTCGGTCAGCTTCATGATCCACGCCAGCGCGGCCAGCAGCACCAGCCGCATCAGCAGCGCCAGGGTCAGGCCGATCACCCGCGCACGGTCGCGCTGGTGCGGCGGCAGTTTGTCGGCAAGGATCGCGATGAACACCAGGTTGTCGATGCCGAGCACGATCTCCAGCACCACCAGGGTTGCAAGTCCCATCCATATCGAGGGGTCAGCCAACCATTCCATTTCGGGTCCGTTTCGTCAGTAGGTCAGGGGGAAAAACAAAAGCTTCAGTCGCCATCGTGCGCCTGCGTCGGGTCGTAGCCGAGCAGGTCGCCGGGTGTGCATTGCAACTCCCGGCAGATGGCATCCAGCGTGGAAAAGCGGATGGCGCGGGCCTTGCCGGTTTTCAGGATGGACAGATTGGCCAGCGTGATGTCGATGCGCCCCGCCAGCTCGGACAGGGTCATGCCACGCGCCTGCAGCATGCGGTCCAACGTGATCACTACGGCCATCAGGTCAGGTCCATCAGATCAGGCCATCCAGGTCGTCGCGCATCGCCGCGCCGACCGCGAACACGCGCGCCAGCACGAACAGCATCAGTACCGCGACCAGACCGGTGATGGACATGCCTCCGCCCACCTCCATCCAGGCGAAATCAGGCCCCATCCAGGCAGCGTAGAGGCCGATCACGATCGACAGCAGTTCCATCGCCAGCATCAACCAGGCCATGCGCTGCAGACGCCGGGCATTGGCATGGGTGAAGGGGCGTTCGCGGGCAGCGGACCTCAGCATCCGCGCGAGGTGTCGAAGGAACACCAGGCACAGCACCAGCAGGGCAACGATGGTGCCCAGGCCGATGCAGAAGTGCAGGAACAGATCGCCTCCGTGGGCGGCGGCAGTACGTGCATCATGCACGGCATCCAGCAGCCAGCGGCGGTCGTAGGCGACCAGCGGCACGGCCAGCAGTGCGGCCAGGATGCCCAGCCAGCACATGGCCCGCACGGCCTGCACGGCGGTCTGGGCCAGGGTGAACAAGCCTCGCGCGGGTCTGGCGCGGGCGGGACGAGCGGTCAAGCGGCCTCCGGTATTGGGGTGGCCCTGCCGCCCCGGGGTGGATTTATCGATAAACGATATACCACAGGAACCACGCGCCGTGGATGAACAGCGTGCTCCCGGCCCGCAGCAGTCCGCGACGGGCCCTTACCTCAACGCGCGTAGCGGAACACCAGATCGTCCGGATCGTTGCGCAGCGCGTCCGCATCCAGCACCCCGCCCAGCCGCCGGGCCACGGCCTGCGACGCGAGGTTGTCCGGCGCCATGTAGCTCACCAGCGTCGGCAGCCGCAGCGACGAAAACGCCCAGTCGCGCAGCGCCGCCGCGGCCTCGCTGGCGAAGCCCTGCCCTTCGTGGCCGTCGTACAACAGCCAGCCCAGTTCCTTTTCCGGAAACAACGGGCCGTGGTTGATGCCGACCTGTCCAATGCAGGCGCCGCTGTCGCGCCGTTCGATCATCAGCGCGCCGTGGCCGAACAAGGGCCAGCTGGCCAGGTCGTGACAGAACTGTCCCCAGGCCGCGACCTCACCAAATGGACCGCCCATGCCGCGCGCACGGGGCGATGCAAGAAAGCTCGCATAGGTGTTGAAATCCTCCAGCCGTTGCGGGCGCAGGCGCAACCGTGCGGTATGCAGCGTGGGAATCTCCAGCATCGCCACGGCCGATCTCACTGCACAGCCACACGACCATCACCGCGGCGCCGCAGCGACGGAGGGCGTGGCGCATCGGCGTCGGTGCGCGCCAGCACGGACGCCGGCTGCGCGCTGGCCAAGGCGGGATTGACGGACATGGCGGGCTCCTGCAGTGTCAGGCTGCAAGTCTAGGCCGCGCCCTGTGCGATGCAGATGAAGTGCGGCGCAAGGGGGCATGCTGCCCCTCCTGTACCGCCATGACCGGCATCGCCAGCGCCGTGGCACTCAGCGTGCACCGGCAATCCGTACCCGGTCGCGTCCCTGTGCCTTGGCCCGATACATGGCGGCATCGGCAGCACGCAGCAGGGAACGCCAGCCCAGTGCATCGGTGCTGCCCTCGGCCACACCGAAACTGGCAGTGACACGCAACACGCTGCCATTGCCCAGCACGATATCCGACTGCTGCAGTGCGACGCGCAGCGATTCGGCCAACCGGCCACCCGCGCCGAGATCCCCATCCGCCAGCAGCACAAGGAACTCCTCGCCACCGTAGCGGGCGATGCTGTCGGTGTGCCGCAGGTACCTGCGCAGCAGCTGCGCAACCTGCACCAGTACCTCGTCCCCTGCGACGTGGCCATGGCCGTCGTTGATCGCCTTGAAATGATCGACGTCGAGCAGGATCACCACCGCCATGCCGTTGCCTGCGGCGTGCCGCTGCTGCACGTGTTCGTCCAGCGCGCGCCGATTGAGCAACCCGGTCAGCGCATCGGTGCCGGCCAGCTGGCGCAGTTCGCTGGTCAGTGCGGAACGTTCACGTGAGGTCTCGCGCAGCACTTCAATCGCGTCGAACAGCCGCTGCATCTCTGCCAATGGATGAGTGACGTGCTGCGCGGGGCCCGGCGCGTCGGACGCGATCTGCACCACCTGTTCCTGTGCCTGCAGCAGCGGCCGGAGGATCTGCCGGTGGGCGATGCGCAGGGCCACGCCCAGCACCGCCAGCGTGCCCAATGCGGTGGCCCACAACACGGCCAGCCGCGTGGCCTCGCGATTCCGCGCCTGTTCGAAGCGCTCGATGGACACGCTCAGGTAGCCGTCGCGCAGCGCCTCCAGCGACTGCAGCGTCGGAACGTAGCGCGCCGTGAACTCCGCGGTGTTCCACGGCGGAGGCCGTCCACGGCGACCTTCCTCGATCAACTGTTCGATCATCGGCAGCGACTCGGCGAAGAACTGCCGGCGTGCCATGTCCCAGTGCCAGGACAGCCCAGGATCACTGCGGAACACCGACTCGTGACTGGCTGCCAGCCGCCACAGCTCGAGCAGGCGGCCCTCGGTCTGCTGCGCCGCGCGTACCTGCCGGACGCGCCAGGCCCCGGGAACCGCCACCGGCGCCATCACATTCGACGCCAGTCGGCCGCCATGCTCGCGCAGGTCCATCAGGATCTGGCCCTGGATCGCCGGAATCGCCGCTTCGCGGCCGGTGGCCACCAGCACGTTGATCTGCGCCGAACCCAGGCGATGCAGGCGATCGGTCACCATGAACATGCTGTTGATCGCATGCTCCACGTCGTCGACCGTCCGCGCGGCTGCGGGCTTTGCCACGACCCGGTCCACCGCCGCGCGCGCCTGGCGGAGCTGATGCTGGGCCTCGAACAGGGTGCGGCGCTCGTCAGGCAGGGAGGGCCCGGCCAGGATCACGGCATCCATCTGCGTCATCGCCATGTCGACCCGCCTTCGCGCCTGTGCCAGCCCTCCCGCCAGCCGCGCGCGTTCGTCGGTGTCGGCGCAATCGCTGCCGAGCAGGCTGTTGGCAGGCCCGCGCTCGGCCGAGGCCAGATTGGCCAGATCAAAGGTCTGTCGCAACCGGTGCAGGCTGACGAGGTTGTCCTCCGCTGCGGTGTAGCGCAGCGTGCCCTGGACCAGGGCGATGACCATCAAGGGCAGCGTGCAGACCACGAACAGCCCGGCCAGGATCCAGACCCAAGTCCGTAACCCGATCGGCGACACCTTGCGGGCCATTCACCATTCCCCTGAAGTGCCGGTCACTGTAGCTGCCGGCTGGCGGCACCCACAAGCGCCCACCGTGGCCCTGCAGTGGCGCCCGCTGGCACCGGCAACTGTCAGATCCAGCGCTGGTCCACCAGTTCCCGTTTCACATAGGCATAGAACACCGGCGCAGCGACCAGCCCCGGCAGGCCGAAGGCGGCTTCCATCACCAGCATCGACAGCAGCAGTTCCCACGCACGGGCCTGGATCTCGCCACCGACGATGCGGGCATTGAGGAAGTACTCGAGTTTGTGGATCACCACCAGGTACAGCAGCGCCACCACCGCAACGTAGAACGATACCGACAGGGCAACGATGGTGATGACGGTATTGGAGATGATGTTGCCCACCACGGGCAGCAGGCCGGCGATGAACGTGATCAGTACCAGCGTCTTCGACAGGGGCAGGTGCACGCCGAACAGCGGCAGCACCCCCAGCAGGAAAATCGCGGTGAACACGGTATTGAGCAGGGAGATCTTCACCTGCGCGAACACCACCTGGCGGAATGCGGTCGCCAGGCGGCCAGTACGGCCGATCAGTTCCTGCGCCAGCGGCCCCATCGTCGGCAGCGGAAGCTCGTCGTACAGCGCGATCATCGCCCCCAGCACCATGCCGATCAGCACGCGCACGCCGATCTGCACCGCCGATGTGCCGGCGACGCCCAGCTGCCGCTGATGCTCTGCCGCCCACTCGTTCAATGCCGCACGCAGTGCCGGCATGTCCTCGGGAATATAGGGCTGCAGCAGTGCCGGCACCTGGTGGCGCGAGGTGTTGAGGATGTCCATCAGGCGCGCCAGCAGCGCATCCGGCCCGCCGGTTTCGGTGCGGAAGAAGGACGCCACGCCGATGCCGGCCAGCACGAGCACGCCGATGATGACGGCCGAAAGCACGATCACCGCGATCGCACGCGCGCGCCCGGGCGGCAGGCGCCCCTCCACTGTCGACGCCAGCAGGTGGGTCAACTGGAACACCAGCAGGCCCGACAGCAGCGTCACCACCAGGCCCAGCTTCAGTACCAGCCACATCCCCAGCAGCATCAATGACCAGGCCGCGATCCTTGCAACGGGAGGCCGGGGCTGGGCAACGAGGGCGTCTTGCATGGCATGAGTCCGGGCGGGGTGGCCCATGGTAGTGGAACGCTCCGGACACCGAAATGAATGGAGTTGGGGCCAGCGCTTGCGATCACAGGCAATGAAACGTCCCCGGCAGGCGCAGGCCTGCCGGGGTTCCTGCCTGCTGCCTTCACCTGTGCCCGGGCGACGCTGTCGAGCCACGCAGCATCAGACTGAAGTCCAGCGTCTGCTGAAGCGGGACATCGACACCTTCGATGATGGCGAGCAGCAGTTTGACTGCGCGGTCGCCGATCTCCCGCATGGGCTGCCGGATGGTCGTCAACGGCGGCGTGAGGTAACGCGACGACGCCAGGTCGTCGAAACCGACGATGGACAGCTCCTCGGGCACGCGGACGCCCAGTTCCCGGCAGGCCGCCAGGGTTCCCAGTGCCATCTGGTCACTGAAGCAGAAGATCGCGGTCGGCGCCGACGCGGCGGCCAGCAGTGCCGTCGCCGCCGCATGGCCGGATTCGACGGAGAAGTCACCCGGCACAACACTCAACTGGCGCAGTCGGCCGCGCGCCCTGCCCGCCGCCCGTGCCCCTTCCAGCCGCTGCTGGTGCAGGGGGTTGTCGGGGGGCCCGCCCACCACGGCGATCCGCTCATGTCCCAGTCCGTACAGGTGCTCCATCACCGCACGCGCGGCGGCAGCGTTGTCGATGTGGACACTGGGGAGGCCCAGCGCGGGGTCGAATTCACAGCCGTTGACCACCGGCGCGGCGGCGCCCTGCTGCTCGACGATCGCGCGCGCGGTAGGCGGCAGGCGATGGCCCAGTACGATCAGGCCATCGGCCTCGTTGCGACGGAGCATCTGCGCATAGCGCTCCTCGCGGTCGGGTCGATGCTGGGTGTCACCCAGCAGGACCGCGTAGCCGACGGCCTGGGCCGCGTCTTCGGCACCCTGCAGGATCTGTGCGAAGAACGGGTTGGCAATGTCCGGCACGGTCACCAGGATCTTGCCGCTGCGCTGCGTCTTCAGCGTGCGGGCGACCGTATTGGGCACATAGCCCAGCGCGGCGGCGGCCTGTTCGATGCGCGTGCGCGTCGCCGGCAGCACCTTGTCCGGCCGGGACAGCGCCCGCGACACCGTACCGGCGGAGACGCCGACGTGCTTGGCGATGTCGTAGATGGTGGCCATGGCGTCAGTTCTTGTTTCCGCTGTGCAGTGCACAACAGGGTTTGCGGGAGACCCTGCTAGGGTAATGCAATCGATTGCATCGCGGGCGAACCACGTTGAAGACGCTCAAGGGTCCGGCGCTGTTCCTGGCGCAGTTCATCAGCGAAACACCTCCTTTTGATCGGCTGGACACGCTGGCCGGCTGGGCCGCGGGCCTGGGCTATTGTGGCGTACAAGTGCCGACGAACGCGCCGCATCTGTTCGATCTGGCCGAGGCCGCGCGCAGCCAGGCGTACTGCGACGACATCAGCGGCATGCTGGCCGACCATGGCCTGCAGATCACCGAGCTGTCTACCCATCTGCAGGGACAGCTGGTCGCCGTCCACCCCGCCTACGACAGCCTGTTCGACGGCTTCGCGCCGGTGGACAAGCGCGGCAATCCCGCCGCGCGCCAAGCCTGGGCGGTGGAACAGTTGAAGCTGGCCGCCCGCGCCAGCCAACGCCTGGGATTGACCGCGCATGCCACGTTCTCCGGCGCGCTGGCCTGGCCCTACTTCTATCCCTGGCCGCAACGCCCACCGGGACTGGTGGAAGAAGCCTTCGCCGAACTCGGCCGGCGCTGGCGCCCCATCCTGGAGGCGTTCGACGCCAGCGGCGTGGACCTGTGCTTCGAGATCCACCCGGGTGAGGATCTGCACGACGGTGCCACCTTCGAGCGCTTCCTCGATGTGGTGGACCACCACCCACGCGCGAAGATCCTGTACGACCCCAGCCACCTGCTGCTGCAGCAGATCGACTACCTGGGCTTCATCGACCGGTATCACGATCGGATCGGCATCTTCCACGTCAAGGACGCGGAATTCCGGCCCAGCGCGCGCAGCGGCGTCTATGGCGGTTACCAGGACTGGATCGACCGGCCGGGGCGCTTCCGCTCGCTCGGCGACGGCCAGATCGACTTCAAGGCGATCTTCTCCCGGTTCGCGCAGTACGATTTCCCGGGCTGGGCAGTCGTGGAGTGGGAGTGCTGCCTGAAGCACCCGGAGGACGGCGCACGCGAGGGAGCCGCCTTCGTCCGTGACCACATCATCCGCGTGACCGAACATGCCTTCGACGACTTCGCCGGCAGCGGCACGCCGCCGGAATCACTGCGCCGCATGCTGGGACTCTGAGCCACTACCGCCCCGGGAGGGCAAGCCATGACGCACGCCATGTCGCGCTTGGGCGCGATGATGTTCCTGCAGTTCTTCATCTGGGGCGCGTGGTTCGTGACCCTGGGGACGTATCTGGTGCAGGGCCCGCTGCAGGCCAGCGCCAGCCAGGTGGCCACCGCCTTCCTCAGCCAGTCCATCGGTGCCATCGTCGCCCCGTTCCTGGTCGGCCTGATAGCCGATCGCTACTTTGCGGCGCAGCGCATTCTCGGGGTGCTGCACCTGGCCGGTGCGGTGCTGATGTGGTTCGCATCCACGGCGACGGACTTCAACACGTTCTTCGCTTGTGTCATGGGTTACATGCTGCTTTTCATGCCGACGCTGGCCCTGGCCAACAGCGTGGCGATGCGCCATATGCAGTCGCCTGAGAAGCAGTTCCCGCTGGTGCGCGTGGCCGGCAGTGTCGGCTGGATCGTGGCCGGCGTGCTGATCGGCTGGCTGGGCTGGGAGCAGGCGCATCGGCTCGAACTGACCTTCCGCATGGCGGCGATGGCGTCGCTGGCCCTGGGTCTGTATGCCTTCACCCTGCCGCACACACCGCCGCTGGCCAGGCAGCGCGATGCGGGACTGGGGCAGATCCTGGGCCTGGACTCGCTGCGGCTGCTGAAGTCGCGCTCCTACCTGGTGTTCTTCCTCGCCTCCATCGCCATCTGCATTCCGTTGGCGTTCTACTACAACTTCACCAATCCGTATCTCAACGACCTCGGCGTGCGTGGCGCGGCCGGCCTGCAGTCGCTGGGCCAGGTCTCGGAAGTGCTGCTGATGCTGGCCATGCCGTTCCTGTTCCTCCGCCTGGGGGTCAAGACGATGCTGGCGGTGGGCATGGCCGCGTGGGTGGTGCGCTATGTCATGTTCGCCTTCGGCGACGCGGGCGGTGCGTTCTCCCTGCTGGTGATCGGCATCGTGCTGCACGGCATCTGCTACGACTTCTTCTTCGTCACCGGCCAGATCTATACCGACGCACACGCCGGCCCCGACGCGCGCAGCAGCGCGCAGGGCTTCATCACCCTGGCGACGTACGGCGTAGGCATGCTGATCGGCACGTTCCTGTCCGGTGCGGTGGTGGAGCACTTCACCACGGCGGCGGGTCCGGACTGGCAGCAGATCTGGCTGTTCCCGGCCGGCGTCGCACTGGTGGTGCTGATCGCCTTCCTGCTGCTGTTCCGCGACCGCCCCGCTGTCGCGGCCGCTCCCACCGCACCCTGAGGATCCCATCGGATGTCCAAGCTTGGAATCGCCATCGTCGGCACAGGCATGATCGGTGCGGTGCATCGCCGCGCGGCACTGCTGGCCGGGGCCGAGGTCCGCGGCGTGGCGGCCTCTTCCCCGCAGCGCGCACAGGAGGTGGCGCAGGCGTGGAACGCCGCGCATGCCTACCGCGATATCGAGGAGGTGGTCAGCGATCCGCAGGTGCAGGTCGTGCATGTGTGCACGCCCAACCATCTGCACCGCGCCATGGCGCAGGCCGCGCTGGAAGCCGGCAAGCACGTGATCTGCGAGAAGCCACTGGCCACCACCCTGGACGACGCCCAGGCATTGGCCGCGTTGGCCGCCAGGACCGGTCTGGTCGCTACGGTCCCCTTCGTCTACCGCTATCACCCGGTGGTCCGCGAGGCACGCGCACGCATCGCGCAGGGCGAGCTGGGGCCACTGCACCTGATCCACGGCAGCTACCTGCAGGACTGGCTGCTGGATCCGGCCAGCAACAACTGGCGTGTCGACCCCTCGCTGGGCGGCACCTCGCGCGTGTTCGCCGATATCGGCTCGCACTGGTGCGACCTTGTGGAATGGGTCAGCGGCGAACGCTTCGCCGAGGTCAGTGCCGCGTTCGCCACCGTCATCGCCGAGCGCGGCGCGGTCACCGGGCAGAGCTTCACCACGCCGGCCGCCGGCGGCACGACGCAGGCTGTTTCCAGCGAGGATGTGGCCACGGCGATGTTGCGCACGAGTGCGGGTACGCTCGCCTCGTTGACGGTCAGCCAGGTTTCGGCCGGACGCCACAACCGGCTGTGGTTCGAGATTGACGGCGCCAGGGCCAGCGTGGCCTTCAACCAGGAAGATGCCGAGCGGCTGTGGATCGGCCGGCCCGACCAGCGCGAGGATAGCTTCGTGCGCGGGCCCGGTGCCGGCAGCGCCGAACAACGCAGATTGTCGGTCTTGCCGGCCGGACACGCGCAGGGCTATGGCAACTGCTTCGAAGCGTTTGTCGCCGACACCTACCGTGCCATTGCAGGCAAGCAGCCGGAGGGCCTTCCCACCTTCGATGACGGCCTGCGCTCGGCGCGGATCGTCACACGTGTCATCGCATCCGCCAGGTCACGTGCCTGGACGGCCATCGATTGAATTCCCGGAGGACTGCCTGATGAACATCCGTATCCGCAGGACCGCAAGCCTTGCACTGCTGCTGCTCGTTGCCCTGCCCGCCTTCGCGCGCGATGCCAGCGACCTGCACACGCCCATCGCGGTGCAGATGTACACGTTGCGCAATGCCGGCTCGCTCGACCAGCAGCTGAAGATCGTCCACGACGCCGGCGTGCGCGCCGTGGAAACAGTCGGTACGCAGAATGTCAGCGCTGCCGAACTCAAGCAGCTGCTCGACAAGTATTCGATCAAGGCGATTTCCTCGCACACGCAGCTGGCCGATCTGCGCAGTGACCTGGATGGCGTGGTCGCCTTCAACCGGGCCATCGGCAACACCACGCTGGTAGTGCCCTATCTGGCCGAGAAAGACCGCCCCACCGACGCTGCCGGCTGGACGGCGCTGGGCAAGGAACTGGGCCAGCTCTCGAAGCAGGCCCGTGCCAAGGGCATGCGCCTGGCCTATCACAACCACGACTCCGAGCTGGTCGACTTCAATGGCACGACCGGACTGGAACTACTGTTCGCCGCGGCCGGCCCCGATCTGCAGACCGAGCTGGACCTGGCCTGGGTCGCACGGGCCGGCCATGACCCGGTGGTGATGCTGGGCAGATTCAAAGGCCGCCTGTTCGCGGTGCACGCCAAGGACAATGCCCCGAAGGGCCAGGCTGAGGATGAAGGCGGCTTCGCCGCCGTGGGCCAGGGCGTCCTGGACTGGAAGGCGATCCTGCCCGCCGCCGCGACGGCCGGCGTGCAGTGGTACATCCTCGAGCACGACCAACCCCGCGATCCAGCCACCGTCATCCGCACCGGTGCGGACTATCTGCGTGAACACCTGACTGCCCGCGTGCCTGCCGGTGCACCGCGCTAGCCCGCGAAGGAGCCCAGCTTGAAAACGATTCTGAAAGTGACTGTCGCGCTGTGCGGCACCCTGCTGGCCGCTGCGGCGTGGTGCAAGGAAGACCCTGCTGCCGGAGCGCAGCTCTACGCAACGCACTGCGTGGCCTGCCACGGTGCGGAGCGCGCCGGCGTGCCACCGACGTTCCCTGCGCTCACCGACGTCAGCAAACGGCTTCAGCCTGCGCAGATCAAGGACAAGATCAAGCAGGGCGGCGGCTTGATGCCCCCCTTCCCGCAGCTGTCGCAGCAGGAGATCGACAACATCGCCAGCTACCTGGCGAAGTAGGCATGAGGGTGCGCTACAGCTCGCGCACCCAGATGTTGCGGTAGCTCACCCTGGCGTCGTGCTCCTGCAGGTACAGCGGCGCACAGGCATGTGGCGCGTAGGAAGGCGCGCCGATGTACTCGGTCTTGCCCGCCAGCACCGTGTCGTCCTGCACCAGCACACCGTTGTGCAGCACGGTGATGCGGGCCGGCGAGGTGAGCCCGCCGCCTGCCGAGAAGCGCGGGGCCTTCCAGATGATGTCGTAGGCCTGCCACTCGCCGGGCGCACGCGAGGCATTCACCAACGGAATGGCCTGCTTGTACATCGATCCGGCCTGGCCGTTGGCATAGGTCGGGTTGTTGTAACTGTCGAGCACCTGCAGTTCGTACACCTCCTGCAGGAAGATGCCACTGTTGCCGCGGTGCTGACCGTCGAATCCGGCGGTCGCGGTGGGCGTGCGCCACTCGACATGCAGCTGGACATCGCAGAAGCGCTGCCTGGTGCGGATGCCCTTGCTGCCGGGCACCACGGTCAGCGCGCCATCGGCAACGGTCCAGGGCACGGGTCCGCCCTGCTCCGACTCCCAGCGCGACAGATCCTTGCCATCGAACAGCACGATCGCATCGGAGGGCGCGCGGCCTGGCGGCGTCGCTACGACCGCGGGAACCGGCGTCCACACTTCGGTCTTCGCCGGATCGCGCGCAGGGTCGCCGCCGTCCTGCGCGAACACGGGTGCGGTGCCCAGCAGGCAGGCCACTGTCAGGAGAGGTCGGTTCATCGTGCTTCCGGATCAAGGTGGGGGGTCGAGGCGTGGAGGCCCATCAGCTGGTCCCCCACGCCGGCGTGCCGGGCGTATAGGCAAGATCGCCGTCATAGCGACCCGGCACCGCAACGTACTTCAGCACTTCGGTCGCACCGACCTTCGAGGTGAAGAAGCCGAAGATGACCAGCTGCTTGATCATCGTGAAGTAGTGCGGCGCTGCCTCCCCCTCTTCCGCGGCACCGGTCTCGGTGACCTCGACGACGTGCGCCCGGGCTTCCGCATCCAGGGTGCGCAACAGTTCGCTGCGGGCCTGCGAGGGGAGCGACACGAAGCGGCCACCGGCACGCTTGTCGATATCGACCAGGCCGGCGCGGAATATCGCCTGCTGCCGGGGGGTGTAGCAATCGGTGACGAACAGCGCCATGAACGGGCCCACGCCGGCATCCTTCGCGCCCGGCGTTGTGGTTCGCGGCAGGATGGTTTCAGCGATCTCGTCCAGCATGCTGATGTCAGCGGCAGAGAACGCGGCCTTCGATCCTGTCGTCGCGCTCTGCCCTGCGGCCAGTGCGGGCAGGCCCACCATGGCCGCGCCGGTGGCGGCGAGGATCATCTTCAACAGTTCGCGACGGTCCATCACAGGTTCCCCGCTTTCAGTTCGCGTACGGCATGGTCGGCGGCCCGTGCCGTCAGCGCCATGTACGTCAGCGATGGATTCACGCACGCGCTGGAGGTCATGCAGGCGCCATCGGTCACATAGACATTCGGCGCATCCCAGACCTGATTATGCTGGTTGAGCACGGAGCTTCTGCGATCGCGGCCCATGCGGGCCGTGCCCATTTCATGGATGCCCTTGCCCGGGGCGTAGTCGTTGTCGTGCATCTCCACGTCCTTGACGCCGGCTGCCTCCAGCATCTCGGCAGCATCGGCCGCCATGTCCTTGCGCATCGCCAGTTCGTTCGAGCGCATCGAAACGTCCATCGCCAGCACCGGCAACCCCCACTTGTCCTTGCGCTGCGGATCCAGGCGGATCGTGTTGTCGTGGTGCGGCAGCATCTCGCCGAATCCGGTCATGCCGATGCGCCAGTCGCCCGGCAGCGTCAGCGCCTCCTTCAGGTCGGCACCGATGTTCAGCTCGGCGATCTCGCGCGACCACCCGGTGCGGCTGGCACCGCCCTGGTAGCCGAATCCGCGCAGGTAGCTGCGCTTGTCCGCAGCGACGTTGCGGAAGCGCGGAATGTAGAAGCCGCAGGGGCGGCGACCGAAGTAGTACTTGTCGTCGTAACCCTCGACCCGGCCGGAGGCACCGGCACCAAAATGATGGTCCATCACGTTGTGCCCCAGCTCGCCGGATGACGACCCCAGACCGCCCTCCCAGACATCGGTGGCCGAGTTCATCAGCATCCAGGTCGAGTTGAAGGAGGATGCGTTGAGGAAAATGACCTTGGCCGTGTACTGATAGGTCAACCCGGTCTCGGCATCGATGACCTCCACACCGCGCGCGCGCTTGCGGTCCTTGTCGTACAGCACTTCCTTGACGATCGAGAAGGGCCGCAATGTCAGATTGCCCGTTTTCATCGCCGCCGGCAGCGTCGCCGCCTGGGTCGAGAAGTAGGCACCGAAGGGACAGCCCAGGATGCACTTGTTGCGGTACTGGCAGTTGACGCGCCCCTGCTCGGGCATGGGCTGGGTGATGTTGGCGGTACGCGAGTGGATCATGTGCCGCGTTCCGCCAAACGCCTTCCTGATCCGCGCGGCCACATCCTTCTCGACGATGTTCAGCGGGATCGGCGGCAGAAATTCACCGTCCGGCAGCACGTCCAGTCCCTCGCGCGTACCGGCGATGCCGGCGAACTTCTCCACATGGTCGTACCAGGGGGCGATGTCGGCGTAGCGGATCGGCCAGTCAGTAGCGATGCCGTCCTTGAGGTTGGCTTCGAAATCCAGGTCGGAGAAGCGGTAGCTCTGCCGCCCCCACATCAGCGAACGGCCGCCTACGTGGTAGCCACGGAACCAGTCGAAGCGCTTGGTCTCGACGTACGGCGATTCCTGCTCATTGGCCCACATCCCTTCCAGATTCTCGGCCAGGCCGTAGTCACGCATCAATACGGGAAAGGCGGCCTTCATCGCCTGTGTCGGCCGGTTGCGGTGCGGGAAATCCCACGCCTCCTTCATCGCATTGACGTAGTCCTTGACGTGCTCGATGTTGCGCCCGCGTTCCAGCATCAGGACCTTCAGGCCCTTCTCGGTCAGTTCCTTCGCCGCCCAACCGCCACTGATTCCCGAGCCAACAACGATGGCGTCGTAATGATTGTCTGCCATGGGTCTACTTCACCTGGGTGGATATCGTTTCAGACGTCGCAGAGGCGGATCGCCTCGCGCAGCGAGCCGACGGGATCGGGTGCCGCAGGCATGAACTCCTGCGCCAGATACCCCTCGAAGCCGGTGTCGCGGATCGCGCGACAGATGGCTGGATAATGCAGTTCCTGCTGGTCACCGATCTCGTGCCGGCCTGGCACACCTGCGGTGTGGTAGTGCTTGAAGAAGCGGTGATGCCTGCCGATGGTGGCGATGATGTCGCCCTCCATGATCTGCATGTGATAGATGTCGTACAGGAGGCCGAAATTGTCCGATCCGAGCCGCTGGCACAGCTCGACGCCCCATGCGGAGTGATCGCACAGGTAATCGGGATGATCGACCCTGGAGTTCAGCAGCTCCATCACCAGCACGACACCACGCTTCTCGGCATGGCCGAGGATGCGCTTCAGCCCGGCTTCGGCATTCTCCAGGCCTTCCCGCGGATCCATGCCGTCACGATTGCCGGAGAAGCAGATGAGGTTGCGGTAGCCGGCATCGGCCACCAGATCGATGTGCCGCGCGTAGCGCTCCACCAGTGCATCGTGATACTGGCGGCCGGCAAAGCCTTTGGTCAGGCTGATCTCGGCGCCGTTGCACATGGAGCTGTAGACGCCATGCGCCTTCAGTGTGGGCCAGTCCGCCGGCCCCACCAGATCGATGGCGGCGAAGCCGATATCCTTCACCGTCTGGCAGAGCTGGGCGACCGACTGCTGCGGGAACGTCCAGCGGGCGACGGAATGCTTCAAGTTGCCCTTGAGTGGGGCCTGGGCGGCGAACGAGGGCAGCGCGGCTGCCGCAGCCAGGCCAAGGCCGCCAGCGAATGCCATGCGCAACGCATCGCGCCGCGTAAGCCCCGATGCCGGTCCGATCGAATGGATGGACATCCATCTGCCGGCCTCCCAACCGGTATCAAACGCAACGATTCACAGCAATGCAATCGATTGCACCATAAGGGAGGAATTCTTTTTTTTGCAAGACGCGGTGCACGAAAAATCCATGCTGCGCGGCACAACGCCGGCCTGCCGTGGAAAAAAGAAAAGCCCCGCATCGGCGGGGCTTTCTGTTTCCTGCGGACGCGCGTCCGATCAGAACGGAATGTCGTCGTCAGCAAAATCGTCCATCGGCGGCGCCGACTGCTGCGGCTGCGGGCGCGGGTTGCCGCCCTGGTTGCCGTAACCGCCACCCTGGTTGCCGCCCTGGTTGCCATAGCCACCGCCCTGTCCACCACGCTGGCCACCACCACCGCCGTACTCCTGGCGCGGTGCCTGCTGGCGCTGCGGACGATCACCGCCGTAGTTGCCGCCACCGCCACCACCGCCTTCACCGCGGCCGCCCAGCATCTGCATCTCATCGGCGACGATATCGGTGGAGTACTTCTCCACGCCGTCCTGGCCGGTGTACTTGTCGTAACGCAGGCTGCCTTCGACGTAGACCGAGCTGCCCTTGCGCAGGTACTCGCCGGCGATCTCGCCGAGCTTGCCGAAGAACACCACGCGGTGCCATTCGGTGCGTTCCTGCTGGTTGCCATCCTTGTCCTTGCGGACGCTGGTGGTGGCCAGGCTGATGCGGGTGATCGCCATGCCGCTCTGGGTGTACTTCACGTCCGGGTCGTTGCCGAGATTGCCGACCAGGATGACTTTATTGATGCCGCGCGCCATAGGTACCTTCGTCCGTTGTCCAGGGGCAGTCGACCAGTGATAGCACAGCCCCGGCCGGGGGTGCAGGACACTGGGCCGCCCCCGATGAATTTGGGGGAATGCAAGAACACCGCATCTTAGCACTGCCGCCGCTCCGTGCCCGGCCAGAAGCGACGAAAGACACCGAAAGATCCTACTGAAATCCTTGTAAGGCAATGACTTAGCCATCCGCGCCGGACATCCCGGCGCGGCCGGCCGCAGTGACGGCCGGCGCTGCGATGGCGCCCCCATGGCATCATGCCGGGGCATCTACTCATTCGTTCGCGCGCTTCCCCCATGACCATCAAAGGCAAAGCCACCTCCCTGGACATCGCCCATCTGGCCGGCGTCTCCCAGCCGACGGTGTCGCGGGCCCTGCGCGGCAGCCCGATGGTCAATGCGGAGACCCGAGAACGCATCCTGCGCATCGCCCGCGAGCTGAACTACAAGGTGGACAAGAACGCCTCCAGCCTGCGCCTGCGCAATGCCGGCACGCTGGCCCTGCTGTTCTTCGAGGACCCGACCAACGACGATTCGCTGATCAACCCGTTCTTCCACTCGATGCTGGGTTCGATCACCCGCGCCTGCGCGCTGCACGGGCAGGATCTGCTGGTGTCGTTCCAGCAGCTGTCGACCGACTGGCAGGCCGACTACGAGGACAGCAACAAGGCCGACGGCATCATCCTGCTGGGCTATGGCGACTACCACGAATCGCGCGACCGCCTGCAGCGGCTGGTCGAACAGGGCACCCACTTCGTGCGCTGGGGTGCGGCCCTGCCCGGCCAGCCCGGGGTGTCGATCGGCAGCGACAACTTCCAGGGCGGGCACGACATCACCACCCATCTTCTGCAGCAGGGCTGCCGGCGCATTGCCTTCCTCGGCCACGCCTCCAGCCATTACCCGGAATTCGAGGAGCGCTACCGCGGTCACGTGGCAGCCCTGCGCGATCACGGGCTGCATGCCGAACCGGCCCTGCAGCACGATGCCATCACCACCGAAGCGTCCGGCCAGGAAGCCTGCCAGGCGCTGCTGGCGCGAGGCGAACCGATCGATGCGATCTGCGCCGCCAGCGACCTGATCGCCATCGGTGCGATCCGTGCACTGCGCGAGGCCGGGCTGCGGGTGCCGCAGGACGTGGCGGTCACCGGGTTCGATGACATCCCGCTGGCCGCATCTGTATCGCCGGCATTGACCACCGTGCAGCAGGACACCAAGCAGGCCGGGCAGCTGCTGGTGGAACGGCTGCTGGCCTCGATCAGCCGGCAGCCGGTGGAGAGCCAGAGCATCCCGGTGAAGCTGGTGGTGCGGGAATCATCGCTGCGCGGCTGAAACAGCGGACGTGATCGGACGGGACTACGCAGTGAACCCGGCCTGCGGGCACCGGACCGGGTGCCGCAAGGCCCGCAGGTGGACGGCCCCGTCGGGTGGCCTCAGCCCTGGGCGAAATCCTTCAGGATCTCGCCAATGCCGCTGGGCGAAATCTCGAAGCCCAGCGAGGTACCCGGGTTGATCACCACGCCGTAGCCCCCCGGCACGCGGCGCAGCACGTCCAGCATCAGCCAGCGGATCTGGTGTTCAGCCTGCTGGCTGTAGATGCCCACCCGCGATGGATCGGTGAACACGGCCACGTGCAGCGTGCCCTGCTTGTCGAACAGCAGTGGGTCGAAGCCGCTGCCGTCGGGGGTAACCAGGCTGCCGGTCAGCAGCAGCACCTCGGAGGCGACGAAGGCCTCCATGAAGGCGCGGATCGGCACCGCCCCGTCCATCGCCGCCTTCAGCAGGGTTTCGATCGGGGTCTGCGGGGCGAGGTCGGACATGGTTCAGCGGTGCCGTAAGGGCCCGATAGTGTAGCGCGACGCCGGGCATGGCCCGGCGCTACCGACCCCACCCGGGTAGTCTCAACGGCGCAACCGCTGGTCGCGCTCGCGCTGATCGGCCATCGCCCTGTCCAGTTCGGCCTGCAGTTCAGGCTGTGCCACTGCGGCATCGAGCACATAGACCTTCGCGCCGTGCGCGGGCACCACCGCTTTCAGTGCGCCGTCCACCCTCACCGTGCCGCCGTCCAGCGCGTCGCGCCAGCGGCCCGCCTGCAGGTAGCGCTCCACCTGGAAAACCGTCGCCTTGTCGCCCTTGTTCAACAGCACCAATGCGGTCTGTGCCACATCCCCCTGCTGCAGCACACGGAAGAACACCGCCTCATTGCCACGCAGGCGCTCGTTCACCTGCAGGCCGCGCTGCAGCGCCGGGGTGGCCTGGCGCAGCTGGGCGATGCGCCGCAGGGGCGCGAAGATCGGGCTCTGCGGTGCGGCATCCACCCGCGCCTGGCCGAAGTAGGCACGGTTGCCGGCATGCTCGGCACGGCCCCGCATGAAGCCGGTTTCCGAGCCGTAGTAGACCACCGGGATACCACGGGCGGTGAACAGCCAGTTGTGTGCGTCGATGAAACCGTTGTCGCTGGCCTGCAGGCGTGGCATGTCGTGGTTGTCGTAGAAGCTCATCAGCTCGTACGGATTGGCATAGGGGCCGCCGGTCAGGTGCAGCGGCTCGGCCAGCGTCTCGAAGCCCTTGCCGGCGGTACCGAAGGTCTGTTCCAGCGCGCCACGCAGCGGGAAGTCGAGCACGCTCACGTTGGCGTTGCCCGGCCAGGTGTGCTCGGCAATCCTGCTGGCGTCGTAATCGAAGGCCTCGCCGAACATGAACATGTTCGGATGCTCGGCACGGATGCGGTTCACGAACTCGTGCCACCACGGGTGCGGCAGCCAGCCGATGGTATCGATGCGCAGTGCGTCCACGCCCTGCGCGGTCCACTGCAGGTACGCGCCGACGAGGTAGTCCATCACCGCCGGGTTGTTCTGGTTGAAGTCGGACAGCTCGGCCAGGTTGCCATCGAAGATCGAGCCTTCCTTGCTGTCGACCGGGCCGATGGTGTTGTAGAACGCGTGCAGCGGGTTGTGCTTTGGATCCAGCTTCTGCGGGGGCAGGTTCTGGTGGTCGGCGATCAGCTTTCCCTCCTTGTCGAAGATCTGGCCGAACTGCGGCTGCCGCGTCGGCATGGTCCAGGCCGGCGAACCGTGGTTGCCGACGATGTCCAGCACCACCTTCAGGCCGGCACCATGCAGGCCCTTGGTCAGGCCTGCAAAGTCCAGGTCCTTGCTGGGCAGGTGCTCGTCGAGTTTATAGAAGTTGATGCCCCAGTAACCGTGGTAGCCGGTCTTGCCGCGGTCGGTCAGCGTGCTGGTGCAGCTGATCGGCTTGCTGCCGGTGAACGCCTCATCCGGATTGTCGACGATCGGCGTGATCCACACCGCACCGAAGCCGAGCTGACGGATGTAGTCGGCGTTGTCGAGCACGCCCCTGAAGTCGCCGCCGAGGTAGCCGATGTTGCCGTCCACCTTGTCCGGGCAGGGCACCGGAATGTCGAACGTGCGGTGGCTGCCCCCCTGATCGCGATGATCGTTGGACGGATCACCGTTGACGAAACGATCAGTCACCACGAAGTACACGGCATCGCTGGCGAACGGTTCGAGCGTGCCCACGTAGTCCGGGCGCGATGCGGCCTGTACCGCCGTGGCGAGCAGGGCCAGCGACAGCCCCAGCGACATTCTGGAATACACATGCATCACGCACTCTCCTGATGGGCCGGCACGCGAAGCACGCACAGCCCGGCAATGAACAGACTCACTCCACCCAGCACCAGCACGTGCAGGGGATTTCCGCCCAGCCACTCGCGCAGTGCGAAGCCCAGCCCGCTGGCCGCGACCAGCTGCGGAATGACGATGAAGAAATTGAACAGGCCCATGTAGATGCCCATCTTCGCCGCCGGCACGCTGTCGGACAGCAGGGCGTACGGCAGCGACAGGATCGAGGCCCAGGCGAAGCCGACGCCGGCCATGGACAGCAGCAGCCAGGTGGGATCCTTGATGAACATCAGCGAGATCAGGCCCAGCCCGCCGAGCCACAGGTTCACCAGGTGGCTCCAGCGCAGGCCGATGGCGCGCACCATCGGCGGGATCAGCAAGGCGGCCAGTGCGGCGAAGCCGTTGTAGGCGCCGAACAGCACACCGACCCAGTTGGCACCCTCGTTGTACGCCGCCGACTGCGGGTCGGTGGAGCCGAAATGCGTGCCGGCCACCGCTGCGGTGGTGTAGATCCACATCGCAAACAACGCAAACCACGAGAAGAACTGCACCCAGGCCAACCGGCGCATGGTCACCGGCATCGCCCGCAGATCACCCACGATCGCCGCCAGCATGTGCGCCTGCGGCAGCGTACGGGCCAGCGCAAGAAGCACACCATAGCCCGCGCAGAGACCCGCCAGCACGTAGAGCATCCTGTCGCCCTGGCGCGCGGCGATCACAGCGGCCAGCAGCACGCCCGCCCCCAGCCACAACGCCACCTGCGCCCACGGTGCGGGGCCACTCGCAGCGGCGGCGGCATGGTGCGCCGGCGGCTCGGCGTCATCGAACCCGGCCAGTTCTGCCGGTGAATACTCGCGGGTACTGACCACGGTCCAGGTGATCGCCGCCAGCAGCACTGCCGCACCGAAATAGAACGCATAGCGCACCGTATCCGGCACCTCGCCGGCAGCGGCTGTGTTGGCCACGCCGAAGTGGGCCAGGATGAACGGCAGGAAGCTGGCAACGATGGCACCGACACCGATGAAGAAGCTCTGCATCGCGTAACCGGCCGGTCGCTGGCGCGGTGCCAGCTGGTCGCCCACGAAGGCACGGAACGGCTCCATCGACACGTTGATCGAGGCGTCCAGCACCCACAACGTGCCCGCCGCGATCCACAACGCAGGCGAGTTGGGCATGACCAGCAGGGCCAGCGTGGTCAGCACCGCACCGATCATGAAGAACGGGCGACGCCGGCCCCAGCGCGTCCACGTGCGGTCGGAGAGATAACCGATCACCGGTTGCACCAGCAGGCCGGTCAACGGTGCGGCGATCCACAGCCCGGGCACCGACTCCATGTCCGCGCCAAGCGTCTCGAAGATGCGGCTGGCATTGGCGTTCTGCAGGGCAAAACCGAACTGGATGCCGAGGAAGCCGAAACACATGTTCCAGATCTGCCAGAACGACAGCTGCGGTTTGGCAGGGCGGTTCATCGTGCGTCCTCCGCCGTGGCGACCGGCGCCAGCGTCAGCGCCTTCACCTGCGCCTGGTTGAGCACGCCTTCGCGCCCGCCCTTTCCGCCGGTGTAGTGCGCGAAATGCTGCAGCGCGCTCATGTTGAAGCCTTCTTCAAGCACGACCGTGCACGGCCCCTTGGGCACAGCGAACGTTGCCGAGGTCGAGTCCTGCACGGCCACGCTGTGCGGCATCGCAACCGTATGCCGCTGCAATGGCTGGCCCGGGCACTGCAGCACCAGTTGCTTGACCGCAGCCGTGACGCCGGTGTTGATCGGCCCGTTCGGGTTGCGGTACTGCAGGCGCAGGCGCACCTGCCCGGCCTTGGCCGAGGTGAACTGCCAGCGTTCCTCGCCCTTCAGCACCTGCTGCGGACCGACGCAGAGCATCGGGCTGTGCAGCGATTCCAACGTGCCTTCGCGCCGGGTCAGGCTGAGGCAATGCTGTAGGCCATCGTCGCTGATGCGCGCCACGCCGTTGCTGTCGGTGACCGCCTTGCCGTCCTTCCACAGCACCTGATCGGCTGCCACCGGAACGTTCCAGCCCGCGCCCTTGCGCAGGGCCTGCGGCGCAACCGGCGTGGCCGGCGCACGCACGTTGGCATCCGCGGTCGTGACAGCGAAACCGGTTGCCGCCGGGGCGGCGACCAGCTGCACCGTGGTGGTGCTGCCACGCATGGTGGTTCTGCCGGCCACCAGCAGGCCATCGCCCACGTTCTGCGGGCGCTCCAGCACATAGCGCTTGCCGTTGGCTTCCAACGTGATACGGGGATGTGTGCCGAACAGTTCCGGCACCAGCGCGGCCGGCAGCTTGGGCTGCACGCGGCCATCGTCCTGCACGCCGAACACGCCTTCGGTGACCATGGCCAGATAGCCGGCCACCGACCACAGCTGGCGCTCTGAATTGACCACCGGCCCGCTCAGCGCGCCTTCGTCCACATGCACGGCCTGGCTGACCAGCTCGTAGTTTTCCATGTTGGAACCAGCCAGTGCCGCCCCCTGCATCAGCGAGCGGATCTCGGCGGCGATGCGCGGCGCGTCGTCCAGCTGTCGCGCAGCACGCAGCGAATACGCACTGACGAACGGCCAGATCGCACGGTTGTGGTAGATCGGCTGCTGGGCTTCCTGTGGCCACACCACCGGGCTGCCGGCCGGCCCCATCGGGTAGTTCGCCAGCGCGCGGCGCGCCCGCGCCTCGGGCAGCACGTCGGCCAGGATGCCCAGCGACAGGCCCAGCAGGTCGACCTTGGCGTAGGGCACCGGATGCGCCGCCTCACCGATGTAGCTCATGTACTGGCCCATGTCGTCGCGCCAGAAGCGCGCATCGATCCGTACCGCCAGTTCATCGGCCCACGCCTTGTACTGCGCACGGCGATCATCGCCCCGCTGCGCGGCCATCTGCTCTGCCAGCCGCAGTGCCTGGTAGTGCAGGACGTTGGTGGACAGCGCGTAGGAATCACCGATGAAGCGCACGTTCTCCCGGGTCCAGTCCGGATACGTCTGTTCACGCCAGTCGAGGAACGAGGTTTCGCCGCGATAGAGGCCCATCTGTGGGTCGAACACCATCGCCCGGTCCTGCGCCAGCGTGCCCTGCAGCGCCTGCCAGACCTGTTCGGCAAAAGCAGGATCATCCAGCAGGTGGCGTGCGGCCAGGAACCACACCACACGGTCGCTGCTGATCGGCCAGCTGCCGCCGGAGCCGGTATCCTGCGCGACGAACAGGCCGGGCGTGCGCCCATCGCGGGCAGCCGACAACTTGAACTGCAACGACTGACGCGTGCGCTGCGGATCCAGCCGCGCCAACGCCAGGTCGGCGGCGAAGCTGACATCTCGGGTCCACACGTAGGGCCAGCGGGCGCCGGTCTGGAAGCAGTCGCATGGCACCGGCCGCCCTTCGTCAAAGGCGGGGTCGCGGATCGCATCGACCCGGTCCTGCGCCATCTCCTGCTGGGCCAGCGCGAACAGCGCGTCGAACATCACGCTTCCGGTCTGGCTGCGCATCGGCGCGGCGGCAATCGGCACAGCGCCGTTCGGCGTGTGCAGCACGAAGCTGCCCTTGGCAGCCGCTTCGGCACGCGCATGGCGGCCGTCGAATTCCAGGTCGGCCGCATGCGCGGTCGTCCCCAGCGCTGCCCCCAGGGCAGCGGTCAGGCAAATGATCTTCAGCATCGAAGCGGCAGACCGGCTTGCGCCCGTCGACCTCCCTCCCTCTCTGCACCGTTTATAGGTCCGCGCAGCCGTGACCGGCGCGCGGGCGCGGCGCCTCCCTCAAGGTGCCTTGGGCCCATGGTAGACGCGGGGCTGTCGCCTGCGTCCAGCTGCATACGTATTCATGCACCGACGCGGCAGTACGCCCGCCGGGCTGGCTTATGGTCCGGGTCTGCCAACGGCGCCTTGGGAGGGGAAATGCCGATGTCATCCAGTGTTGTACGTGCGGTGTTCGCGCGAATCATGGGCGTTGCGCTGCTGGGCCTGGCCACGCTGGCGCAGGCCGCCCCGCAGATCACCAGCGTCCAATCGCCCGGCGGCGTGCTCAAGGTCAGCCTGGTGCTGGACGGCGGCACCGCCCGCTACCGGGTGGAGCGCTTCGGTGAAGCCGTAGTGGAGGATTCCAGGCTTGGCTTCGAACTGCGCGATGGCCGCCTGGACCGGGATTTCATCCTGCTCGGGCAGCAACGACGCAGCGTCGATGAGACGTGGGAACAGCCGTGGGGGGAACGCCGCCTCACCCGCAACCACTTCAACGAGCTGACCGTGCAGTTGGCCGAAACCACCAGCAGCAAGCGCCGGCTGGATGTGGTGTTCCGCGTCTACGACGACGGCCTGGGCTTCCGCTATGTGTTCCCTGAGCAACCGAACCTGCGCGAAGCGATCATCGACGACGAGCTGACCGAATTTGCCATCGCGGCAGACTCCACAGCATGGTGGATCCCCGCCGGCGAACCGATCCACTACGAGTATCTCTACCAGCGCACGCCGCTGCGCGAGATCCCGCTGGTGCACACGCCGATGACGCTGCGCAGCCGCGATGGCCTGCACGTTGCGATCCATGAGGCTGCGCTGGTGGACTACGCCGGCATGTGGCTGCGCCGCACCGAAGGCCAGCGCCTGAGCGCGCAGCTCTCGCCCTCGGCCGAAGGGTGGAAGGTGCGCCGTGCCCTGCCCTTCGTCACGCCCTGGCGCACGCTGCAGATCGCCGACCGCGCCGGCGGCCTGGTCGAGTCCGACCTGATCCTCAATCTCAACGAGCCCAATGCACTGGGCGATGTGAGCTGGGTGAAGCCGGCCAAGTACCTGGGCGTGTGGTGGTCGATGCACCTGGACAACGAAAGCTGGGCGACCGGACCGAAGCATGCGGCGACCACCGCCAAGACCAGGAGGGTGATCGATTTCGCCGCCGCGCACGGCTTCCGTGGCGTCCTGGTGGAGGGCTGGAATCCCGGCTGGGACGGCATGTGGGTGGGCAATGGCTACGACTTCGACTTCACTCGCGCCACGCCCGATTTCGACATTGAAGCGCTTTCGGCATATGGACTGAAGAAGGGCGTGCACCTGATCGGCCACCATGAAACCGGCTGTGCCATCGAACACTATGAGGCGCAGCTCGACGCCGCGCTGGACCTGTATGCGCGGCTGGGCGTGGACCAGTTCAAGACCGGCTACGTCTGCGACGACGGCCAGGTCGACCGCCGCAACCCGTCGGGTGGCCCGCTGTGGCGAGAGTGGCACGACGGCCAGTTCATGGCGCGCCACCACCTGCATGTCGTGCAGGAAGCCGCGCGCCGGCACCTGTCGGTGAATCCGCACGAGCCGATCAAGGACACCGGCCTGCGCCGCACCTATCCCAACTGGATCTCCCGCGAAGGCGCGCGCGGCATGGAGTACAACGCATGGGGCCAGCCGCCGAACCCGCCCGAACACGAAGTCAATCTGGTGTTCACCCGGATGCTGGCCGGACCGATGGATTACACCCCCGGCATCCTCAGCCTGAAGGGCCGCCACGGCCAAGCCATCCCCAGTACCCTGGCCCGTCAGCTGGCGCTGTACGTGGTGCTGTACAGCCCGATCCAGATGGCCGCCGATCTGCCCGAACACTACCTGCAGCATCGGGAGGCGTTCCGCTTCATCGAAGACGTGGCGGTGGACTGGGAGCAGAGCCGCGTGCTCGATGGTGAAGTGGGCGACTACGTGACGATCGTGCGCCGCGACCGCAACAGCCGTGACTGGTTCCTGGGCAGCATCACCGACGAGCATGGCCGCGTGCTGCCGGTGTCGCTGGGCTTCCTGGAGCCGGGCGTGCGCTACCGCGCGGAAATCTATCGCGATGGCGACGGTGCGGACTACCGCAGCAATCCGTTCGCGTTCACGCGGCAGACGCGTGAAGTGACCAGCGCCGATGCACTGACCCTGATGCTGGCGCCGGGCGGCGGGCAGGCCATTCGGTTCACGCCATTGGAGTGATGAATGCCCCCGCGTGACGTTCGCCGGGCATGGCCCGGCGCTACCGTGGCGGGGATCTGAAAGCGATTACAACCCTGCAAACGTCATTGAATACGTATGCAGGGTGATTCCCGCGGAGAACCCGCTGCCTACCATAGCGGCGACGACAGCGGCCACCGCGTCGCACGTTCACGGCGTTGCCGGAACGACCTCGAAATGAACAACAACATTGCCTGGGAGGGGAAAATGTTGAACCACAAGCGCAGCGCGCTGAGCATCGCGCTGGCCGTTGTCCTGGCGCCGTCACTGGCGGCGGCACAGACCACGCAGAGCACCACCACGCCGGCCGGCACCGCCGCCACCAACCTGGATACGGTGCAGGTCACCGGTATCCGCCGCGGCATCGAGAACGCGATCGCGATCAAGCAGGACGCCACCTCGGTGGTGGAAGCGATCTCCGCCGAGGACATCGGCAAGCTGCCCGACGTCAGCATTGCCGAATCCATCTCGCGCCTGCCCGGCCTGGCCGCGCAGCGCGTCGCCGGGCGTGCACAGGTGATCAGCGTGCGCGGCCTGTCCCCGGACTTCGCCACCACCCTGCTCAACGGCCGTGAGGTCGTCAGCACCGGCGACAACCGTGGCGTCGAGTTCGACCAGTATCCATCCGAGCTGGTCAACGGCGTGACGGTGTACAAGACGCCCGATGCGGCACTGGTCGGCCAGGGCCTGTCGGGCACCATCGACATGCAGACCGCCCGTCCGCTCAGCTTCCCCGACCGGGTGATCGCCGTCAGCGGGCGCCTGCAGAAGAGCTCGCTCGGCGATGCGGCCAACGTCGATGAGTTCGGCAACCGCTTCAGCGCCAGCTACATCGACCAGTTCTTCGACAAGACCCTGGGCATCGCCATCGGTTACGCGCACAGCGACAACCCGATCCAGGAAAACCAGGTCGGCCTGTACGAGCCGTGGACCACCCAATACACCACGGACGGAAAACGTCCCGGCGTTGCTGCAGGCACCTATTTCTCCGACGGCATCAAGGCGCTGCGCCGTACCGGCAACAACAAGCGCGATGGCGTGATGGCCACGATCCAGTTCCGGCCCAACAACAGCTGGAGCAGCACCTTCGATGCGTTCCACACCGAAGCCGAGCAGATCGACACCGCCAACCAGTTCGAACTGAACCTCAGCAACTACAACGGCAATTACCTGCCGGGCCTGCTGATCAGCAATCCGCAGATCAACGCCGATGGCACCTTCACCGGCGGTACCGCCAGCGGCGTGTACCCGCTGGTGCGCGGCATGTACAACAAGCGCAAGGACAAGATCGACGCGTTCGGCTGGAACAACGAATTCAACTTCGGCAGCGTCAAGCTGGTCGCCGACCTGAACTACTCCAAGGCCACGCGTGACGAGCTGAACCTGGAGAACAATCTGCAGCTCACACCCATGCCGCAGCTGGATACGGTCGGCGTGCAGATCCGTCAGAACGGCTTCTCGCAGATCAGCCCGGGGCTGAACTACTCCAATCCCGATGCCCTGTTCCTGACCAATACCATCTATGGGTCCGGCTACGGCAAGGTGCCGAAGGTGGAAGATCGCCTGAAGGGCGGCAAGCTGGCGGCGACCATCGCCCTGCCCGAAGCGATGGCGTCGTGGGCACCGGACCTGGACATCGGCGTGAACTATGCCGATCGCCGCAAGGTCAAGACCCAGTCCGAGGGCAACATCCTGCTCGGTGCCCAGGGCGATGCCAACATCGCGGCGGACCTGCAGTACGACCCGGTGAACCTGGGCTTTGCCGGCCTCGGTACCATCCCGGCCTGGAACGTGCCGGCGGCGGTCGCCCGCTACATGACCTTCGATCCGGTCGACAACCTGGACTACCTGATTCCCAAGTCGTGGACGGTGCAGGAGAAGATCACCACCGCCTGGGCGCGCCTGAACATCAACACCGACATCGGCGTTGTCGGCGTGCGCGGCAACATCGGCGTGCAGATGCAGCGCACCGATCAGAGTTCGGACTCCCGCTACTGGGACGCGTCGCAGCCCGCCGGCAGCAACGTGCAGCCCTACTCCGACGGCCGCAAGTACAACGACTGGCTGCCGAGCCTGAATCTGGCCTTCATGTTCCCGCACGAACAGACCCTGCGCTTCGCGGCAGCCAAGCAGGTCGCGCGCCCACGCGTGGACCAGATGCGCGCCGGCCTGGAGTTCGGCGTGGATACCTCCACCGGCCGCCCCGGCGGCAGCGGCGGCAATCCGCGGCTGGACCCGTGGCGCGCCACCGCGCTGGATCTGTCCTATGAGAAGTACTTCGGCGAGAAGGCCTACGTCGCTGCGGCGATCTTCTACAAGGACCTGAAGAGCTACGTCTACACGCAGTCGGTGGACAACTACGACTTCAGCGGGCTGCTCGGCAACTACGTGCCGCCGCCGGGCATGGTGGTGCCCGTGCTGCCGACCGGCACCTTCTCCACGCCGGTGAACGGTGAGGGCGGTACCCTGCGCGGCCTTGAGCTGACCGGTTCGTTCCCGCTGGAGATGCTCACCGACAGCCTGCGCGGCTTCGGCGTGCAGGCCAGTGCCACGTTCAACGACAGCGACATCAAGATCCTCGACCCGGAAAGCGCCTCCAGCGTGGGTACCGATCCCATCAGCCTGCCGGGCCTGTCCAAGCGTGTGTACAACTTCACCGCGTACTTCGAGCGCAATGGTTTCGAGGCCCGCGTGAGCCAGCGCCGTCGTTCGGACTTCATCGGTGAAATCGGCAACTTCAACGGCAACCGCACCCTGCGTTATGTGGTGGGCGAGAACGTGACCGATGCGCAGATCAGCTACACCTTCAGCGACAGCAGCGCCCTGCGCGGGCTGACCCTGCTGCTGCAGGGAAGCAACCTGACCAACGAGCCGTACCGCACCTACGCTGGCACCAAGGATCGCCCGCTGGAATACATCGAGTGGGGTCGAACCTACGTGCTGGGCGTGAACTACAAGTTCTGACCCTCACCGGGCAATGCCGGCCCCAGGCCGGCAACCGCCCATCGAATGCCGGACGCTGCCCGGCAACCGCTCCATCGGTAGCGCCGGGCCATGCCCGGCGGCGAGGACCGCAGGCATGACCGGAAACCCGCTGCGCATCTGCAGCGGGTTTTCTTTTGGGCGCGACCCGCCAGCCACGGCACCGCCCATAAAAAAGGGACGGGGCGCTTCGGCCCCGTCCCCGCAAGTACCGCCACCGGAGAAATCGATCAGCTGCGTCGTGCGCAGAACACCGCACGCGGCGGCAGCTGGAGTTCGCCACCCTGCACCGTGCCCGCATCCGGGCCCGGCACATCCATCTGCTGCCAACGGCCGGCCGGCAGCGGATGGGTCACCGCCTCGCCCGACAGGTTGAAGGCCAGCAGGAGGGTTTCATCTGCAAGCATACGCTCGAACAGCAGCACTGGCTCACTGCTGTCAAGGAACCGGATGCTGCCATGCTGCAGGACGGGCTGATGGCGACGCCAGCCCAGGAATGCCCGGAAGGCCGCCAGCACCGACTGCGGGTCAGCGTCCTGCACCGCGACGGCCGCTGCCCGGTGCCCGGCCGGAATCGGCAACCACGGCTGGCCGGTAGTGAAACCGGCCAGTGGCGCATCCGTCCACGGCATCGGAGTGCGGCAGCCATCGCGGCCCTTGAAGTTCGGCCAGAAGGTGATGCCGTAGGGATCCTGCAGCGCCTCGAACGGCACCTCGGCCTCGGCCAGGCCCAGTTCCTCGCCCTGGTACAGGCAGACCGAGCCGCGCAGGCAACTCAGCAGCGCCACCAGCATGCGCGCCAGGCGCGGATCGGCCGGATGGCCGCCCCAGCGGGTGACCGCGCGCTCCACATCGTGATTGGACACCGCCCAGCACGGCCAGCCTTCAGTCATCGCGGCTTCCAGGCGCGAGACAGTCTCGCGGATGTAGGCCGCGCTGTAGTCGTCCACCAGCAGTTCAAAGCTGTAACCCATGTGCAGGCGGCCATCGCGGGTGTACTCGGCGGTGGTGGCCAGCGAATCCTCCGAGGAGATCTCGCCCAGGCTGACCGCACCGGGGTACTGGTCGAGCAGCGCGCGCAGCCGCTCCAGGAACGGCAGGTTCTCCGGCTGCGTGTTGTTGAAGTAGTGGTACTGGTATGCGTACGGGTTGTCCGGGCTGAAGCCGCGGCCAACGCGCTTGTCAGCGGGCTTGGCCGGGTTGTCGCGCAGCTGCGCGTCATGGAAGCAGAAGTTGATCGCATCCAGGCGGAAGCCATCCACGCCACGGTCCAGCCAGAACCGCACGTTGTCCAGCGTGGCCTGCTGCACCTGCGGGTTGTGGAAGTTCAGGTCCGGCTGGTCGACCAGGAAATTGTGCAGATAGTACTGTTCGCGGCGCGGTTCCCACTGCCAGGCGCAGCCGCCGAACAGCGACAGCCAGTTGTTGGGCGGCGTGCCGTCCTCACGCGGGTCGGCCCAGACGTACCAGTCGGCCTTCGGATTGCTGCGATCCTGGCGGCTCTCGCGGAACCACGCGTGCTCAATCGACGTATGGCTGAGGACCTGGTCGATCATCACCTTCAGCCCCAGGCCGTGGGCCTTGGCCAGCAGGCGGTCGAAGTCCTCCAGACTGCCGAACAGCGGGTCGACGTCGCGGTAATCGGCGATGTCATAGCCGAAGTCGGCCATCGGCGACTTGAAGAACGGCGAGATCCAGATGGCATCCACACCCAGCGTGGCGATGTGGTCCAGGCGCTGGATGATCCCTGGCAGGTCACCGACCCCGTCGCCGTTGGCGTCAAGGAAACTGCGCGGATAGATCTGGTAGATGACGGCTCCGCGCCACCATGGATAGTGCGACATCGACAGCCCCCCTCCGGGCATGCGGGACCCGCCGGAAGCGGGCCGAAAACCAAGTCCCGCAAGCTTAGCGGTGCCTCCCCGGGGATGGCGCCACCTGCATACGTATTCACGCCAGGCAGTCACGGACGGCCGGGGCGATCAGACCCGCAGGCCGGTTTGCGCCCGAATTCACGGGCAGCGCCTATAATCATCGACGAGCCTGAAAGCCTGATCGCATGACCATCACCGAAGACACCCGCCCCGCCCTGGGCCTGCCCCAGATCCAGTCGCTTGCTGCGGCCGACATGGCCGCCGTCGACGCCCTGATCCGGCGCCGGCTGTCCTCGGACGTCGTGCTGATCAACCAGATCGCGGACCACATCATTTCCGCCGGCGGCAAGCGCCTGCGGCCGATGCTGGTGATGCTGGCCGGTCATGCGGTCGGCCATGCCGGCCCCGAGCACCACCAGCTGGCGGCGATCATCGAGTTCATCCACACCTCCACCCTGCTGCACGATGACGTAGTGGACGAATCCAGCCTGCGGCGCGGCCGCAGCACCGCCAATGCCCTGTGGGGCAACGCACCGAGCGTGCTGGTTGGCGACTTCCTGTACTCGCGCAGTTTCCAGCTGATGGTCGAGCTGGACCGCATGCCGGTGATGCGGATCCTGGCCGACACCACCAATCGCATCGCCGAAGGCGAAGTGCTGCAGCTGCTGCACGTGCATAACCCGGATACCGACGAAGCGGCCTACCTGCGCGTGATCGAGCGCAAGACCGCCGTGCTGTTCGCTGCCGGCACCCGCCTGGGCGCGCTGGCCAGCGGCGTGGACGAAGCCACCCAGCAGGCGCTGTACGACTACGGCATGCATCTGGGCTACGCCTTCCAGATCGCCGATGACGTGCTGGATTACTCGGCCAACGCCGAGGAGCTGGGCAAGAATCTGGGCGACGACCTCGCCGAAGGCAAGGCAACGCTGCCGCTGATCCATGCCATGGCCCACTCCGACGACGCCACCCGCGAGCGCCTGCGCACCATCGTGCAGGAAGGCGATGCGTCGGCAATGCCGGAAGTGCTGGCCGCGATCCACGCCACCGGCGGCCTGGACTACAGTCGCCGCCGGGCCGAGGAATACGCAGAGCGCGCCGAGCGTGCGCTCGACGGGCTGGGCGACAATGATGCCGTCGCCGCTCTGCGTGGACTGGCCCGCTACGCGGTGCAGCGCACGCATTGACCGCGCTCGCCGGGCATGGCCCGGCGCTACCGGGTGCCGCTTCGCTCGCCGGGCATGGCCCGGCGCTACCTGATGCCGCTGCGCTCGCCGGGCATGGCCCGGCGAACCCGGTGCCTCAGCGCTTCTCGAAGCGCTCCTCGAAGAACTCATTCAGTGCCTTCCACGCGCGCTTCGCCGCCCGTTCGTTGTACTGGCACCCCGGCGGATTGTTGGCATCACGCTCGGCAAAGCAATGCACGGCACCGCTGTAGTTGGTGAACTCCCAGTCGACCTTGGCGGCATTCATCTCGTTCTGGAAGCTGGCGATGTCGGCCGCGGTCACGCTCCTGTCATCGGCACCATTGAGTACCAGCACCGAGGGATGCGCTCCACCGGCCTGCGCCGGCAGCGGCGAGCCCAGCCCACCATGCAGGCTGACCACGCCGGCCAGCGGCGCGCCCGCGCGGGCCAGCTCCAGAACGGTGGTACCGCCGAAGCAGAAGCCGACCGCACCGATGCGGCTGGCATCCAGCGGCACCTTGCCGGCCTGTGCCTTGAGCACATTCACCGCCTCCAGCGCACGCGCACGCAGCAGCGGCCGGTCGTTGCGCAACGCGGTGGCGACCGGCCCTGCCTCGGCATCGGTCTTCGGCCGCACACCCTTGCCATAGACATCGGCCACCAGCACCACGTAATCATCGCCGGCCAGCTGCTTGGCCTTCTCGACCGCCGATTCGTTCACACCCTTCCAGTTCGGCACCATCACCAGTCCGGGGCGCTTGTCACTGTCCCCGTCGTCATAGACCAGCACCCCGCTGAAGGTCGTGCCCTGGTGCGTCCACTCCACCGGCTGGGTCTTCATCGCCGCCCACGCCGGCAGCGCCGCCAGACCCAGGACCATCGCCACACCGCAACGCCATGCATTCATGCGCCTGCTCCAGAGAAAAGGAAACAGAGGGGTCGCCTGATGTCCCCCTCCCGTCCGCATTCTGCATTGGCGGCGTGACGCAGGTGTGGTTGGATACGCCCTGATTCCGCCCAGCCCCTGTTTGCGAATGAACCTTGTCGATCAATTCCTGTCCGGCCTGATGCCGCGCCTGCCCGCCGACGATGCTGCGCAATGGACGCATGTCCAGGGCGCCAGCGCCGGAGACCTGCAACGCCTGCGTGCGCAGTGGCTGCAGGTACCTGACAGTCTGGTTGCGCTGCTGTCGCGCGTGGATGGCACGCATTTCCGCCGGTATCCCGAGGGCGAGGTCTGCGTGCTGATGCTCGGCTCGGACGTGGAAGGCGGCGGATACCCCTACTACCTGCGCTCGGTCGCACAGATCTTCGAGGATCACCGGCACTGGGACGACAGCATCCGCTCGATCTACGAAGAATGGCTGGACGACGAACCGGAGATTCTCGGCGACGGCATCGATGCCGACGTACCGATGAGCCGCCGCCTGTGCTTCTCGCACTGCATGAACAACGGCGGCACCTCGATGCTGTACCTGGATTTCGACCCGGCACCGGGTGGCTCCGTCGGCCAGGTGGTGCGCTACCTGCATGATCCGGACAGCTATGCGGTCATCGCGCCCGGCTTCGATGCGTATCTCCAGCAGTTGATTGACGGCGACTACGCGTTCATCGAGGAAGCGTAGATCCACGCCTGCGTGGATGAATTTGCCGGTGGGTTGCCGGCCGGGATCCCGCCGGGGTCAGAGCCCTTTCCTGCGGAAAGGGATCCGACCCCCTCAGGCGATGCCCAGGCCCGGAATCGCGCTGATGCTGTCCGGATCGAATCCGGCCAGCTCGGCGAAGTGACGTCCGCGCGCAACGTAATCGCGGTAGGCCCCAAAACTTGGTGCGCCCGGCGACAACAGCACCACCCCGCCCTGCTCGCCCAGCGCAGCGCGTGCCAGCGCCATGGCGTCCGGCAGGTCGACGGCCGCATGCAGCCCGAATCGACCTGCATCGGCCAGCGGCTGCAGCATCGCGTGGATGCGCGGGCCGTTGCTGCCCATGGTCACGATCTCCACCGGCGGCACATCGTGCGCCATGTGCTGCATGAAATCGGTCCAGTCCAGGCCGCGGTCATGCCCGCCCACCAGCAGCGCGATGCGCTGGCCGCTGAAGCACTCCAGCGCCGCCAGACTGGCGTGCGGCGTGGTGCTGATCGAATCGTTGATGTAGGTCAGCCCATCGGCCACGCCGATGCGCTGCAGCCGGTTGGGCAGCGGACGGAAATCCTGCACGGCCGGCGCCAGCGCCGCCGCGTCCAGGCCCAGCGCTTCCAGCGCGGCCAGCACCGCACACAGGTTGCCGCGGTTGTGGCGGCCCGGCAGCGGCGTATTGCGTGTATCGAACACCGCCTGTTCGCCACGATGCACGATGTCGCCACGCATGTGCCAACCCTGCGGCTGGTTGAACCAGACCACCTGGCTGTGCGGCAGCGTCAGTTCCGCCAGATGCGGATCGGCGGCATTGAGCACGGCGATGCACGGAGCGGCATCGGTGACCAGCTGCAGCTTGTCCTCGATATAGCGCTGTTCGCTGCCATGCCAGTCCAGATGTTCGGGGAACAGGTTCAGCACCACCGCCACCTGCGGTCGCGCGCCACTGCGCGCCACTTCGCCGGTCTGGTAGCTGGACAGTTCCACCGCCCAATACTCAGGCGCCGGCTGCGGGTCCAGCACTTCCAGCAGCGGCAGGCCGATGTTGCCGACCAGGCCGGTGCGATGACCGGCCGCACGCAGCAGGTGCGCGACCAGCGCGCTGGTGGTGCTTTTGCCCTTGGTACCGGTCACGCACACGGTGTCATGGACGATGCCGTCGTCAGCGGCATGCTCGGCGAACCAGAGCGCGGTGCCCCCGATGAAACGCGTGCCCCGTGCCGCCGCGGCCACCGCGATCGGCTGGTAGGGACTGATGCCGGGTGACTTGATCACCACGTCGAACGCGGCCAGCGCCTCGGCCGAAGGCTCGCCACGCACCTCCAGTGACCCCTGCGTTTCCGCGCGCGCCGCATCGGCTTCGGCGGCCGGACAGAACAGGCTCAGCGGCAACGTCGGCAGGCGTGCACGCAGCACCGTGAATGCGGCACGGCCCTCACGCCCCCAGCCCCACAGCGCGACGCGCTTTCCTTCAAGCTGAGAAATCTTCACGCACCCGTTCCCACAGCGCAGCCGGAATGCGGTGCTCGCCCTGCAGCTGCAGCATCGGCGCCAGCTCCAGTTCGGCCGCGTCGAGCTGCGGCTGGATCTCGTTGCAGAAGCGCTTCACCAGCGCATCTTCCTTCCACTCCGGTCGCTGCGCCAGGGTCGCCATTGCTGCACGCGATTCACGACCTTCGCCCACGCACTCGAACGGCTTGTGATCCTGGAACTCCAGCAGCGCGTCGAAGCCACCGGCCTGCTCGACATCGTCCAGCAGATTGCGACCGAAGATGCGCACGAGGCGGGTCTTGGGCATGAACGGCGCCAGCGCCAGAAACACGAAATGGCACTTCGGGCAGACGCCGCACCAGCGGTTCACGGGGCGCTCGCCGAGGATATGGAAGTTGCGGTTGCAGCTGGAGAAATGCGCGTCGTAGAAGTCGCTCTTGGCAAACTGGCGGGCCACCGCCAGTTCCGACATCGGTCGCAGCAGCGAGTAGTACTGCAGGTCTGCGGCCACGTGCGCCTGCACATGGCTGCCGAAGGCCTGCTCGAACGCCCAGCCCTTGGACCACTGGTGGTTCACCTCGCCGGTGCCCGGAATCTGGCTGCCGTAGCTGGCCGAGCGTTCGTTGGAGAACACCACCTGGTCCACGCCCTGCAGCAGGGCTGCCAGCACCATGATCGCCGAGTTCACCGCGGTCACCGGGATATGGCCGTTCCACGCCCCTTGGCGGTTGAGCTCGAACAGCTCCGGCGCCAGCGCGCGGCCCAGGTTCAGCGTCGGCAGGCCGGTGCGTTCGGCGCAGGCACGGATCAGCTGCGAACCGCCGATCCAGGTGACCGTCTCGTCCACACCAGCCCGTCGCAGCGCTTCGATGCTGACCAGCGAATCCTTGCCGCCACCGATGGCGACCAGCGCATGCGGCTGCAGGCCCACCTCCGGTGCCTGCACCGGCTCGCCCTGCACCGGCAGGCGGAAGCGGCCACGCAGGTTGAGGCCGTTGCGGTAGGCGAACTCGCCCAGGCCGTTGAGGTAGATCGCTTCCACCAGCGCCGCGGTATCGGCATCGATGGCGTAGCTGTCGATGCTGACGATCTCCGGCACGCCGGCCTTGTAGTAGCTGACGCCGGCGATCAGGTGCAGCAGCTGCAGCGCTCGCTGCACGGCAGCGGCGCGCGCCGGGTCGAGGATGAACGGGGCGCCGGGAACGGTGATGGTTTCCACCATCTCGGGGCCATCATCGAAGGCATAGACCAGCCGTGCCACGCCGCTGTCCGCAGCAAATTCGCAGCGGACGAAGCGGAAACGGGAGACCTGGTGTTTGTCGAAAGCAGTCATGGTGTATCCGGTCAGGCACGGACCCGCGCGGTGGCGCGGGGCGTGTCGGTGGGCGGGTGCAGCGCGCGCAGGGCGATCACTCGATCACATCCTCGCGCGGCAGCGCCCGCTGGTTGTAGGTGTTGGACATCACGTAGCCATAGGCGCCAGCGTCAGCAATCAGCATCACGTCGTCCGGCGCGGTGGACACCGGCAGCTTGCGCCGCTTGCCGAACACATCGCTGGACTCGCAGATCGGGCCGACGACATCGAATGCCGCCTCGGCGTACCCGCCCTGGCGGCTGAGGTTCTCGATGTCGTGCCAGGCGTCGTACAGGGCCGGACGCATCAGCGTATTCATGCCGGCATCCAGGCCGACGCGGCGCACGCCGTCCTTCTCCACCACCTGGGTGGCATGGGTCAGCAGCACGCCGGACTCGGCCACCAGGTAGCGCCCCGGCTCGATGGCCAGGCGGAATGCGGGGTGCAGCGCCTTGACCTCGGCCAGGCCGGCAGCCCACGCGTCCAGATCGAAGGGCTCGTCCTCGTCGCTGTACGGAATCGGCAGGCCACCGCCGATGTCGATCGTCTGCACGCTGCCGATGCGGCGGGCGAAGCCTGCCAGCTCATCGCACATCAGGCGCCAATGCTGCGGGGTTTCCACGCCGCTGCCCAGGTGGGCGTGCAGGCCGACCACCCGGCTGCCCAGTTCGGTGGCGGCACGGACGAACTCATCGACGCGGGCGATCGGCAGGCCGAACTTGGACTCCTTGCCGCCGGTGCGGACCTTGGCGTGGTGGCCTTCGCCGCGCCCCAGGTCCACGCGCAACCACAGCTCGCGGTTGCGGAACAGGTCCGGCCAGCGCTGCAGGGCTTCGACGTTGTCGACGGTGACGGTCACGCCCAGTGCGAACGCGGCCTCGTACTCACTGCGCGGGCAGAAGCTGGGGGTGAACAGCACACGCCTGGGCGAAAGTTCCGGCAGGTGCTGGAACACATGCTTCAGCTCGCCATGCGAAACGCACTCCAGGCCGAAACCCTCCGACTCCAGCAACTGCAGGATGGCCGGGTGGCTGTTGGCCTTGATCGCGTAGTAACGCTGGTCGATCGGCTTGATCGCAGCCAGCGCGCGGGCACGCGCCCGCACGGTCGGCAGGTGATAGACGTAGCGCGGGGTTCCCGCGTCGGCCAGCTGCAGCAGGTGTGCCCGCTGGCCGCGCCACCAGGGCGTGCCGCGCGGGCGAACCGTGCCGGCGATCTCGCGCCAGCGCGGGCCGAACACCTCGGTTTCCTCCACCGGCATGGCGCCGCTGTCGATCAGTTCCGCATGCAGGATCGGCAGCAGGCCATCGGCATCGGCCTCATCGATGACGAAGGTCAGGTTCAGGTCGTTGGACGACTGCGAGATCATGTGCACGCGCTCACGGCCGAACGTGGCCCACACATCCGACAGCTTGTGCAGCAGCGAGCGCATGCCCAGCCCGACCAGGGTGATTGCCGCACAGGGCACGATCACCTTGACCTTGCACACCTGCGACAGGTCGGCCGACAGCGCGGCCAGCACATCGGTGTTGACCAGGTTCTCCGACGGATCCAGCGACACGGTGACATTGGTTTCGGCCGAACCGATCAGGTCCACCGACAGGCCGTGCTTCTTGAACAGGGCGAACACATCGGCCAGGAAGCCGACCTGTTGCCACATGCCGATGCCTTCCATCGACACCAGCACGATGCCGTTGCGACGACTGATCGCCTTCACGCCCGGTACCGGCGCGGCATTGCCGTCGATGCTGGTACCCGGAAGCTCGGGGCGCTCGGTGTCGAGGATCGCCATCGGTACACCGGCATCGCGGCACGGCTTGATCGAGCGCGGATGCAGCACCTTGGCACCCGTGGTGGCGATTTCCTGCGCCTCGTAGTAATCCAGGCGGGTCAACAGGCGCGCGTCCGGCACATCCTTGGGATTGGCGCTGAACATGCCCGGCACGTCGGTCCAGATTTCCACCCGGCTGGCACCGAGCAGCGCACCGAAGTACGCCGCCGAGGTGTCCGAACCGCCACGGCCGAGGATGGCAGTGCCACCGTCCGCGTGCCGCGAAATGAAGCCCTGGGTGATCAGAAGGCGGGTCGGCTGCGCACGGAAGCGCTGCGCCCAGTCCGCATCCGAGCGCCACTGGCAGTTCACCGACAGGCGTTGCGACCAGTCGCTCTGGTTCGGCTGCGGCGGCAGTGCATCCAGCCAGTGCCGGGCATCCATCCAGCCCATGTCCAGCCCGGACGCGCGCAGGTATGCAGCGCCCACGGTCGAGGACAGCAGTTCACCCTGGCCCAGCACGTCGGCCTGCCAGTCCAGCGGTCGGGTGGCCGCGCGCGGATCGTCCAGCAGGCCCTGCAGGGCGGCCAGACGCTCGGCCAGCACTTCGCGGCCTAGGCCCAGCTCGACCAGGAATGCCTCGTGGCGTTCGACCAGCGCGGCGACGCGATCACGGCTGTCCGCCGCGCCGTCGGCGATCGCGGTCAGCTCGTTGGTTACTCCGGACAGTGCCGAAACCACCACCAGCACGCGCGAGCCGGTCTCTTCCGCGCGTTTTTTCGCCAGCTTCCCGATCGTGTCCCAGCGATGGCGACGCGACACCGAGGTGCCGCCGAACTTCAGTACGATCCAACGATCGACAAGGGGGGAAGCTGACATGGATTGGCTATGTGTATTGTGGGGAAGCCGCCCCTGGGGGCGGAACCTTCGATTCTAAGCCCAATATCCCCGCCATGACCGCCTATCGTTACCTGCAGCTCGATGTCTTTGCTCCCCGTCCCGGCACGGGCAACCCACTGGGTGTCGTATTTGACGCGGACGGGCTTTCCAGCGACCGCATGCAGGCGCTGGCCGCCTGGCTGAACCTGTCCGAGACAGTGTTCTTCATCCGCCCCACCGCGCCCGGTGCCGACTACCACGTACGCATTTTCACCCCGGGCAGCGAGCTGCCGTTCGCCGGCCACCCCAGTGTCGGTGCCGCCTGGGCAGCGGTGACCAGCGGCCTGGCCGTGCCGCGCGACGGTGCCCTGGTGCAGCAGTGCGCCGCCGGGCTGTTGCCGGTGCGCGTGTCCGGCCCGGCTGCCGCACCGACGATCCAGCTCGCCAGCCCCGCAGCACGGCACCTGGATGCCGCTCCCGGGGCGGTGCCGGAAGCGCTGCTGGCCCAGGCCTCCGAGGGCCATGTGGCCGAGTTGTGGGACAACGGTCCACGATGGTGGCTGCTGCCCCTGCGTGATGCCGCCAGCGTGCGCTCCCTGGCGCCGGACATGGCCGCCGTGCGCGACTGGACCAATGCCACCGGCGCCACCGGCGTGGCCGTGTTCGCACCGGAACAGGCTGCTGCGCACGCGCTCGTGGTGCGCGCTTTCTGCCCCGGCGATGCGGTGAACGTGCCCGAGGATCCGGTGACCGGCAGTGCCAATGCGCTGATTGGCGCCTGGCTGCGGCAACGCAGCGCGCTGCCGGGCACGGACGCCGGCTACGTGGCCAGCCAGGGCCGCGAAGTGGGCCGCGATGGTGAGGTCCAGGTCCAGGTCGATGCGCAGGGCACGGTGTGGATCGGCGGCCAGGTGCAGCCGGTGATCGATGGGCAGATTCACTGGTAGCCCCCGCGATACCCTATGCCGCCTTGCCGGTAGCGCCGGGCCATGCCCGGCGACTCGCCGCGCTGCGCGCTCGCGGAGCATGGCCCCGCGCCACCGTCCCATCGTTTCCTGGAGTTGTCACTGATGTCCGCACGCCGTTTCCTGCAACTGGATGTGTTCTCCCCGCGCGCCGGTGCCGGCAATCCGCTGGCCGTGGTGCTGGATGCCGACGGACTCGACGACGACACCATGCAGGCCATCGCCCGCTGGACGCGGTTGCCCGAGACAACCTTCGTGTTCCCGCCGCAGACGGCGGGAACCAGCTACCGCCTGCGCATGTTCAGTCCGCAGAAGGAAGTCCCGTTTGCCGGCCACCCCAGCGTAGGCACCGCGCATGCCGTGCTGCAGGCGGGCCTGGCGGAGGCGGTGGATGGCCTGCTGGTGCAGGACGGGATTGCCGGTGCGCTGCCGCTGCGGGTCAGCGGCGAAGGCGCGCAGCAGCGCATTGCCATCCGCACCCCGCGCGCGCAGCTGGCCGAAACCGCGCGGGCGGACGATCCGCGCCTGCAGGCGGCCCTGAAGGGCTGGCCACTGGGTCGGTTGCCGCCAGCACGCATGCAGGGCGGGCGCAGCTGGTGGGTGGTCCAGGTTGCCGATGAATCGGCCCTGCGCGCGCTGCGCCCGGACTGGGACGCGGTGGCTGCGCTGGCCGAATCCACCGACAGCATGGGCGTGTTCGCCTATGCATTCGCCGACGGCAACGAAGGCTTCGATCTGGCCGTGCGCGCGTTCGTCGGCAACGGGCGCCGCTTCGAGGATGCCGCCTCCGGCGCCGCCAACGCCGTGCTGGCGGCATGGCTGGACCTGCGCGGCGCCCTGCCGCGGGGCCGCGAGGCATTCGACGTCAGCCAGGGCCGGGAGGTCGGGCATGACGCACGCCTGACCCTGCGCGTGGACGAGGCCGGCGAGGTCTGGTCCGGCGGTCAGGTGCAGACGGTGATCGCCGGCACCCTTGATTGGTGATGGGTGGTTGCCCTGGAACGCCGGGCATGGCCCGGCGCTACCGACCTCAGCCCAGCTCGGCCTCCAGGCTGATGGGCACCGCGCTCAGTGCCTTGGACACCGGGCAGTTCTGCTTGGCATCGTCGGCGATGGCACGGAACTGCGTCGCATCGATCCCGGGCACCACGGCCTTCACTTTCAGCCGGATCTGCGAAAGCTGTGGGCCACCTTCCATCGACAGATCCACCTTCGCCTCGGTATCCAGCGACGTCGGAGTGAAACCGGCCTCGCCGAGCTTGGCCGACAGCGCCATGGTGAAACAGCCGGCATGCGCGGCGGCGATCAGCTCTTCCGGGTTGGTGCCCTTCTCCTCGCCGAAACGGCTGTTGAACCCATAGCGGGTCTTGTCCAGCAGGCCACTCTGCGGCGTGCTCAACTGGCCCTTGCCGGACTTCAGATCGCCTTCCCAGTGCGCGGTGGCGTGTCGCGAGATTCCCATTTGCTGCTCCTGTGTGGCGGTGATGAACGGTCACCCTCGCATGGCGCACGTTATGCCTGCGTCGCTCTGCCGCATTGCAGCGTGCCCGGCACGCGTGCTCCGGTTGCTTCGCGTCAGCTCCGCGCCATGCCGTTTTTCCCTTGTTTTCAGCGGTTTCGCACTTCCACCCGGCGAAAGGGCCGGCGCTTTCCTGCCCCTCCGGGTGCCCCTGCCCCCTACCGCCGGCCATGTACTGAATCGGCCTGGATATGAAAAAACATGCACTTTCCGCGCTCCGGGCTATTGGCGGCGCCCGAGAGTTGCCCTACATTGCGCTTGCCGACGGGGTTCGGCGCCGACCAAACAACCAACCGTTCACGGAACAGGAAACCATGGCAAAGACCGCTAAGAAGGCTGCCCCGAAGAAGGCAGTGAAGAAAGTCGCGACGAAGGCTGCCGCCAAGCCGGCCGCTCCGAAGCCGATCAAGGAAGTGCTGACCAAGTCCGGCCTGGTTGCACACATCGCTGAAGCCTCCGGCGTTGTCGCCAAGGACGTGCGCGCTGTGCTGGCCTCGCTGGAAGGCGCTGTCGCCTCTTCGGTGCACAAGAAGGGCGCTGGCTCCTTCACCCTGCCGGGCCTGCTGAAGATCACCACCGTCAATGTGCCGGCCAAGCCGAAGCGCAAGGGCATCAACCCGTTCACCAAGGAAGAGCAGTGGTTCGCCGCCAAGCCGGCCACCACCAAGCTGAAGGTTCGTCCGCTCAAGAAGCTGAAGGACGCCGCGCTGTAAGCGCGCGCCATTCGGCGGATGCATGACGGGACGGCCCAGGCCGTCCCGTTTTTTTTTGGCGCCCCCGGCGGTTCCGCGCAGGCAGCGACCATCTTCCGGGCACGGCGCCGGGCATCGCAACACAGCGTTGCCCCAGCAGCGCAATCGGCCTCCCAGGCCCGCCACCAAAGGCTGCGGCCACGCTTCCCCCGCACTTCGTCCAACCGGGTGGAACACTGCGTGCAGCGCCGGCCGTCGCCGCCGGCGGCGGCCTTGCCTATGGTGGGCACATTCCCCCACAGCAACGGCGAGCACCTCTCATGGCCAGCCCCTCCACCCGCTACCGGATCTCGGTGACTCCGATCGAAAAGGACGGGTTGCAGTGCACCGGGCGCTGCACCATCGAACTGGAACATCGCGCCAGTCGCGACCTGATGCGACTGCTCGAAGCGGCACCGCGCACCGCAGGACTCAGTGGCGACGAGCGCGCCACGCTGGTGGTCGCCACCCAGTTGCTGCGCGACATCGTGCAGCGTCATGCCGACACCGACGGTCATGCACTGGCCGCACTCGCCGCCCAGGTCCTGCCGGCGCTGGATGCGCTGGATCAGCTGCCATCTTCCCGCTGAAGACCCCGTAGTCGATACACTGCCGTCCTCCAGGTCGCCTCGGGGAGGAGGCACCATGCGCAGGACCCTGCTGTTGCTGATGCCGCTGGTCGTGCTGGGCTGTTCCCGGCCGCCCCCCGCAGTGGATATCACCGCCCCGGTCGCCACCAGACCGGATGATGTACACCGGCAGCCGACGGCCGTGGGCGATGAGGCTGCATCGCTGCGGCCACCCTCCGTCCAGCCGTTGCTGGCCGCAGTGGCCGACGACGCTGAGCCGCCCGGGGACATGCTCAGCCGGTACATGACCGACCTGCTCAATCGCGACCACGCCGCGAGCGACGCTGCCTGGACCTTCCCCCCCGCCGACCCGCGGCGGGCGGATGACGCCGCGCTGCGCCAGCTGGACAACGTGCGCGCCCTGCGCCTGCGCAGCCAGACGCCGGTCGCCGTCGACGGCAAGCATCCGCCGCAGCTGCTGGAAGTTCCGGTGCAGGTCCGCGCCGTGACCGCCGACGGCACCTTCCGCTTTGGTGGCTGGTATCGCGTGCAGCCCAACGCCGACGGCAGTGCCTGGCAGATCCAGTCGGCGCAGCTGCGGCCCTCTTTGGACTGAACCGCTGCAACGGCATGCACGCTCGATTCAGCCTGCAAAGCTACTCTGTAGCCACCCCGCCCTTTCCGGTCACCGCCATGCGCCTGCGTCCCCTGATGACCCGCCTCGCCGCCGCCACCGTCCTGATCGCCGCTGCGATCGGCGCGCAGGCCGCACCTTCGATTTCCGGCCGCGAACTCTCGGTTGGCGCCAGCGACGTGCAGCAGTACCTGGACGGCAGTTTCCCGCGTACCCAGGATGTACTTGGCGGCCTGATCGCGCTGACGATGAGCCATCCGCAACTGAGCCTTCCCGCAGGCGAACGCCTGAACCTGGGCATGGACGTGGCGCTTGCGACCGCCGGCGGCAGTCCGGCCAAGCTCGGTACGGTCAAGCTCAGCAGCGGCCTGCGTTATGACGCCCAGACCCAGGGCTTCCACCTGCAGCAGCCGAGCGTGGACGATTTCACCCCGGCCAATCAGGGCGGCCGCCTCGATTCACGTACCCGTGGGCTGCTCAATGCCTGGCTGAGCGACTATGCGCAGCGTGAACCGATCTACAAGCTTGATCCGGCCGTGGCCGGCATGCTCGGTGCGCTGCAGGTGCAATCGGCACAGGTGAAGAACGGCAAGCTGGTCGTCACCTTCAACCAGAACCTCGGCAACCTGGTACCTGCGGGCCTGCTCGGCAACTGAGCCGAGCTGCAACACGGTGCCCGGCGGCGTCCAGCGGCCGGGCACGCCACGATGTCAGCTTCGAATCGTCAGGCGGCCAGCGCGCGGACGACGGCCTCGCTGAAGGCGGGAATGTCGTCGGGCTTGCGGCTGGTGATCAGATTGCCGTCCACCACCACCTCGGCATCCTGCCAGCGCGCACCGGCGTTGAGCAGATCCTGCTGCAGTGACGGCCACGAGGTGACCTCGCGGCCGTTGGCCAGATCACTGTTGATCAACAGCCAGGGGCCGTGGCAGATCGCCGCGACCGGCTTGCCGGCCGCCGCCACGTCGCGGATGAAGTCCACGGCGGCCTGATCCGTGCGAAGCGTGTCCGGATTGATCACGCCACCGGGCAACACCAGCGCATCGAACCCTGCCGCGTCGGCTTCGCTCAGGGGGATGTCCACCGCCACCGCCTCGCCCCAGTCCTTCTCTTTCCAGCCTTTGATGGTGGCTTCCTTCGCCGGCGATATCACGCTGACCCGGGCGCCTTCCGCTTCAAGCAGGCGCTTGGGTTCAATCAGTTCGGACTGCTCGAAGCCGTGGGTGGCCAGGATGGCGATCTGCCTGCCTTTGAGGCGCTGGGCCATGAGTGCACTCCCGTTGGTGAGGATGAGCACCCAGCGTGCGGCAACGTGCATTGAAGCGGAGTGACCCGCGTGTCGATGGCAGGTGCATGTCCGCGATGCGGCCGGCGATCGGCCGGCCGTACCCGGTGCCGGTCAGCGCTTGGGCTGCAGCATGGTGCCGGTGCACTTGGGGGAACCGCAGCGGCACTCCCAGATCTTCTTCAGCTTGGCCGTATGGCGCTCGGCCAGGACGATGCCGTAGTTGTAGGTCAGCTCCTCACCGGCGGCGATATCGCGCAGCGCTTCGATGAACACCTTGTCACCACGGCTGTCGCCGTCCGCATCTTCCTCGATCACCGCCTCGCAGTTGGGGTCGCAGCTGTGGTTGATCCAGCGCGCATCGTTGCCCTTGTAATTGGCATCGATCACCCAGTCGTCGTTGAGGGTGAACAGGAAGGTGTGGCCGCTTTCGACGTCACCGCTGTCATCGGCATCGACGTCGCCATGGCTGCGCAGCAGGCCCTTGTACTGGATCACGCGCTCGCCCTGCTTGATCGGGGCCACGGCGAACACACCGTTGCCATGGATGGCGGACTTGCGGGCTTGGATCTTCTTCGGCATCGGCACGGGCTGTTTGCAGCGAAAGGAACCCGGATTCTCGCCCATTCCGGGCAATTGCGAAAATCGTCCCGATGCTCCAGCATGTCGCCCCGATCGTGACTGCGGGTGAACGGCCCCGGCCAGGGTCTCCCAGCGCCGGCTGAATGCCCGGGTTGGATGCCGGCGAAGAAAAGCGTACAATTTCAGTCCGCTTTAAGAACCGCTCGCATCCCCCATGTTGCGCGTCACCAAACTCACCGATTACGCCACCGTCGTGCTGACCGTGCTCGCCGCCCGTCCGGGCGAAGTGCTCAGCGCCACCGAGCTGGCCGAATTCACCGGCCTGGAGCCGCCCACCGTCAGCAAGGTCCTCAAGCCGCTGGCACAGGCCGGCCTGGTCGAGGGCCTGCGCGGCGTCCGCGGCGGCTATCGGCTGACCCGGCCCGCCGTGGAGGTCTCGCTGTTCGAAGTGGTGGAAGCAATGGAAGGGCCGCTGGCCCTGACCGAGTGCAGCCACGACCACCACCAGTGCGGCATGGCGCCCAAGTGCGGCGCGCGCAGCAGCTGGCGGCTGATCAACGACGTGGTCTCCGAGGCCCTGCGCGATGTCAGCCTGGCGCAGATCCTGCCCCCTCTTCCCCTTGTCGATGACGAACAGCGCCGCACCATCGCTGTCGACGTCGTCTCCTGATCCGTAGGCAGCCCCCCCATGGCCACCGAAACCATCGAAACCGTCGCCCACGACGACACCCCCAACCGCGAGATCCATGAGCAGCTCGGCCGCAAGTACTCGGCCGGCTTCGTCACGGACATCGAATCGGACTCGCTGCCCCCGGGCCTGGACGAGGACACCATCCGTGCGCTGTCCGCCAAGAAGGACGAGCCGGAATGGATGACGCAGTGGCGCCTGGACGCCTACCGCCATTTCCTGACGATGCCGATGCCGAACTGGGCCAAGCTGCAGATCGCCCCGATCGACCTGCAGGCGCTCAGCTATTACTCGGCACCGAAGGGCCCGAAGTACGCCTCGCTGGATGACGTGCCCAAGGAACTGCTCGATACCTACGACAAGCTGGGCGTGCCGCTGCACGAGCGCGCCAAGCTGGCCGGCGTGGCGGTGGACGCGGTGTTCGACTCGGTCTCGGTCGGCACCACGTTCCGCAAGGAACTGGCCGAGAAGGGCATCATCTTCTGTTCGATGTCCGAAGCCATCAAGGAACATCCGGAACTGGTGCGCCAGTACCTGGGCACCGTGGTGCCGGTCGGTGACAACTACTTCGCCGCGCTCAACTCGGCGGTGTTCTCCGATGGCAGCTTCGTGTTCATTCCCAGGGGCGTGCGCTGCCCGATGGAGCTGAGCACCTACTTCCGCATCAACGCCGGCCACACCGGCCAGTTCGAGCGCACCCTGATCGTGTGCGAGGACAAGGCCTACGTGTCCTACCTGGAAGGCTGCACCGCGCCGATGCGCGACGAGAACCAGCTGCACGCCGCGGTGGTCGAGCTGGTGGCGCTGGAAGATGCGGAGATCAAGTACTCCACGGTGCAGAACTGGTATCCGGGCGACGAGAACGGCGTCGGTGGCATCTACAACTTCGTCACCAAGCGCGCCGAGTGCCGCGGTGCACGCAGCAAGGTTACCTGGACCCAGGTCGAGACCGGCTCGGCGATCACCTGGAAGTATCCGTCCTGCGTGCTGCTGGGCGATGACTCGGTCGGCGAATTCCACTCCGTCGCGCTGACCCACCATCGCCAGCAGGCCGACACCGGCACCAAGATGATCCACGTCGGCAAGCGCACCAAGAGCAAGATCGTCAGCAAGGGCATCAGCGCCGGTCGTGGCCAGAACACCTACCGCGGCCTGGTCAAGGTCGACCGCAATGCCGAGGGCGCACGCAACTACACCCAGTGCGATTCGCTGCTGATCGGCAAGCAGTGCGGCGCCCACACCTTCCCCTACATCGAGGTGAAGAACCCGGGCGCCACCGTCGAGCACGAGGCCACCACCTCCAAGATTTCCGATGACCAGCTGTTCTACTGCCGCGCCCGTGGCATCAGCCAGGAAGACGCGGTGTCGATGATCGTCGACGGCTTCTGCAAGCAGGTGTTCCGCGAACTGCCGATGGAATTCGCAGTGGAGGCCAAGAAGCTGCTGGAAGTCTCGCTGGAAGGTTCGGTGGGCTGAGCCCTGCCCTCGCAACGCATTCTTTTTATCGGCGGGCTGCGGCCCGCCTCACGGAAATTCCCACCATGCTGAAGATCGAAAACCTCCACGCCCGCATCGGCGACAAGGAAATCCTCAAGGGCCTTTCGCTGGACGTCCAGCCCGGCCAGGTGCACGCCATCATGGGCCCGAACGGCGCCGGCAAGTCCACCCTGGGCAACGTCCTGGCGGGCCGCGACGGCTATGAAGTGACCGAGGGCAGCGTCCGGTTCGACGGGGTCGATCTGCTCGACCAGGACCCGGAAGCGCGCGCCGCTGCCGGCCTGTTCCTGGCGTTCCAGTATCCGGTGGAAATCCCGGGCGTGAACAACACCTACTTCCTGCGCGCGGCACTGAACGCACAGCGCAAGGCACGCGGCGAGGACGAACTCGATTCCATGCAGTTCCTCAAGCTGGTACGGCAGAAACTGGCCGTGCTGCACCTGAAGGACGAACTGCTGCACCGTGGCGTCAACGAAGGCTTCTCCGGTGGCGAGAAGAAGCGCAACGAGATCTTCCAGCTGGCCGTGCTGGAACCGAAGCTGGCGATCCTCGACGAAACCGATTCGGGCCTGGACATCGATGCGCTGAAGAGCGTGGCCGACGGCGTCAATGCGCTGCGCGCCGCCGACCGTTCGTTCCTGGTCATCACCCACTACCAGCGCCTGCTGGACTACATCAAGCCGGACGTGGTGCACGTGCTGGCCGACGGCCGCATCGTCAAGAGCGGTGGCCCGGAACTGGCGCTGGAACTGGAAGCGCACGGTTATGACTTCCTGAAGGACCGGGTCGTGCCCGAGGCGGCGGTCTGATGAGCGCCCTGCTTGATTCCATGGCCCAGGCCTTCTGCGGCAGCGATGCGCGCCGCGAAGTGCTGGATGCGGCCCTGCGTGATGGCCTGCCGGCCGCCCGCAACGAAGCCTGGAAGTACACCTCGCTGCGCCAGCTGGAGCGCCGTGCCTTCGCCGCCGCGCCGCTGTCGCCGCCGGTGCTGGATGTGGCCGTGCTGGAAGACATCCCCGCGCCGCGCCTGGTGTTCGTCAACGGCCGCCTCAGCGACGCACTGAGCGACACCCACGGCCTGCCGGCCGGCGTGCAGCTGGAACCGCTGTCCTCGGCGCTGGCCGCCGGTGAGGATGCCGCGCGTTTCCTCGGCCGCCGCTACGAGCGCAGCGACGAAGTGTTCGCCCGCCTGAATGCCGCCCTGGCCGATGAAGGCGCGGTGCTGCGCGTGGACGACGGCGTGCAGGTCGAGGCACCGCTGCAGCTGGTGTTCGCCAGCGTCGCCGGTGACACCGATCTGGCCTGGCACCACCGCCACCTGATCGAACTGCGTGCCGGCGCCAGCCTGGGCGTGGTCGAACACCGCTTCAGCGTCGGTGACTCCGCCCACCTGGACAACACCGTGCTGCACGTCCACGTTGCGCGCGATGCCGTGCTCAAGCATGCGCGCGTGCAGGCCGGCAGTGCACGCCAGACCAGCATCCTGCGCACCGACGCGGTGCTGGCCCGTGACGCGCAATATCACCGCGTGGACCTGGAACTGGGCGCCGCGCTCAGCCGCCATGAACTGAACGTACGGCTGGAGGGCGACAACGCGCAGCTGACCGCCAATGGCGTGCTGCTCGGCAATGGCCGCCGCCACGTCGATACCCGCCTGGGCATCGACCACATCGCTCGCGATACCCGTAGCGAGCTGCTGTGGCGCGGCGTGGCCGCCAACCGCAGCCGCGTGGTGTTCCATGGTGGCATCCAGATCCGCGAAGGCGCCGACGGCACCGACGCGAACCTGTCCAACAAGAACCTGCTGCTGTCGGCCGACGCCGAGATCGACACCCAGCCGGTGCTGGTGATCGATGCCGACGAAGTGAAAGCCGCACACGGTGCGACCGTCGGCCAGCTCGATGCGAACGCGCTGTTCTACCTGCGCTCGCGTGGCCTGCCGCAGGCACAGGCGCAGGCACTGCTGAGTGCCGCGTTCTGCCATGAGCCGCTGAAGGTACTGCCGGACGCGCTGCGCGAGCAGCTGGCACGCCGCCTGGACAAGGCCCTGGCCGAGGCGGGTGTGGCATGAATCTCTCCACCCCGCGCCCGATCGAAGAACGCGCCAGCGCCCCTGACTGGGATCGCGTGCGTCTCGACTTCCCGCTGCTGATGCGTGAAGTGCATGGCAAGCCGCTGGTCTATTTCGACAACGCCAACACCGGCCAGAAACCGGTGCAGGTGATCGGCGCGGTGGATGAGTTCTATCGCCGCTACAACGCCAACGTCAGCCGCGCGGTGCATGCCCTGGGCAGTGAAGCCACCGATGCCTACGAAGGTGCGCGCAACAAACTGGCGCGCTTCCTCAACGTGCGCCCCAGCGATCTGGTGCTGTGCAGCGGCACCACCTTCGCCATCAACCTGGTGGCATACTCGTGGGCGCTGCCGCGATTGAAGTCCGGTGATGTAATCCTGGTCTCGCGCATGGAGCACCACGCCAACATCGTGCCGTGGCAGCTGGTCGCGCAGCGTACCGGCGCCACCCTCCGCGTGGCCGAGATCACCCCGGATGGCGCGCTCGACCTTGATGCGCTGCGTGCGGCCATGACCCCCGAGGTCAAGCTGCTGGCGGTCACCCACGTGTCCAATGTGCTCGGCACGGTCAACCCGGTGCGCGAGATCTGCCGTGAGGCGCGCAAGCGCGGCATCATCACCGTGGTGGACGGTTCGCAGGCCGCGCCACACCGCAAGGTCGACGTCGCCGCGATCGGCTGCGACTTCTATGCCATCACCGGCCACAAGATGTGCGGACCGACCGGCACCGGCGCCCTGTGGGCACGCCGCGAGCATCTGGACGCGATGCCGCCGTTCCTCGGCGGTGGCGAGATGATCAAGGAAGTCAGCTTCGAGGGCACCGTGTTCAACGATGCCCCGCACAAGTTCGAGGCTGGCACCCCGAACATCGCCGGCTTCATCGGCCTGGGCGTGGCCGCCGACTACCTGCAGGACATCGGCCAGGAGCACGTGGAGGCGCGGGAAGCCGAGCTGCTCGCTCACTTCACCGAAGAGCTGCGCCGCGTCGAGGGCCTGCGCATCATCGGTGAAGCGCCGGAGAAGGCGGCCGTGGTCTCGTTCCTGATCGACGGCGCGCATGCACACGACCTGGCCACCCTGCTCGACCTGGAAGGCGTGGCCGTGCGTTCCGGCCAGCACTGCGCACATCCGTTGCTGCAGTACTTCGGTGTCGCAGCCACCTGCCGTGCCTCGCTGGCGTTCTACAACACGCACGCCGAGATCGAGCGATTCATGACCGCGCTGACCAAGGTACGTAAGTTGCTCGGCTGAGGATTCGCCGGAGCCAGGGAAATACGGGAACGCCGCAGGGGACTGCGGCGTTTTTTTATGCGCGTGGGACGCAAGCCAGCAGAGGTGAAACTGGGAAATGCAGAGTGATGCCAGGAACGGGCAATTTCATCGTAATGCCGAACCATTCCACCATCAGCGGCCTTGAGGCACCGCCTTCTACATGCCAACAAGCATGGATACCCCGGAAGCAATCAAGAAGACGTACATCATCACGACGCCCCTCAACACCCACCGTTCACCCTGATGGAGCGCCTGCCCTTTGGAAGTGAGGGCAAGCACTGCGATACCACGCAAGCATCCAAGCCACCAATCAACTTTCATGATTCCGGCTGCAGCAAGTACTTCTGGTCGTTCGCGCTCGATTTTCAGCAACATCCTGTGAGCCGCAAATGCGTTTATCCACATGGCACCTAGAATGATGGAAGCCCAAACGGGGTAACTCTCAACAAGGCTTTTCATCGCCCCTCACGTTGGCACTGCACTGTAAAAATTCTCCAGACACACTCCACCGCTCACATCAATCCGCAACTTCCGCTGTACGGCAAACCCTCCACCCACATCCGCCTCAACCTTGACATAGAGATTGTTTGTAAAATACAAATCTCCATAGCAAACCACACGGGCATTATTCTCGTAGTACGTTACAACAAGCGAGGAATCAGCAGCGATCTCCGGTTTTGCAGCCCTGCTTTCACCGACAGGAATTGCCCCCAGGTCAACCACACCACCGCCGACCTCCAAGCTGATGTCATGAATCACGTCCCTTTCAACATTCTTTACAACAATCACAGGATCCGACAACCAATCACAACCTTGCAGCCCAGTGAAATGACCACAGCTGCCAGGCATGAGCGGATTCGACACAGTGATGTACAGCCGTCGGTAGCAACATGACCCCAACCGTGCTGCAGCAGCAGTTGGAGTGAATCAGCGAGCTGCCGAAGGCCAAGCAGAAGATGGTGAGCGAGGTTCCGGACTCGCTGTCGGCGCATGCTGGGCGATAATCCACCCGATCTCCGCAATGAGGACAAGGCCCGCAATGTGTGGCCTGGTATTCCATAGGCTGTCAAGGGCCAATCTTGGATCACTTTCCGACTTTCGATTTATGGAGCATCTCTCGACGGATAGTCAAACACCAATGCAAATTCTCCCTCAGAATCGCTTTGAGGCAACTCAAACCTGAACTTCTTCAATGTTTCTCTAGCAGCAACATCGATCGCCCTATTTCTAGAGCTCTTGTCAATGCTGACATTGATCGGCTCCCCACGCTTATCAATCTGGAATCGAATTCTGACACAGGCGGCTTCGTATTCAGACCCCACTGGATCTCTCGGCACCCTAAATGACTCCCTGTGCAAAACGAGCGCTTCAGTCTTCTGAACCACTTGTGCCCAGCCACCGGATCTGCAATCGCATCCCACGCCAGTCGCAACAAGCATTAGGAAAGCCGTGGTAATAGGAAACATCTTACTGCCCTCCAAGCAATGGCTCTGGCACGGAAATTCCAGAGTAATGCGTTCTTAGCGGCAATCCCAAATGCCGCCTGTATGGATTCTCTAAAAATCGCACCGCATTGAACTCATCGGCATTGGCATCAGAGGTCGCTGGGCTATAGCCGAAGACCGCTCCAGCTATTGGCGTATGACCAATCTCATGTGCAAGAAGCACATCTAATCCAGCACCAGAGAACTCTCTTCCAAATCTATTGGACGCCAAAAATTGGCGCCACTCAAGACTATAAGTAACGATATTAGTACCCGCATACCCACCCGAGAATACTGGAGGGTATCCGGAGCTTGGGAGGATTTGCTCCATGTCAATCTTCTGACCACTCAGCACCGCATGCCTGCCAATCGCCCCTCCCACAGATGACCCCAGGAACTTGCTCAAAGCAGAACGAGTTTCCTTTGGGAATTCGGACGGAGTTGCTTGCCCACCCAATGACGACACAGACGAATGTGTAAAGACCTTATCAACATTTCTCGCGTCCAAGCTTCTTGCAGATGAAGCCTTTGTTGTGAACTCACCTGTGCTCGCACATGTCCCATCACCATTTTTGATCCTCGATCCCGTGCATCGACCATCTGGATCATAGAAGCGATACGGATTGCTATTTGCGTACCGATAGCGGTTGAACATCGCAGCGGGGCTCTTGTAAACCGTGACCGGATCCACACTAAGAAATAGCCCAATCTGCGGATCGTAGTAGCGCTGCTGCATATAGCTCAGCCCCGTACCTGAGTCTGTCACATGCCCCGTATACCCCGGCCCATCCTTCAACGGCCGATTGACCACCGCCCCGTACGGCTCATACACCGTACGCTCGATGATATTTCCGCTGGCATCGGTGATCGCCACTGGTGAACCGAGCGCATCTGTGTGGATGTACTCGACTACTTCCTGAGCTGCCGCTGGCGCTGCGCCGACCACCAGTGCACCCGACACGAGCGCCACGCGGATCAACATCGCAGAGAATCCGTTCATGTCTTACTCCCAAAGTACGCCGCGGGTGACCGGGAAGCTTGCCGACCAATCTGAACAACCGCCGGCATTGCACGCCCGCACCCGGTAGCTGCTGGCGCAGTACGTACCATTCCTTGACTGCACATAGGTCTTTGGACCTGCATACAGAGTCTTGCCGCCGGACGCCGGCTCCAGCTGGTACTCCGTCGCGCCGGCCGAGGCGACCCAACCCACCGTGCATTGGATCTGATAAGGCGCCGTCTTGCTGCTCAACCATTGAGCCTCAAAGAGATAGGTTGCCCCCGGTGGCAGCACCACGGACACCGTCGCCACTCCGGAGTTCAGGCTGCACCCTGCGAAGTTGCAGGCACGTACGCGATATGCGTAGCTGCCATTTCCACGGCTTGCACCAAAGCTGTTTCCGACGCCGTTATGCACCACCGTCCAGCCACCTCCGTTGGCGCTTTCCTCCAGCACGAAGCTCTCGCTGTTGGGCGGTATCGACCAGCTCAGGCTGTACTGCGGCACGTTCACCAGGCCCGGAGCACTGATTACCGGCTCGATCGTCGGTGCCCCGATCACCGCAACCGTCGCGGTGGCCGACCATGGCCCGCAGCCCGCGCCGTTACAGGCAGCAACCCGATAGCCATAGCTGCCCACGCCGCGCGCAGCGGTGGCATAGGAGCTGGCGTTGCCGTCGAACAGTGTGACCCATCCCCCACCATTGCTGCTTTCCTGCAGGGTGTAGCGTGTGGCACCGGCCACTCCATTCCAGCCAATGCCGATACTGCCTGGTGCAGATCGCGCCGGCGCGGAGACGCTTGGCGCAGCGGCAGGCGGATACACCACTGCCACCGACGCCGTGGCGCTGTATCCGGTGCATCCCACCGGATTACATGCGCGGATCCGGTAGCTGTAACTTCCTGCGGCCTTACCACTGAATGCCTTGGACTGACCGGCTGCGTTATGAACCTGACCCCATGCACCTCCGTTGGCGCTTTCCTGCAACTCATAGCGCTCGGCGCCAGACGCTGCGGACCACCCCACGTTGTAAGTGCCATTGAAGGCTGTGGCGGGCACCGTCAGTGCGGGCACCGTGGACGGTGCCAGCGCCACAGCCACTGACGCGACGTTACTCCATCCGCCGCACACCGCGCGGCAGCCGCGCACCCGGAACTGATAGGTGCCGGTAACCAGGCCAGTGCTGGTGAACGACTGCGCCGCGCCATCGAAGACCGTACTCCAAGTGCCGGTCAGCGCACGCTGCAGTTCATAGCGGTTGGCCCCACCTGCCGGACTCCAGGTCAGGTTCACGCTGCCCTGGGTGATGTAGCCCGGCGCACTCAGTGCCGGAACGCTGGGCGCCGCCTCGCCATGCACCTGTGCCAGCAGGCTGCCGGACAGATAGAGATAGTCCGTCTGCTTGCCCGTGCGCTCGTTGCGCTGGAAACGCAGCACGCCGCCATTGTCGTAGAAGGAATAGATCGCCCCCTTGCCGCTCGCGCTGGCTTTCACGCGGCGGCCATGGGCGTCGTACTCGTAGCTTTCCACCGTGCTCGCGGCACGCAGCCGGTTGCCGTAGTCGAACGAGAAAGCCTGACCGTTGCGGACAGACAGATTGCCCTGGGCGTCATAGCCCAGGCCGGTCACAGTTGCGCCCGTTGCGGTTTCGATCACATTGATCAGGCGATTGGTCGGGTCGAAGTAATGTGTGCGATCCCGGCTGCCGACTTTCGCACGACGCAGGTTGTCCAGCGCGTCATACTCATACAGTGCGTTGCCAAAGGCCGGCGCAGTGACCGTCCGCAAGCGGTCCAGGCCGTCATAGGTCATGTCGCGGTTGCCGGGTGCGCCGGGGAGGCCATCGGATATGGCCATCACGTTGCCACTGGCGTCGTAGTCGTAGCTGTCATCCAGCACCGCCGCCGCTGCCGTGGCGTCGCGACTGCGGTCCGGCAGGCCGCGGGCGTTCTGGGTCAACGTGTGCACGACCCCGTTGCCATACACGAAGCGCGCCAGCGCACCGTTGGCGAAGTAACTGGCTTCCTTCGCATAGCCGCCGACCGTCGTGGCCCGGCCCAGCGCATCCGGCGTGTAGCTGACGACACGTCCGCCCGGATAGGAATGGCTGGCCAGCGTGCCGTTGGCATCGTAGCCATAGGCCAGGCTCAGGTTGCCCAGATCCGGATGTTGCAGGGTTTCGCCACTGAGCAGACGGCGGCGGTTGTACTGGTACCGGTTGACGACCATCGGTCGGGTCGGATCATTCTGGGTACTGATCTCGGCCGGCAAGCCATCCGGCGTGTAGGACCAGCTTTGGTTTCCGCGGCCATCCGGGAAGATCAAGGTCAACAGGCGGTTGGCGGCGTCATAGCTGCGCTTCACCGCACGCCCGCTGGCCAGCGCCTCGCTGCGATTGCAGTCAGTGGTGCTCGCCAACGTCATGCCAGCCGCCGACCAGAGCACGTTGCCCGCCGCGTCGTAGTCCTGCACCGTCGCACCGGTTTCCGGCTCGATGGTCTTGCACAGCTGCTGATAGGCATCATAGACGTAGCGGCGGGTCAACGACTGGCTGCCGTTCGCATTGCGGCGGGTAATCGCCAGCGGCTTGCCCAGTGGATCGCGCTGGATCTCGGTCACCACGCTTTCCGGGTGCTGCAGCGTCACAGGCATTTCGTAGGTGGGCTGGTCGTAGGCGAGATGACGTGTGGTTGTGGATTGACCGCGCGGACTGGTCACCTTCACCGACAGGTTGCCCACGTATTCGGTACGTGTGACCAATGTGCCGAGCTCGGACGATTGACTGACCGCGATGGGACGTCCCAACGCGTCGTACTGCGTCGCGGTGCCGGTCAGGGCCGCGTTGATATCGGAGAGCTGCCGCGTGGGATATGACACAAACACGGTCTTGCCACTGGCGTCGTAGCGGGTCACCACGGCGCTGTCCAGCATGTTGTTGGCGTTCTCGGTCACCAGTACGGGGCGGAACATCGCATCCAGGTAGGTGTCCGTGCGCCGCCCGCCCTGCGTGCGTGAATGCTTCCACGCACCGGCCGGGACGCCCAGCTGCGCGCTCCCAAGCCGCTGCAGGTCCATGCTCACGCCATTCCAGTTCACGGTGTCGCCGCTCGGGAACTGCTGGCTGCGCAGACGCCCCATGCTGTCGTAGCTGAAGCTGGTGGTTGCGCCGGTCTCGTCGGTCAGCGAGGTGATCCAACCGTTGTCGTCGACGGCAACAGTGCGCAGCGCGCCATTTGGCGCCTCGGCTGTGGCCGGCATCCGCAGTTGCTGCGGAACACCGCGCTTCCACCCCGACAGATGGCTGGTATTGCCGCGGCCATCGGATACCGACGCGACGGTGCCGTCGGCCGCATAGGTCACCTGCTGTGCCAGACGACCGAATGCATAGGCGCGCAAAGGCAACGCTTTGGCCATGTCGAACTCGGTGCGGGACTGTTCAATGCCATTGAGGACGCTACGCGCGGACTGACCGTTTACCCATAGCGCGGGATTGTCGTAGTAGGCCGTGGTGCTGGTGCGACTCTGTCCGGCGGAATTTGCTTCAACGACGGTGACTTCACGTGCAAATGCATCAAAGGTCTGCACGGTCCGGCTGAACTGCACACCGTCCTGCTCCACAACAGTGGACTGGACAGGGCGGTTGTAGTGCGCCTTGAGGTCATTCGCACCGTACTTGAAGTCCTTGCCGGCTTCCTTCGGGAAGGGCGCCGCGTCCAGCTGGGCATCCGGATAGTAGTTGTTGCGGTCAACGCGCACGACCGAACTACCCGATCGCGTCGTCGTCGACAGTAGAAGACCATCGTTATAGGCGACTTCCTTGCCGAATTCGTATACGCGTACGACGCCATCCGGCAGCGTCTCGGTGGTGATCTTCGGCTCTGCCTGGCCTGCAGGGATTACCGGACCGCCCAGATCCTGTGCGTAAGCCCCGTTGAGATTGGTGTACTGATAGGTCCACTGCGCGGTGGGAATGCCAGGACCACTGATGGTCTTGGCCACCAGCGACATCGCATCACGGTAGACCGGTGTGTAGTTCCAGCCTTCTGCGATGAGATGATTGTCGCCAGAGGTCTGGCAGTCCAGAGTGACGTTCTTGCGCCCATGGCGGAATGGGCGGAACTGGAACGTTCCCAGTGCACCCGATGGATGCTGGACGGTCATGGTGATTTCGCTGGGCACGATCTTGTTCACACGCGAACAGGTCGCCGGGTATTCCATGTAGTCCCAGATGTTCTGCCCGGTGTACTCGGCGTACTTGTGCGTAACCGATAGCGGCGGCAGGCTGTAGGTCCACTGGGTTCCATCGGGCAGCGTCACCGTCCGCAGGATGTCGGCATCCGTATAGCCGTAAGTCCAGGTGCGCCCGGCGGCAGTTGCAGAGGCGATCAACCCGTTCGATTGGTACGCAAGGCTGATTTCGCGGCCATCGCTTGCGGTGATGCGCTGGAGTCGGGTACCGGACCATTCATAGCGCACCCAGTTTCCGAAACGATCAACAATCTGCGATGGATACAGGTGAACTCGCTTGCGCCCCAACTGGGCGTTGCTTTCCGGTCCGAACGGCTGCAGGGTCGCGGAGCTGTTGGGGCGAGCCACCATCCAGTCAAAATAGTATTTGGTCCCATCCGGTGCATGTCCCAGGAATCCTTCGCCGGCCTGTCCGCTTTTCAATGCGGCCAAGCAGGTGAATACCCAACCGCCTTTTGTATTCCATGGCGCGGGCTGTCCCAGCTGCGGCCGGGGTTGCCGCGCATCGCCATTGCCGCCCAGCAGTGGTTCGCCCCCACCTCCGGGCAGCGAAAGCCGCACGCCATCCCAATAAGTGTGTGGATTGAAGTTGACCTTCTGAGTGTTCCGGCGGTTCCAGACCTCCAGCGTTGGCGGGGCACCGACGGTGGTACAGCGCGCGGCCGGCATCCAGTGCCCTTGAGCTGCAGTCTCGGGGAGATCGCCATAGACACCTGACAGCGACGGAACATCCAGATCCCAGTCGCCAAGAGGACTTTCACTGCTGCCGTCGCTGGCTGATCGGCTGCGACTAAGCGCGACCGGGAGTCCGCTGTTGCCCGGCAGCGAGATATCGGTAGCCTTGAAGCTGATCGAGCCGTCATAGAGATTGACCTGCTCGCCGAAGATCTCGCCCTTCAGCGGCTCGACGAGATCACCGTACTTCAGGCGCTTGTCGTACTCCTGCCGCCAGGTCGGGACGATCTGCGCCAAGCCCACTGAAGGAAGCCCGATCGCGGCCAGCAGCAGAAGAAGCGTCGAAAGGCCGGCCGGGCCAGACTGGCGCGGGCGGAGCGTGGCACGAGACCGCATGGGAGCCTCCTTGGATCGTCCGTTCCTTGAATGCGTGCACGTACGCGACAGTCGCAACGCTGGCCGTGCCACGCTTTATTTATGAACATGAAATGAAGGCGGCGTCAAGGCTCCGTTCACGACAGTACTTCCATCGGCGGTCGAATGCCCGGCTCGCATCGCCAATGCAGAAGGGCGTGCGGCCTGACCCACGCCCCACCTAGAATGGCGCCATGAGCACCCTGACCTTCCGCGCCGCCACGTCGGCCGATATCCCTGCCCTGATCTCGCTGGTGACCTCCGCCTACCGGGGTGACGCCAGCCGGGTCGGCTGGACCACCGAAGCCGACCTGCTGGACGGCGCCCGCATCGATGCCGAAGGCATCCAGACCGACCTCGACCGGCCCCGCTCGACCATCCTGCTGGCGGAGCGCGAGGGCCGCCTCGTGGCCTGCGCCCACGTCGCCGATGTCGACGGCAAGGGCTACTTCGGCATGTTCTCGGTCGATCCGGCCCAGCAGGGTGGCGGCGTCGGCAAGCAGCTGATGGATGCGGCCGAAGCCCACGCCGCGCGCGAATGGGGCGTGCCGGTGATGCAGATGACCGTGATCGACGTGCGCGACGAACTGATCGCCTTCTACGAGCGCCGCGGCTACCGCCGCACCGGCATCAAGAAGCCGTTTCCCTACGGCGACGAGCGCTTCGGCATTCCCAAGCGCGACGATCTGCGCTTCGAGATCCTGGAAAAGCCGCTTGTGGGAGCCACCGCATGAGCGATGCGTGGACCTTCGTCTGCGCCGGCAGCGACCTGCTGCCGGGTGAAATGAAGAGCGTGTTCGACGAGGTTACCGGTACGCCGATCGTGGTGTTCAACCTCGACGGCGAGCTGTATGCCCTGGAAGACCAGTGCACGCACGAGGAATTCGAGTTGTCCTCCGGCGAGTTCAACACCACCGAAGGCAGCGTCGAGTGCGTGCTGCACGGTGCCCGCTTCGACGTGCGTGATGGCCGTGCCCTGTGTGCCCCCGCGTACAGCCCGGTCCCCAAGTTCCCGGTCAAGCGCGAGCACGACGCCATCTGGACCCGCGACGACCGAGACTGACCGGGACGACACCCGCCCCCGGGAAGGCCCCTGCAGGCGCGCACAGGGCCGCGAGGAGCCAGACACGGGCCTCCCGCAACACCGAAGATGCGAATCATTATCGTTGCTGTTACTCTACGTAACATCTTCGTAATGCCCACCGCCGCGCCATGGCCTCGCCCGCGCCCATCGCTACGCTCTGCCAGCTTGCCCGCAAGGGCGGGCCGCTGTTGGCTGCGCTGTTGCTGGCACTGCTGCTGGGATGGTCGGCGCTGCATGAAGGGACGCGCAGCTCGCAGGTCACCACGCCGACGCTGCAGGCGCAGGACAGCCTGCCCGCAGCGCCTTTCGGCACGCCTCTCCTGGAACAGGCCATGCCGCGGGCGGAAGCCGAGCCCGATGACAGTCGGAGCATCAAGTCCCCCCTGCTGCGGCGGTTGTGTGGCCCGCTTCCGGTGCCGCCACTGGTGCCGGCAGCCGCGCCGTCGCCCTACCCGGCCCCGGCGCTGCCGTCGCGCTACCAGCATCCCCCCGGCCAGGCGCCTCCGTCCCTGCTGAGCTGACGCTTCCCCCGGCCGCGCCCGGGCGTCCGGCGCTGCCCGGACCTCCACCTCCGATCCCGCTTCAAGTCCGCTTCCGATCCTGCCTGCCGCGCCGTCATCCGGCACCGGCGGATCGTTCCTGTCCCGCTACCCACCCAGACCCATGAACCCGATCAAGAGCCGCAAGCACGCCTCCCCACTCCGCAACCTGCCGCTGGCGACCGCCAGTCTGGCCGCCGGCCTCGGCCTGGCCACGCTGCCCGCGCTGGCCCACGCCGAAGCGACCGACAATGCCCGCACGCTGGACAAGATCGACGTGCACGCCACGCGTGGCTACAAGGCCGACAAGGTCGCCTCGCCGAAGTTCACCCAGCGGCTGCAGGACACCCCGCAGACCATCCAGGTCATCACCAGCGACCTGTTCAACCAGCAGGGCGCCACCACCCTGACCGAAGCGCTGCGCAACAGCCCGGGCGTGGGCACCTTCTATGCCGGCGAGAACGGCAACACCACCACCGGCGATGCGCTGTTCATGCGCGGCTTCGACACCTCCAACAGCCTGTTCGTCGATGGCGTGCGCGACCTCGGCTCGATCTCGCGCGACGTGTTCAACATCGAACAGGTGGAAGTGACCAAGGGGCCAGCAGGGACCGACAATGGTCGCTCGGCGCCGACCGGCGCCATCAACCTGGTGAGCAAGCAGGCCACCCTGCAGGACGCCACTTCGGCCAGCGTTTCGCTGGGCAGTGACCAGCAGCGCCGGACGACCGGTGACTGGAACCAGTCGCTGAGCGCGACCAGCGCGCTGCGCGTCAACGCGATGTGGCAGGACAGCGACCAGCCCGGCCGCGATCACGTGCAGAACAAGCGCTGGGGCCTGGCCCCGTCGCTGGCGTTCGGCCTGGGCACGGCGACCCGCTACTACCTCAACCTGCTGTACGTGAAGCAGGACAACGTGCCCGACGGCGGCGTGCCGACCCTGGGGCTGCCGGGCTGGACGCCGCAGCCGACACTCGAAGCCCTGGCCGGGCATCCGGTGGATCCGGAGAACTTCTACGGTACCCGCGCCGACCACGACGACGTGACCGCGAAGATGGCCACGTTCCGCTTCGAACATGATTTCAACGACAGCGTGCGCCTGACCAATACCGCGCGTTGGGGCCGCACCGAGCAGGACTACCTGCTCACCGCCTTCATGGGTACCGGCGCGCTCGGCGCCAATGGTCGTCCGACCGGCAACATCGGCTACACCAACCCCGCCGACCGTTCGACCTACACGATCGCGCGCAGCCTGCCGACCTTCAAGGAGCAGCGCAACACCATCCTGACCGACCAGTTGAACCTCCGGGCCGACTTCAGCACCGGCGCCATCGGCCATGCCCTGAGCGCAGGCCTGGAGTTCACCCGCGAAGAACTGGACAGCTACGGCCAGGCGGCCACCGGCGGCACCAGCTGGCCTGCCGCGAACCTGTACGACCCGGACTGGAACGTGACCGGGCTGACCTGGGCGCATAACGGCGCCGATGCCCACGGCAAGACCACCACGTCCTCGGCGTATCTGTTCGACACGCTGGCATTCGGCGACAGCTTCCTGCTGACTGCCGGCGTGCGTGCCGACCACTACAAGACCGAGTACGCCAGCGCCTCGGTCTGCGGCGGCCGGAGTGGCCCCGCCTGCGGCGGCAATCCGGCCGGCACCGTGCTGCGCAACCCCACGCTGGAGGCCTCCGACACTCTGTTGAACTGGAAGCTGGGCGCGCTGTACAAGGTGGGCGACACGGTCAGCGTGTATGCCAACTACGCGATCTCGCAGCAGCCCCCGGGCGGTGCCAACTTCCAGCTGAGCAGCTCGGCCAGCAGCGCCGACAACCCCAAGCTGGACCCGCAGAAGGCCAAGACCTTCGAGGTCGGCAGCAAGTGGGCATTCCTGGAGGATGCACTGGCCTTCAACCTGGCGTTGTTCCAGACCGACGTCGACAACGAGATCAATACCACCGTGCTCGACGAGGCCGGCAACCCGACCCAGACCGGCAGCAAGCGCGTGAAGGGCGTGGAGCTGTCCGCCGTGGGCCGCCTGACCGACAACTGGTCGGTGTCGGCCGGCTTCAGCCACCTCGACACCGAAGTGAAGGAAGGCGCCAAGGTCGCTGCCGACGGCACCACCAACCTGACGTACACGCCGGACGATACGTTCACCGGCTGGACCAGCTACACGCTGGCCCACGGCATCACCGTCGGGGGTGGCGTGCGCTACGCCGCCGGCATGCATCGTGGCACCGACGGTGCTGTCGGCACGCCGTCATTCACCAAGTCCTATGTGGTGTACGACGCCGTGGTGTCGTGGGCGGTCAACGAGAACATCTCGCTGCGCTTGAACGGCTACAACCTGTTCGACAAGGCCTACGTGGCCAGCATCAACAAGAGCGGCTACCGTTACACCCCGGGTGCCCCGCGCACCTTCCTGCTCAGCGCGGACATCCGCTTCTGATGTCCTGGCGCGGGGGAGCCCGGCTCCCCCGCGCAACGACGAGGCAACACCATGCTGCTGCACATTCCCAACGTGCTCACCGCTGATGAAGTGGCACAGGTCCGCCAGCAACTGGACACCGCCGACTGGACCGATGGCCGCGAGACCGTGGGTGCCCAGGGTGCGCAGGTGAAGCACAACGAACAGCTGCCGGACGCGTCACCAGTGAAAGCCGAGCTGGGTGCCGGCGTGCTCGCCGCACTGCGGCGCAGCCCGCTGTTCTTCGCTGCGGCACTGCCGTTGAAGATCCTCCCCCCACGCTTCAACCGCTACCGCGGCGGCGGCACCTACGGCTTCCACGTCGATGGCGCAGTGATGAACCTGGGCAACGGCGAGCAGCTGCGCTCGGACATCTCCTGCACCCTGTTCCTGTCGGCGCCGGACGAGTACGACGGCGGCGAGCTGATCATCAGCGACACCTACGGCGAGCACGAGGTGAAGCTGCCAGCCGGCGACCTGATCGTCTATCCCTCCAGCAGTCTGCACCAGGTCAATCCTGTTACCCGGGGCGCGCGCGTGGCGTCGTTCTTCTGGGTGCAGAGCATGATCCGCGACGATGTACAGCGTCGCCTGCTGTGGGAAATGGACACGTCCATCGAGCGCCTGCGACAGACCGGAGGCGACGCTGATGCGGTGCTGCAGCTGACCGGCGTGTATCACAACCTGCTGCGACGCTGGAGCGAGGTCTGAGCCACTCCAGGCCGCGCCCTACATTTTAGCAATCATTCTCATTTGCATACGCTAACAGCTCTCATTACAATCACGCCCCGTTGATGCTGGCCGTTGCCGGCAAACCATCTGGGGACCCCCGCTTGCTGCGCCCGCTCCGCCCTCGCCCACTCATCCATCGCAAGATGGGCACCGCCATGCGCGGCCAGCGTCCCGCGCTGGCCAGCCTGCTGGCATGGGTGGCGATGCTGGCGTTGCTGCTGGGCACCCTGCCGCTGCTGCCGCACCCGGCCACAGCGATGACCTTGCAGATGCCGCTGGAAGAACGTGGCGGCGAAGGCCCGTTGCAGGAAGAAGCCCCGGCCAAGCTGCGCCGCTGTGCCTCCGCCCCGGTAAAAGCGGCCGAGAAGGCGCCGCCGCTGCTGCTGGCCAGCCAGTGGCTGCGTACCGAACTTGAACTCGTACCCGCCACGCCGGCCATGTCCGGTGTGCGCCCGGACTGGCCACTGGCCGCTCCGGACACGCCTTGGGCCGACGCGCCCGGGCGTCGCCAGCAACGCGGTCAGGCGCCGCCGCTCGCCTGATCCACGGCCCGACGTGACCGCCTGCGCGGTCGCGTCCACACGCCGCTGACTGCTTCTTCCCTGCCGCCCCTGACCGGGCTTTCCCTGCCTGCCGTGTGCGCTCCGCACCCGGCATCGCGCTGCCTTACATCCTTCGAGGTATCTGCCATGGCCCAGCGCCATCGTGTCCGTTCGTCCCTGTCCCGCCCCCTGCTGACCAGCGCCGTGCTTGCGGCGATGGCGGCCCCTGCTTTCGCCCATGCAGAGATCGCCGGAGCGCCGCAGACCCTGGACAAGGTGGTCGTCACCGCCTCCGGCTTCGAACAGAAAATCACCGATGCCCCGGCCAGCATCAGCGTGGTCAGCCGCGAGGAACTGAGCAAGCGCCCCTACACCAGCCTGGTCGATGCGCTGCGCGATGTGGAAGGCATCGACGTCGGCCTGGAAGCCACCGACAAGAATGGCCGCGCCACCGTCTCCATGCGTGGCCTGCCCTCGGAATACACCCTGGTACTGATCGACGGCCGCCGCCAGAGCAACGTCGGCCAGCTGTATCCCAACAACTTCGGTGGCGGACAGTTCTCCTACCTGCCGCCGCTGGATGCGATCGAGCGCATCGAAGTGGTGCGCGGCCCGATGTCCACGCTGTACGGCTCGGATGCGATGGGCGGTGTCATCAACATCATCACCCGCCGCAACCAGGACAGCTGGCACGGCGCGCTGACCCAGGGCTTCACCGTGCAGCAGGACGACCAGTTCGGCGATGCCCGCAGCACCGACGTGTACCTGAGTGGTCCGTTGCTGAAGGACCGCCTGGGCCTGTCCGTGCGCGGCAGCTACTACGATGCGAAGGCGTCCAATCCGGAATGGGATGCGCTGCCGTTGCCCGATGGCACCCTGTGGGAACGCAGCATCGGCTTCGGAGGTGGCGGCAAGTCGGTGGCCAACACCAACTGGAACACGGGCGTGCGCCTGAACGTCCACGTCAATGACGACCACGAACTGTGGCTGGACTACGACGTGTCGCGGCAGAAGTACGACAACAGCGAGGGCCAGACCGGCACGCTCGACAGCCTGGCCAGCCTGTGGCGCGTCGGCAATGCGGTCATCCCCGATCCGGATGGCGGCGGCACCATCACCCGCCGCGTGGTGCAGCCGCGCGTGGGCTACACCGCCTACCAGCGCTATGAGCGTGACCAGGTATCGCTGACCCATCAGGGCCGCTACAGCTTCGGCACCTGGCAGACCTCGCTGACCCACAGCAAGAGCAGCAACCTCGGCCGTTCGCTGCCACTGACCCTGGACGAGCGCGCCAACCTGCAGACGCTGTGGAATGACGTCTGCCGCCGCACCGGCGCCGCCAACAACTGTGCGGCCGGTCGTGGCAATGCGCTGTCTGCCCTCGACCCGAGCGAGATGGCGCGCCTGCAGGCGTTCCTGCCACGTCCGCTGCGCACGATGGAGCTTGAGGGTTACGTGCTCGACACGATGCTCGACCTCGATTTCGGCGCGCACAAACTGACCGTTGGCGGACAGTACAACGACACCGACATGGTCGACGGCGTGTTCGGCATGGATGGCGCCGGCTACCGCAGCAACACCCGGCAGAAGCACCGCATGTGGGCCCTGTTCGCGGAGGACAACTGGGCACTGACCGATACCCTCACGGCGACCTTCGGCCTGCGCTACGACGACCACAACGTGTTCGGCAGCCATGTCAGCCCGCGCGGCTACCTGGTGTGGAATGCGAGCGATGCATGGACCTTCAAGGGCGGTGTCAGCACCGGCTACAAGACACCGCGCCCGGACCAGCTGTTCCCGGGCATCACCGGCTTCGGTGGGCAGGGCGTGCTGCCGCTGGTGGGTTCGCCGAACCTCAAGCCGGAAACCAGCACCAACTACGAGCTGGCTGCCTACTACGAAGGCCAGCGCTGGGGCTTCAACGTCACCGGCTTCTTCAACCGGTTCGACGACAAGATCGCCAGCGGCGGCACCTTCCCGAACTGCGAGGTGGCTCCGGCCGGCAGCGGCTACTGCGTGGACATCGGGCCGGGCTGGGCCTCGCTGGGCTACAGCACCTTCACCCAGAGCGTGAACATCGACAAGGCCGAAACCCGTGGCGCCGAACTGGCCGCGCACGTCGATCTGCTGGAAACCCTGCAGCTGCGGGGCAACTACACCTGGACCCGCAGCGAACAGACCAGTGGCCCGCAGAAGGGACTGCCGATCAGTGGCACCATGCCGGCCCGGCATATGGCCAACGCCAGCCTCAACTGGCAGGTCAGCGACGCGGTCAGTCTGTCGCTGATCGGCGAAGGCCGCTACGACCGCTACCGCGATACGATCCTCGATGCGGCCGGCAACAGCCACGACCGCGTCTACGAGGACTACACGATCTTCCACCTCGGCGGCAGCTGGAAGGCCAACGCATGGCTGACCGTCAACGCACGCGTCAACAACCTGCTCGACAAGGACTTCGTCTCGCAGTCGTGCCTGCTGATCAGCCAGAGCGAGTTCAGCTGCGTGGACGATTACGCGACCAAGGACCAGCGCCGCAGCTACTGGATCTCGCTCAACGCGAAGTTCTGAGGCGACCCTGACCGGTGCCGGCCTTGGCCGGCACCGGGATACAGAACGATACGCAATTGCGAGCTATTCTCATCAATGATGTAATGCGCAGTCCGCATCCGTCCTGAATCCCCGTCGTGAGCCGTTCCGTTCCCTCCAACGTGCAGCAGCAACAGAGCCGCGGCTTCTGGCTGCGGACGCTGCACCAGTGGCACTGGATCAGCTCGGCGGTGTGCCTGATCGGCATGCTGCTGTTCGCGGTGACCGGGCTGACCCTCAACCACGCAGCGAAGATCGAAGCCAAGCCCGAGGTGCAGAACCAGCAGCTGCAACTGCCGGCCGATCTGCTCGGCCAGCTCGACACGCGCGAGGACGGCCACGCGCCGATCCCCCGCCCGGCCCGGCAATGGCTGGATACGCAGCTGGGCATCGCCATCGGCGGTCGCCCGGCCGAGTGGTCGGCCGAGGAGATCTACTTGTCGTTGCCGCGACCCGGCGGCGACGCCTGGCTCAGCATCGATCGCGAAACCGGCGCGGTGGAATACGAATCAACCTCCCGCGGCGTGGTGTCCTACCTCAACGACCTGCACAAGGGCCGCAACGCGGGCCCGGCGTGGGGCTGGTTCCTGGACCTGTTCGCCGTGGCCTGCCTGGTGTTCTGCATCACCGGCCTGTTCCTGCTGCACCTGCATGCACGGCAGCGGCGCATGACCTGGCCGCTGGTCGGCCTCGGCCTGATGATCCCGCTGTTGATCGCCCTGCTGCTGATCCACTGAACCATCGAATCCCCTTCACCGGAGCCGCCCCATGCGCGTCACCCTGACCATCGCCCTCAGCGGCCTGCTGGCCACCTCGCCGGCCTATGCCGCCACGCTCGACATCAACGTCGAGGTGCCCAAGCTCAATGTCGCCGAGTATCACCGTCCCTACGTAGCGGTGTGGCTGGAAGGTGCCGACCAGAAGGTGGCCGCCAACCTGTCGGTCTGGTACCAGCAGACCAGCAACAACGAAGGCCATGGCACCAAGTGGCTGCCCGACCTGCGCCAGTGGTGGCGCAAGAGCGGCCGCACCCTGCAGGTGCCGGTGGACGGCGTGACCGGCCCAACCCGCCCGGCCGGCAAGCACGCGCTGTCGTTCAACGACAAGCAGCCGGCGCTGAAGCAGCTGGCCCCGGGCAACTACACCCTGGTGGTGGAAGCGGTGCGCGAAGTCGGTGGCCGCGAACTGCTGAAGATCCCCTTCACCTGGCCGGCCACCGCCGCACAGAACGGCAAGGCGCAGGGCGCCACCGAACTGGGCCAGGTCACCCTCGCCATCAAACCGTAACCGCCTGAGCCGGGGGCAGAGCCCTTTCCGTTGGAAAGGGGTCCGACCCCGGGGTCGGATCCCCTCCACAGGAAGGGCTCTGACCCCACCCATCCAACGTCCCTGGAGTCTTCCGCATGAAGCGCATGCTCGTCCTCGCCGCCGCTCTGGCCGCTGCCCTTCCCTTTTCCGCACTCGCCCACAAGGCCTGGCTGCTGCCTTCGCAGACCGTGATCGCCGGCAATGCGCCGTGGATCACTGTTGATGGTGCGGTCTCCAACGACCTGTTCTACTTCAACCACGTGCCGCTGCGCCTGGAATCGCTGGTGATCACCGCGCCGGACGGCAGCACCGTGCAGCCGCAGAACGCCTCGACCGGCAAGTACCGCAGCGTGTTCGATCTGGAGCTGAAGCAGCAGGGCACTTACCGCATCGCTTCGGTCAATGACGGCCTGTTCGCCACCTACGAACAGAACGGCGAGCGCAAGCGCTGGCGCGGTACCGTCGCCACCTTCGGCGAACTGCCCAAGGGCGCGGAGAAGCTGGAAGTGAGCCAGTCGGTCGGCCGCGTGGAGACGTTCGTGACCAATGGCGCGCCGAACGATACCGCACTGAAGCCGACCAACCGCGGCATCGAGCTGGTTGCGGTCGGTCACCCGAACGACCTGTTCGCCGGCGAGGAAGCCACTTTCCGCGTGCTGGTCGACGGCAAGCCGACGGCTGGCCTTGCCTTCGAGATCGTGCGCGGCGCCACCCGCTACCGCAACGCGCAGGACGAACTGAAGGTGACCAGCGACGCCAAGGGCGAGATCAAGGTGACCTGGCCGGAAGCTGGCATGTACTGGCTGGAAACCGGTACTGAAGACAACAAGACCTCGGTGAAGCAGGCCGCCAAGCGTCGCCTGAGCTACGTGGCCACGCTGGAAGTGCTGCCGCAGTAATGGGGACCGCGATGCCGGGCACGCCCCGGCATCGCAGCCGCCACGCCCCGTCATGACCAATACCCTGCTCGACATCGCCCGCCTCGGCGGCACCACCATGGGCACCACCTGGAGCGTGTCGCTGGTCGCGCCGCGCCAGCGCGACCTGCACCCGCTGCACGCCGGCATCCAGGCGCGCCTGGATGATGTGGTCGCGCAGATGAGTACGTGGGACGCCGGCTCGGACCTCAGCCGCTACAACAGCGCCGATGCAGGCCAGTGGTGCACCCTGCCTGCCGAAACCCGTCACGTCCTGTCCTGCGCGCAGTCCATCGCTGCCGCCAGCGACGGTGCGTTCGATCCCACCATCGGCCCGCTGGTGGCACTGTGGGGTTTCGGTGCACGTGCCGGCGAACGCCGCCAACCCGATGCCGCCACCGTGCAGGCCACGCGCGAGCGCTGCGGTTGGCAGCGGTTGCAATGGCGCGGCGATGCGCTGCTGCAACCCGGCGGACTGGAACTGGATCTCTCTGCGATCGCCAAGGGGTTCGGCGTCGATCACGTGGCCGCGTGGCTGCGCGATCAGGGCATCGCTGCTGCACTGATCGAGGTCGGTGGCGAACTGGCCGGCTACGGCCGCAAGCCCGATGGCCAACGGTGGCGCGTGCTGGTGGAATCGGCGCCGGAAGAAGACGCGCACGCCAAAACACCACCGCGGGTGCTGGCGCTGGACGGCAAGGCGGTCGCTACCTCCGGCGATCGCTGGCATCACTATCAGGCCGATGGCGAGGCCTACAGCCACAGCCTCGACCCGCGCACCGGCAGGCCGGTACGCCAGGTTGCAGCGGCGGTGACGGTGGTCGCCGACGACGCGATGCATGCTGATGCCTGGGCCACCGCACTCACCGTACTCGGCCGCGAGCACGGCATGGCGCTGGCCGAACGCGAAGGACTGGCCGCACGCTACCTGCATCGCGCAGCGGATGGCCCGCACGAGTTTCTCAGCAGCGCCTTCCAGCGTCTGCTCGACGAGCGGGACGCATGAGCGCACGGCCGTCGCGCGCGCTGCTCGGCAACGCGCTTGTACTGATCCTGCTGGCGCTGATCGGCTGGGCGCTGCTGCGACTGCATCTCGGCGAAGCCTGGTGGCAGGGCGCACCGCCGGCGCGGCAATCGCAGATCGCCATCATCGCCACCGCGCTCTATGCGCTGGTCTGCACCGCACTGTGGTGGCGTGGGCGACCGCGCGACGATGCTGCCTCTGGCGACGTCGCGCCGATCCTGCTGGTCTGGTCCAGCCAGACCGGCTTCGCCCGCGAACTGGCCGAACGCAGTGCCGAGGCATTGCGTGGTGCCGGCGTGCCGGTGCGTGTGCGCGGTCTGCATGAGGTCGACGCCACGTTGCTGGCCGGCAGCCAGCGTGCACTGTTCATCGCCAGTACCACCGGCGAAGGCGACCCGCCCGATCATGCAGTGCCCTTCCTGCGCCATGTGATGGCCCTGCCGTCATCGCTGCAGCATCTTTCGTACGGCGTTCTCGCCCTGGGTGATCGCAGCTACGGTCACTTCTGCGCCTTCGGTCACCAGCTCGACGACTGGCTGCGCCAGCACGGCGCACATGCCCTGTTCGACGCCATCGAGGTCGACAACGCCGATCCCGCTGCACTGCGGCACTGGCAGCAACTGCTCGGACAACTTGCCGGTGGCGCCAGCGAACTGCCCGACTGGAGCCCGGCCGAATATCAGCCGTGGACGCTGCTGCAACGCCGGCACCTCAATCCCGGCAGCCAGGGCGGACCGGTGTACTGGCTGCGCCTGCAGGCGCCTGCCATCGACGGCGTGCGCTGGCAGGCCGGCGACATTGCCGAGATCGGCCCGCAGCACGCGCGGCACAGCGCGCGGGCCTGGCTGGAATCACAGGGTTTCGATCCGCAGACGGTGCTCGAGGACGGCCAGACGCTGCTGGCCCGTGTCGAACGCTCGCACCTGCCCTCACTGGTGCCACCGGGTGATCTGCCCGCCCTGCTGGCGGCCCTGCAGCCGCTGCCGCATCGTGAGTACTCCATCGCTTCGGTGATGGACGATGGTGCGGTGGAACTGCTGGTGCGCCGGCAGCTGCGTGCCGATGGCACGCCCGGCATCGGCAGTGCCTGGCTGTGCGACCACGCCGTCATCGGCGAGCCGGTACAACTGCGCCTGCGCCGCAACGACAACTTCCACGGTGCCGCCGTTGCGGCGCCGCTGCTGCTGATCGGCAATGGCACGGGCATCGCCGGCCTGCGTGCACACCTGCATGAGCGCGCGGCCGTCGGCGCGCACCGCACCTGGCTGCTGTTCGGCGAGCGCTCGGCCGCGCACGACTTCCATTTCGGTGACGAACTGCGGGCGATGCTGGCGGCCGGCACGCTGCAGCGTCTGGATACGGTGTTCAGCCGTGACGGCGGCAGCCACCGTTACGTGCAGGACCGCCTGCTGGCGGAGGCGGCAACGCTGCGGCAATGGGTCGATGAAGGTGCCACGATCCTGGTCTGCGGCAGCCTGCAGGGCATGGCGCCAGCCGTGGATGCGGTCATCGAGCAGGTGCTGGGTACCGACGGCAAGGAGGCCCTGCTGGTGGCCGGCCGTTACCGCCGTGATGTGTATTAGCCCAGGCAGCGCCCAGCGCATGCGCGGATGATGCCCATCGGCGCATGCGAATCATCAGTCCGCGGCGCTCACCCGTATCGCCAGCAGCTCGCCACTGCCCTGCAGCGCATGCCGCTGGCGCTCGCCGGCCGCCAGCCATGCAGTGTCGCCTGCCTGCATCGGCGGCAAGCCACTGTCCGCGGCAAAGCCGGCCTCACCCGCCAGCAGGTGCAGCGCCCAGGCCACGCCTGGCTCGCAGAAGAAGAACATCGACCCCACCAGCGGCCGGTGCAGCAGCTCGGCGTGCAACTGCCCGCGCTTCCACATCAGGTTGAAATCATGGGTGGTGCCATCGACCAGTTCGCCGTGCAGTGCCTCCTCGCCGGCAAAGCGCACGCGACCATGCGGCGGCAGCACCTCCGCCACCCGGCCATCGGCGAAGCGCAGGCGCACACCGTTGCCCTGCAGCAGCACCAGTTCGCGCTCCACGCCCGGAAATGCGGAGAACGCGGCATCCTGCTCGATCTCCGCCACGGACAGGCGCAGGGCCCAGTCGTCCCCGTGCGCCGGCAGCCGCAGGATTTCGCGGGTCCAGCCCAGGCCATTGCGCCAGCGTTCGCGGCGGTAATCCAGGCGGGCAATCACCTGGCTCGGAGTCTTCAGCAGCGCATCGATATCCATGCCTGCATTGCACCACGCCACGTGCAATCGCGCATCAGCGCGTGGCGACCGTACCCTGCGCGCCGCACTGGCCACCCAGCAGCTGCGAATGCTTCAGCCAGTCCTGGTCGGGGTAATAGGCGAACACCATCGTGCCACCACGCAACGCGTCGATCAGCGGCCTGGCCACCGACAGCCGCACCGCCGGACACCCCAGGCTGCGGCCCAGCCGACCCTGCAGCTGGGCGGTCGCCGGATTCACGTAGGGGGCGCCATGGATGACGATCGCACGCTCGCGCGCGCGGTCGTTGAAGCCCGGTTCCAGCCCGGCCAGCCGCAATGAGTAGCCGTTGCCGCCCATGTAGGTTTCCTGCGCGGTGAACACACCGAGGCTGGACATGTAACTGCCGTCGCGATTGGAAAAATGCTCGGTCCGGTTCTCACCACTGTTGCGGCCGTGCGCCACCCATTCCTCGAACAACAGCCGCTGGTGCGCCAGGTCGAACACCCACAGGCGCGGCTCGGTGGAGGGCCGCGAATAGTCGATCACGCTCAGGCGTTCGCCGCTGATGCCCAGCTCCGGTCGCAACAGGGCGCAGCGCATGGCCTGCGCCGCCAGCTGCAGCACATGGCGATCGGCCTTCGGCGCGGTGCGTGCCAGCAGGGCGGCCAGATCCTCGGCACGGGTCGCGATGGCGGGCGTCTGCGCCAACGCGGGTGCGCTGGCCGAGGTTGCCAGCAGGCCAAGCGTGGCCAGCCGGCAAAGGCGGGATGCGGTCATGGACGGGACACAGGACTCAGTTGCCTGTGAGAGTGGACCCTGCCGGCTCGGATTCCAAGACCGGCTGCAGGCCGGATTCAGCCGGGCTTGGGCGCACGGCGGGCAGCGAGGTCACCAGCAGCGTCGTGCCCGGCACCAGCACCTGGTACAGCTGGCGGGCGAAATCGGCCGGCAGCGCCAGTGGCAGCGACGGCGTGGCCAACAGGTCCGGGGTCGCCTGCGCACGGTCCTGGCCCAGCAACGGATAGGCCGTCCATTGATGCAGGCGCTGCTTCGCATCGAGCGGGCTGGGAACATCGCTGTAGCCCTGCCCCATCACGAACAGCGTGGTGCCCTGGAAGGCTGGCAGCGCATCGGCTTTCAGCGGCGATTCGCCGATCATCACGCCGTCGCGCAGGACGTACAGCCGCTGGTCGTGCAGGCTGACCAGGATGCCGACCTGCCCGGCCGGCGCCGCGCTGTCGTTCCACCAGGCCGCCGCCACACTGCCGTCGCCGGTTTCGGGCAGGGCCTCGCCGCGCGCGTTGACCGGCGCCAGTACGGCGGGATAGGCCAACGTCATCGGCGCGCTCTTGGCATCGGCCACCACCACCGTATCGCCGCGCCGGGTCTCGCTGAACAGCTTCTGCGCGAACGCCTGGGGCAGCCGTACGCAGCCATGCGAGGCCGGATGCCCCGGCAGGCTGCCGCCATGCAGGGCGATGCCGTCCCAGGTCAGCCGCTGCATGTACGGCATCGGTGCGCTGTTATAGAGGTTGGAGCGGTGGTCCTTGTCTTTCTGCAGGATCGTGAACACCCCGGTCGGCGTCTCGTGTCCCGCCTTGCCCGAACTGATCGTGGTCAGCCCGATGGCGATCCCGTTGCGATACACGTAGGCGCGCTGCTCGTCCAGACTGACGACCAGCACGATCGGGCCGGCCGGGGAAATCTCCGGATGCCAGAGGAATTCGCCCGGCTTGAGATCGGTAGGCCCGCGTTCGGCGGCCACCGGCCCGGACGGGTCGATCGAGTGCGAAGACGGCGGCCCGGCCTGCACGGTCAGCGGCAGTGCCAGGACAAGGGAGAGCATCAGGGACGGACGGTGCAGACGCATCCAGCGGAGGTTCCATTCCATGCGAAGCGGTCACCGTACACCATCGCGCCGTAGCGAACGCGCCAAAAGAGAATGCCCGGCGACACAACCCTGTGTCGTACCGGGCAATCGTCACGTCCTTGTCGGCCTGCTGCCTCCCCCGCGCGTCCTGCGAAGTGGGGGTGGCGTTGCATCCTGCACGCGGCCGCGTCTGTCCTGCTTGTATCTCAGCCCCTTCCACAGGTCTGTGATGCCACCGTCCTGGTGATTGGTGCCGCATCCTGCGACGGTCGGTGAACACAGCCTCCCTGGCGGTGCCCGGTGGACCGGCCTCCTGCGGGTCCCGACGATTCCTGTTGTCAACGCCTTGGTACGGTCCGCACCGGTACCGATCCGGGTACCGGATCCGCGGGCAACAGCCTGTCGCCTACGGTGATCCGCTGTCGATTCCGTTCGACGATCACTGTCCCTATCCCCTTCACCTGCGTCAGATCCTCGACGCGCTTGAAGGGCCCGTGTCTGCGCCGGTGCTCGACGATCGCCGCAGCCTTCCTGGCTCCGACCATCGTCAATCCCTGCTGCAGCGCCTGGACATCGGCCCGGTTGATGTCGATCGGTTCGGCGGCATGCGCCCCTGCGATCCCCATTGCCAGTACCAGTGCCCTCAACACGACTAACCAAGGCACGACGTATAACTCCTTGTGGTTCTGGCCGCCCCGACCGGCAATCCCGTCGGTAGGAACAGTGTCCGTCACCACATACACACAGACTATCGGTTTCGTGGATTTCTAAAAGCCAGCCAAATACCCGACGTGATGTAGGAAAAACCCTACCCCCGGCGCAGGCGTAGAATGGCTGGATCAGCCATGCAACCGGAGTTTCAGATGGACAGCGCCAAGCTCGGCCAATTCGTGAATGACAAGTGGGACAGCGAAATCGTCCCGCAGTTGGTCGACTACATCCGCATTCCCAACAAGTCGCCGATGTTCGACGCCAATTGGGTGCAGAACGGCTACATGGAACAGGCGGTCACCCTGATGGAGACCTGGGCCAAGGCACAGGAGCTGCCGGGCCTGAAGGTCGAAGTGGTCCGCCTGGAAGGCCGTACCCCGCTGATTCTTCTGGAAATTCCCGCCACCGGCAGTGAAACCGGCGACGACACCATCCTGCTCTACGGGCACCTGGACAAGCAGCCGGAAATGACCGGCTGGGACGACGACCTGGGCCCGTGGACCCCGGTCCTGCGTGGCGACAAGCTCTATGGCCGCGGCGGCGCCGACGATGGCTACGCGATCTTCGGTTCGCTGGCCGCCGTGCTGGCCCTGCAGGCCCAGGGCCTGCCGCACGCGCGCTGCGTGGTCCTGATCGAAGCCTGTGAAGAGTCCGGCAGTTACGACCTGCCCGCCTACGTGGACCATCTGGCCGACCGCATCGGCAAGCCGTCGCTGGTGGTCTGCCTGGATTCGGGCTGCGCCAACTACGACCAGCTGTGGTGCACCACGTCGCTGCGCGGTCTCACCGGGGGCAACTTCACCGTCAAGGTGCTCAACGAAGGCGTGCATTCCGGCGATGCCTCCGGCGTGGTGCCGTCCAGCTTCCGCCTGCTGCGTCAGCTGCTGTCGCGCATCGAGGACCAGGACACCGGCCGCATCCTGATCGACGGCATGAACGTGGAAATCCCGGCCGAGCGCCAGGAACAGGCCAAGCGTGCCGCCGAAGTGGTCGATACGGCCATCTTCGAGAAGTTCCCGCTGGTCGATGGCCTGCGCCCGATGAACGAAGACCTCACCGAGCTGGTGCTCAACCGCACCTGGCGCCCGGCGTTGTCGGTCACCGGAATCGGCGGCATGCCGCCGCTGGAATCGGCCGGCAACGTGCTGCGCCCGCAGACCTCGGTGAAGCTGTCGCTGCGCCTGCCGCCCACCGCCGATGGCAAGACCTGCGGCGAGCTGCTGAAAGAAGCGCTGCTGCGCGATCCGCCGAACGGTGCGCAGGTCACCCTGGATCTGGAAAAGGCCTCCACCGGCTGGAATGCCCCGGCCATGGCGCCGTGGCTGACCCGGGCCATCGACGAAGCCAGCCAGACCTTCTTCGGCAAGCCGGCGATGTACATGGGCGAAGGTGGCTCGATTCCGTTCATGGGCATGCTGGGCGAGAAGTTCCCCGGTGCCCAGTTCATGATCACCGGCGTGCTTGGCCCGCACTCGAATGCGCACGGCCCGAACGAGTTCCTGCACATTCCGATGGGCAAGAAGGTCACCGCCTGCGTGTCCAAGGTGATCAGCGAGCACTACGCCGCCAGCCTGCGTGGCGAGACCAGTGGTTCGCCGGTGGCCGCCGACAGCGGCACGCGGCATGGCGACCACGGCTGCTGCTGATCCGGCACACCGTGACGGACGCAGCCCGGCCTTGCTAGGCTGCGTTCTTCTCAAGCGGAACGCACACGCATGAATGGTCTGTTCGGCAGCAGCAGCTGGCTGTACATCCTGCTGGTCGGCTTCTTCGTCGGCCTGCTCGGGCGCTTCTTCATGCCGGGCAACAACCGCATGGGCTGCCTGCTGACCATCGTGCTGGGCATCCTCGGTGCCCTGCTGGCCGGCTGGTTCGGCCAGTACATGGGCTGGTACGCCCCCGGCGAACCGGCTGGGTTCCTCGGTGCCGTGGTCGGCGCGGTGGCCGTGCTGGCGATCCTGCGCCTGTTCAGCGGTCGCCGCTGAAACGGCCCCACCTTTCCCTCCTGTCCCCGACGTCGGCGCGCCCCGCGCGCCCGGATATGCCCGCATGACCGAACCCGCCTCCGATCCCCAGCGCAGCGCGCAGCGACTGCAGTGGGCCCGTATCCAGCTTGGCGATGCACAGGCCGTGGTTGAACGTGCCTCGGTCGATGCGGGCATGCGCAGCTACTGGCGCGTCACCGGTACACGCGGCAGCCACATCGTGATGGATGCTCCGCCGGGACTGGAAGACCCCCGCCCCTGGCTGCGCATACGCGGCCTGCTGCACGACCATGGCCTGCGTGTGCCGGCCCTGCTTGCGCAGGATCTGGACGCCGGCTTCCTGCTGCTGGAGGATCTCGGCGGTCCGACCCTGGCGAGAATCCTCGACGAGCGCAACGCCGACGAATGGTTCGGCCGCGCCATCGATCAGCTGCTGCGCCTGCAGGCGATCCCGGTGCCGGCCGACTTCGGCCAGTTCGGCGAAGCCCTGCTGCAGCGTGATGCCGGCCTGTTCGACGAATGGTTCCTGCAGCGCCATCTCAACCTGCAGCTGGACTGCGGCGAAATCGAGGGCCTGCAGCTGGTCCATCGCCGGTTGATGGACAACGCACTGGGCCAGGCGCAACTGATGACCCACCGCGACTACATGCCCCGCAATCTGATGCCCGTTGCCGACGGTCCGGCCGTGCTGGATTTCCAGGATCTGGTGCGGGGCCCGATCGCCTACGATGCCGTGAGCCTGTTCAAGGACGCGTTCCTGAGCTGGCCGCTGCAGCGCGTGGACGAGTGGCTCGCGCAGTACCACGCGCGCGCGCACGCTGCGGGCCTGCCGGTGCCCGACCGTGCGACCTTCCTGCGTGACGCGGACTGGATGGGCATCCAGCGCCACGTGAAGATCCTGGGCCTGTTCTGCCGCCTGCGTTACCGCGACAACAAGGGTCATTACCTGGACGATGCGCCGCGCTTCATCACCTATCTGGACGAAGTACTGCCGCGCTACCGCGAGCTGGCCCCCCTGCGGCAGCTGCTGGACACACGCATCAAGCCGGCGCTGGCCGAGCTCGGCGCACCGATGCGCATGGCCCGATGAAGGCGCTGATCTTCGCCGCCGGTCTGGGCGAGCGTATGCGCCCGCTGACCCTGCACACACCCAAGCCGCTGCTCGCAGTGGCCGGCAAGCCGCTGATCGTCTGGCACCTGGAGCGCCTGGCCGCCTGCGGCGTGCGCGATATCGTGGTCAATACCGCGTGGCTGGCGGAACAATTCCCGGCGATGCTCGGCGATGGCAGCCGATGGGGTGTGCGCCTGCACTTCATGCATGAAGGCGATACCCCGCTGGAGACCGGCGGAGGCATTCTCAATGCTCTGCCGGCACTGGGTGAGGATCCGTTCCTGGTGGTCAACGGCGACATCTGGACCGATTTCGATTTCGCCACACTGCCGCGCGAGCCGCGGGGCCAGGCGCATCTGGTGCTGGTCGACAACCCCACGCAGCATCCGCACGGTGATTACCGGCTGGACACGCAGGGCCTGCTGCACCATGACCGCGAAGGACCGTGCCTGACCTATGCCGGCATCGGCGTGTACCGCCCTTCAATCGTGGCCGACTGGCGCACGGTGATTGGTGATGCGCCGGGCAGCGAGCGGCTGCCGCCGAAGTTCTCGGTGGTGCCACTGCAGAAGCACTTCATGGCGCAGGGATTGATGACGGGGCAGCACCATCGCGGGCGCTGGACCGACGTCGGCACGGTGGATCGCCTGCGCGCGCTGGATGTTGAGTTGGCGGCGAACGGCTGAGGCCCTCGTGGTTGGTCGCGTAGAGCGGATCGCGTGTTCGGCCGGGCGGGTGGGCCATGCAGGGGACGCTGCAAGTACGTCCCTGTAAGCTCGATGGCGCCATCCATGGCGCCAACGCCCCTGCATGGCCCACCCGCCCGGCCTCTGACAGTTTCCTTGCGCGTCCAGCCACGGAAGAAAGAAAGAAAAGCAGAAGCAGGTCGCTTCGCTCACGAAGCGAAAGCGCATCCACGCGTAGCGTGGCTCTACCGTGTCGACCAAGGTCGACACCCACCAACAGCAGTGCAGTACGCAATCCCGGCAGATTGCGGGAACCTGTCGAAGGCGGGGTGGCTCAGGTTGCGGGGGCGTGAGCGCCGTGGATGGCGCGACCGAGGCTACATGGACGTACTTGCGCCGTCCCCCGCAACCTGAGCCACCCCGCCTCCCCTGAGGAAGCCAGCGTTTGACGTTGACGTTGCTCCGGCTTCGGCACTGGCTTCGGCGGGTGCAGGGCGGCAGCCCTGCAAAACAAACCCCAACCTCAGTAGCGAGGGCGGCCTTCTTCCAGCACCTGGCGCAGGAACGGCACGGTGATCCGACGCTTGGCCGCCAGCGATTCGCGGTCCAGCCAGTCCAGCAACGTGATAAGCCCGCCCAGCTCGCGCCCGGTGTGCGACAGCAGCCACTCGATCGCGGCCTCGTCGATGGCCAGCCCCCGTCGCAGCGCGCGCTCGCGCAGCACCGCCGCGCGTCCTTCCTCGTCCAGCGGCTGCAACAGCACCCGCACGCACTGGCCCAGCCGCGAGCGCAGGTCCGGCAGCACCAGTCCGAGTTCGGCCGGCGCCTTCTGCGCCGTGTAGAGCACGGTCACGCCGGCAGCGCGCGCACGGTTATGGAAATCGAACAGGGCAATCTCGTCCTCGCGGTTGCCGGCAATCTCGTCCAGTCCGTCCAGCGCGACCAGCTCGCGCGCCTCCAGCCCCTCCAGCGCTGCACGCACACGGCCGGCCGCACTGGCCAGCGGCACATAGGTTGGCAGCCGCCCGGCCTGCTCGGCGCTGGAACACATCGCCAGCGCCTGATGCGTCTTGCCCGTGCCTGCCGCGCCTTCCAGGTAGACCCAGTCGTGGCTGGCACCGACCGCGATCGCGCGCAGCTGCGCCAGCGCACCATCCGGTGCGCCGATGAAGGTCTCCAGGCGCTGGTCCCGCGGGTAGTGCAGGGCCAGCGGCAATTGCGGCACACCCATCACTTCAGGTCGGGGCCCTTGTCGTTCGTGTCGAGGATGATGTGGGGCGGCTCGACCACCCCGTCAAGCACGATCGCCGATTTCTCACCCGCGTAAAGATCGCTCTGCCGATAGCGCTGGTGCGCATAGCGCAGCAGCACGTTGGACACGGCAGCCACCGGCAGCGCCAGCAGCATGCCGAGGAAGCCGAACAGCTGGCCGCCTGCCATCACCGCGAAGATCACCGCCACCGGATGCAGGCCGATCTTGTCGCCGACGATGCGCGGCGTCAGTACATAACTCTCCAGCAACTGGCCGACCGTGAACACCACGCCGACCAGTATCAGCAGTTTCAGGTCGAAGCCCTGCGCCTGCACCAGCGCGGCGATGATCGCCATCAGGATGCCGGTGGTCGCGCCCAGGTACGGAATGAAGCTGATCAGGCCCGCGATCATGCCGATCAGCAGCCCCAGCTTCAGCCCCACCAGCGACAGGCCGCCGGCATAGATCACGCCCAGTGCCAGCATCACCAGGAACTGGCCGCGGATGAAGGCCCCCAGCACCTCGTTGGATTCGCGCGCCAGCGCCGTGATGGTGCCGATGTGGTTGCGCGGAATGACCGAGGCGACCCGCTCCACCAGCTTGTCCCAGTCGCGCAGGAAGTAGAACGCCAGGATCGGCAGCAGCAGGATGTTGACCACCCAGGTCACCATCGTGAAGCCCGAGCGCGAGACATATCCCATGAAGGTCTTGGCGAAGCCGCCGGCCTGCTGCCAATGGCTGCGCACCCATTCGATCAGGCGATCCGGGTCCAGCCACTGCATCACCTCCAGGCCGGTCTTCTGCTCGAACCACGGAATGCCGGTCTGCATCAGCCAGGCCTGCGCCTGCGGCACGGCCGCCACCAGGGTGGTGATCTGCTTTTCGATCATCGGCACCAGCACCAGCAGCGCGGCGACGATCACCAGCACCATGGCCACGAACACCAGCACCACGCCGGTCATGCGCGAGCGCCCGGTGGCCTCGATGCGGTCCACCAGCGGATCACCCAGCCAGGCCAGCGCCAGCGCCAGCACGAACGGCGTCAGGATCGGCGCCAGCAGCCACACGATCCAGCCGATCAGGCCGGCAAGCAGGATGTATTTGACCCGGCGCAGGAACTGCGCGATTTCAGCTTCCGGCGTCAGGGTCATCGCAGTCGGTACTCGTTGCTGACCGGCGCCTGCACCGGCACGCCGGTGGTGTCATCGATCGGTGTCGGAAGGGCAGGCAGCGGGGCGTTCGGAACCAGTACGCCGCTGTCACCCAGCATGCGGTTGAAGCCGGCCAGGCCGGTGGTCATTTCCACGGTCAGCTCCAGCCGGCCCGCGCTGGCGTGCAGCGGAGTGACATTGCGCACCACCGGCACGTCGCGCAGGCCCGCGGCCAGTCGCAGGTAGTCATCGGCACTGTTGATGCCGGTGACCACCACCCGGTAGCTGCCCGCCTGGCCGGTGGCCACACCCGCCTTGGCATAACGCTTGACCAGCGCGTCGGCCGCGCCGTCGGCGCCCGCGGCCATCGCGCGCATGGCGTTGGCATCCTTGCTGGTCCATCTGTTCAGTTCACGGCCATCGTCGACGAACACCCAGTCCGCCTGCCAGCCGCCATTGGCACGGTAGAGCTTGCCGATCAGCTGCATCGGCGGCGAGTAGCGCGAAGAGGCGCGGGCCACGGCGGCGCTGTCCTGGCGCCAGATGGCACCGGCCAGCGCCTGTTCGGCAGCGCCCCCACTGGGCAGGCCCAGCTTGTAGCCGCGCTCGATGGCGCGGTTCAGCAGCGGGCGCGCGGCATTGGCCTGCTGCACGCTGACCAGGCGCGGGCCGCTGCCGTCATCGACGGCCAGCCACAGCACCGGCTTCGGTCGGGGCTGCGGCCACAGCGGCAGGCCCAGCGCGGCGACCAGCGAATCGACGTCATCCTCGCGGAAACGGGCCACCAGCAGGGTCCGGAAACTGGGCGCACCGCTGGCGCTGACGCTCTGGTCCTGCTTGTAGTCGTAGCTGGCCACGTAATCCTTGGCATTGCGCAGGGCCTGCACCACGCCGGGCCGGGACATCACGCTGCGGTCGCCCGACAGCTTGCCCAGCACTACGCTCAGGGCGCGTGCCAGCCCGCCATTGCGGTCGGCCTCGGCCTGGCTGTTGACCGGCACTTCGGCCTCGTAGGCCCCACTGGCGGTGGCGACATCCCCCTCGGTGCGCAGGCCGCTCTGGGCCATCGTGGCCACCGGCAGGCTCAACGCAAGAAGCAGGGTGAGAATCAGGCTGCGGCGCATCAGGACATCCATTGGCTCGACGTATCCGGGGGGAATTGTTGCCCGAATACGGCCTGTGCGCCAATGCGGCCTGTTAAAATCGCCCGTTCAACCCCTGCCAGCGCCGACGCCCGTGACCAACACCCCGTCTTCCGCCCCCTCCCCCCTCACCTACCGTGACGCGGGCGTCGACATCGACGCCGGCAACGAACTGGTCGAGCGGATCAAGCCCCTGGTCAAGCGCAGCTTCCGTCCGGAAGTGATGGGCGGCCTGGGCGGTTTCGGCGCCCTGTTCGACCTGTCCAACAAGTACCGCGAACCGGTGCTGGTGTCGGGTACCGACGGTGTCGGCACCAAGCTGAAGCTGGCCCACCAGCTGAACCGCCACGATACGATCGGCATCGATCTGGTCGCGATGTGCGTGAACGACGTGCTGGTGCAGGGCGCCGAGCCGCTGTTCTTCCTGGACTACTTCGCCACCGGCAAGCTGGACGTGGATACCGCCGCGGCGGTCGTGGGCGGCATCGCCAACGGCTGCACCGAGGCCGGCTGCGCACTGATCGGCGGCGAGACCGCTGAAATGCCCGACATGTATGCCCCGGGCGAGTACGATCTGGCCGGCTTCACCGTGGCCGCGGTGGAAAAGAGCGAACTGAAGGATGGCGCCAGCGTGGCGGCCGGCGATGTGCTGATCGGCATCGCCTCGTCCGGCCCGCACTCCAATGGCTACTCGCTGGTCCGCCGCATCTACGACCGCGCCGGGCGTCCGGCCGATCTTGAGCTGGAAGGCGGCGTGAAGCTGGTCGACGCGCTGATGGCACCGACCCGGTTGTACGTCAAGCCGATCCTGTCGCTGCTGAAGTCGCACGGCGATGCCATCCATGGCATGGCCCACATCACCGGTGGCGGACTGACCGAGAACATCATCCGGGTGGTCCCGGACGGCCTCGGCCTGGACATCCAGGCGGCCTCGTGGACGCTGCCGCCGGTGTTCCAGTGGCTTCAGAAGGAAGGCGCGGTCGCCGACAGCGAAATGTGGCGCACCTTCAACTGCGGCATCGGCTTCGTGCTGATCGTCGCGCCGGACCAGGTCGAGGCGGTGTCCGCCGCGGTCACGGCCCAGGGCCTGGATCACTGGACCATCGGCCAGGTCGTCACCACCGAAGGCGCCGAGCGCGTCCGCATCGCCTGACCCCTGCAGAGGAGCCCGCATGGACGCAATGCCCCCATCCCCCTCGAACCCGGTGCCGCCGCCGCTGCTGACGGCACCCGTATTCGGCCCGCAGGACGCCAGCCATCTGCGGGCGCTGTCCATCGGCCACTACGTGGTTGGTGCGCTCATCGCACTGTTCTCGCTGATCTTCATCATCCACATCGTGCTGGGCGTGAGCGCCCTGACCGGGGCATTGCCGCTGAGCTCGGAGGGGCAGCCCTCATCGCCCGCCGAGCAGCGGATGTTCGGCTGGATGTTCACCATCATCGGCAGCGTGATCGTGGTGGGCGGCGTCACCCTGGGCGCCTTCGTCGCCTACGCCGGGCGCTGCCTGGCGCAGCGCCGCCGTTACGTGCTGTGCCTGGTGGTCGCGGGCCTGTCCTGCCTGTTCACCCCGGTGGGCACGGTGCTGGGGGTGTTCACCCTGATCGCCCTGCTCCGCCCCCAGGTGAAAGCCGTGTTCGACACTCCGTCGGCAAGCGTTTGAGCCGCCTGGGTTGCCGGTAATGAACGCACCCCGCCGCATCGCCGTGCTCGCCTCCGGGCGCGGCAGCAACCTGCAGGCCATCCTGGATGCCATCGCATCGGGCCGCCTGCCGGCCGACGTGGTGGGCGTGTTCTCCGACCGCCCCGATGCCGCGGCCCTGCAGCGGGTCGATCCTTCCCGGCGCTGGGCGCATGCACCGAAGGAATTCAGCGATCGTGCCGCCTACGAGCTGGCCCTGGGCGACGCGGTTGCCGCCTCCGCTCCGGACTGGATCGTCTGCGCCGGCTACATGCGCATTCTCGGCGCTGGCTTCGTGCAGCGCTTCAACGGTCGCCTGGTCAACATCCACCCGTCGCTGCTGCCGCTGTACAAGGGCCTGCATACGCACGCCCGGGCGCTGGAAGCCGGCGATGCCGAGCATGGCGCAAGCGTGCATCTGGTGGTGCCGGAGCTGGACGCGGGTACGGTGCTGGCGCAGGCGCGCGTGCCGGTGCTGGCAGGCGACGATGCACAGACCCTTGCCGAGCGCGTGCTGGCGGTGGAACACCCGCTGCTGATCGCCAGCCTGCAGCTGCTGTGCGATGGCCGGCTGGCTGAACGGGAAGGACAGGCGTTCTTCGACGGTCACCCCCTGTTTAGGCCGCTGGCCCTAGATTCCGCCGGAAACCTGAACCGATAACGTTCTGCACACGCCCCGCTGACTGCGGGGCTGGCATCCTGCCCCACTCCTGCGGCCCCTGTCCCCCATGAAGACCACGACGCTGCTGTGCACGCCCCTGCTGTTGTCGCTTGCCGTGTTGCCTGGCGTGGGCTGGGGCCAGGCACAGCCCTCTGCCGACCCGGCAGCTCCGTCGCAGGCCCCGGCCGCACCGGCCGTGCCCATGCTGCCCGCGCTGGCCTGGGAACCGCCGCCGCTGCAACCGTTCACCGCTACCTACCAGGCCTTCTACAAGGGCAAGGAAGCCGGCGATGCCACCATGCAGGTCACCCATACCGGCGGCAACCAGTGGCGGGTGGACATGCAGGTGGTGGGCCGCCGCGGCTTTGCCAGCGTGCTCGGCCTGAACATCGAGCAGAGCACGGTGTTCGAGGAGCGCGGCGGCGTCTATGCGCCGCTGAGCCAGAGCACGGTGCGCAAGGGCCTGTTCCTGGGCAAGAAGGCCGTCGGCACCTATAACTGGCAGGCCGGCACCGCGCAGTGGACCGGCGATGTGAAAAAGGATCGCGCGCAGCCCATTCCGCTGCAGGCCGGCGATCAGAGCGCCCTGCTGATCAACCTGGCGATCATGCGTGATGCCCGCCCGGGCGTGGCCATGCACTACCGCTACGTCGACATGGGCAAGGTGCGCCAGCACGACTACCAGGCCGCGCCGCAGACCGAGAACGTCGAGGTCGGCGACCTGTCCTACAACGCGCTGCGGGTATACCGCAGCAACGGCGGCAACAACGAAACCATTCTCTGGATCGCCAACGGTGTCCCCACCCCGGTGCGCATCCTGCAACGCGAAGATGGCGAAGACCGCGTCGATCTCCGCCTGATCGAATACCAAGGAGTCTGAGCATGAACACCCTCTCCCGCCCCCTGACGTGGATCGCCGCTGCCACCCTGTCGATGGCCAGCCTGCCGGCGATGGCCCTGGAGCCGTTCAAGGCCGACTATCTGGCCAGCTACATGGGCATGCAGGCCAACGGCACCATGACGCTGGCCAGTGAAGGCAGCAACAAGTGGCGCTACAGCCTGCAGGTGAAAAACCAGCTGGCCGACCTGAGCCAGAGCACCGTGTTCGAGGAAGTGCGCGGCCAGCTGCGTCCACTCAGCAGCCAGGACCGCTCGGCGCTGCTGGTGAAGAAGCGCAACGTGCAGGCCAACTACAACTGGACCAGCAACCAGGCCACCTGGACCGGCGACATCAAGCCGGACCGCGCCGGACCGATCGCCCTGAAGGCCGGCGACATGGATGCGCTGCTGATCAATCTGGCCATCGCCCGCGACCTGGCAGCCGGCAAGCCGTTGACCTACCGCATGGTCGACGAGGGCCGGATCAAGAACATGACCTACCGTGTGATCGGCAAGGAATCGATCACCGTGGGCGGCAAGAGCTACGAGGCGACCAAGGTGTCGCGTGCCGATGGCAACAAGGAGCTGATCGCCTGGATCGTGCCGGAGTTTCCGGTGCCGGCGCGCATGCTGCAGCGGGAAAGCGGCCGCGACGCGCTGGACCTGACCATCCGATCGATGAACTGAGTGCCGGGGGTCGGATCCCATCCCCTCGGGGATGGGCTCTGACCCCGGCCCCGCACAAGGAAAACGCCCGCTTGCGCGGGCGTTTTTCATTTCTTCTCTTCGGCCGGTTTGAACTCGGTGCGGCAGTCCACCCGGATCTGCTCACCGCTTCCGCGCCAGACGAAGGTGCGGCAATGGCGGTTGCCTTCCTGGCTGTCGTTCACCGACACGGCATAGAACGACTGGATGATCTCGTCACGCGATACCGTGCCGTCACCGTTCCAGTCCATGTCCTTCTGCTCGATGCCGCGGGTGATGGCGATATCGGCGTACCAGGCATACCCCAGCCACGCCAGCACGATCAGCACCAGCGCCAGCAGCGCCTTGCGACGCGGGCTGAATTTTCCGCGAAGGATCATGGCACGCGCCGGATGGTGGCACCGAGCGAAGACAGCTTCTCTTCGATGTTCTCGTAGCCGCGATCGAGGTGGTAGATGCGATCGATGGTGGTATCGCCGCTGGCCATCAGGCCGGCCAGGATCAGCGATGCCGATGCACGCAGGTCGGTGGCCATGACCGGCGCGCCGCTCAGGTGCTCGCTGCCACGCACGATCGCGGTATGGCCTTCGACCTGGATGTCCGCGCCCAGGCGCAGCAGCTCGTTGACGTGCATGAAACGGTTCTCGAAGATCGTTTCGTTGATCACGCCGACGCCGTCGGCCACGCAGTTGAGCGCCATGAACTGCGCCTGCATGTCGGTCGGGAATGCCGGATACGGCGCGGTGGTCAGGTTGACCGCCTTCGGCCGCTTGCCCTGCATGTCCAGGGTGATGCTGTCCTCGGTGGTCTCGATCCGGGCGCCCGCCTCGACCAACTTGGACAGCACCGCGTCCATGGTGTTCGGACGTGCGCGGTTGACCGTGACCTTGCCGCCAGTCATCGCGGCGGCCACCAGGAAGGTGCCGGTCTCGATGCGGTCGGGCAGCACTTCATGACGGCCACCGGAGAGGCGCTCCACGCCTTCGATCACCAGGCGGGCGGTGCCGAGGCCTTCGATCTTCGCACCCAGAGCGATCAGGCAATGGGCCAGATCGGTCACCTCCGGCTCCATCGCGCAGTTGTCGAGGATGGTGGTGCCTTCAGCCAGCACCGCGCCCATCAGCACGTTCTCGGTACCGGTCACGCTCACCATGTCGAAGGTGAAGTGGCCCCCCTTCAAGCGCTTGGCCGAAGCCTTGATGAATCCGTTCTCGACCACGATGTCGGCACCAAGCGCCTGCAGGCCCTTGATGTGCTGGTCGACCGGACGCGAGCCGATGGCACAGCCACCGGGCAGCGACACTTCGGCCGCACCGAAACGGGCCAGCAGCGGACCCAGCACCAGGATCGACGCACGCATGGTCTTGACCAGTTCGTACGGCGCCACATGCTGGTTCACCGCACGCGGGTCGACCACGATCGCGCTGCCGCGCGACAGCGTGCCCTGGTCGATGGTGACCTTGGCGCCCAGTTCGCCCAGCAGCTTCACCGTGGTGACCACATCGTGCAGGTGGGGCACGTTGGTGATCTCCACCGGCTCATCGGCCAGCAGGGTCGCGCAGAGGATGGGGAGGACGGCGTTCTTGGCGCCGGAGATGCTCACTTCACCGTGCAGCGCAGCGCCGCCGGTCACAACGATCTTGGCCATGGAGTTCGGGATCTTCTGCGGTTCAGCCGGCTTCGGCCGGGGTCACGGTTTTCAGCGCCAGCGCGTGGATCGCGCCGCCCATAAGGTCGCCCAGCGTGGCATAGACCATGCGGTGGCGGGCCAGCGGCATCTTGCCGGCAAAGGCGTCGCAGACCACGGTCGCTTCGAAATGCACGCCATCGTCGCCCCGCACATCGGCGCGGGCGCCAGGCAGGCCGGTTTCGATCAGGTTGCGAATGGTGTCGGCGTCCAACGGGCTTTCCTAATAAAATGAACCCTCATTCTACTTCCGCTGCGTGGCGTCCGCATGGCCGAGTCCCTCCCGCCCCCCCGTTCCGTCGAGCCGGCCGCCCTGGTGGCCAGCGGCCGCCGCGTGTTCGAGATCGAGCAGCAGGCACTGCAGGCGGTCGCCGAGCGCCTGGGCGAGCCGTTCCAGAAGGCCTGCCAGGTGATCCTGGGCAGCCGCGGGCGGGTGGTCGCCACCGGCATGGGCAAGTCAGGCCATGTGGCGCGCAAGATCGCCGCAACCCTGGCCTCCACCGGTACCCCGGCGTTCTACGTGCACCCGGGCGAAGCCGGCCATGGCGACCTGGGCATGATCACCGAAGCCGACGTGGTACTGGCCCTGTCCTATTCGGGCGAATCGGACGAAGTGCTGATGCTGCTGCCGGTGCTCAAGCGCCAGGGCAACGTGCTGATCTCCATGACCGGCCGCCCGCAGTCCAGCCTGGCGACCGCCGCCGACGTCCACCTGGACGTCAGCGTGCCGGCCGAGGCCTGCCCGCTGGCGCTGGCTCCGACCTCGAGCACCACCGCCTCGCTGGCGATGGGCGACGCGCTGGCGGTGGCCCTGCTGGATGCGCGCGGCTTCACCGCTGACGATTTCGCCCGCTCGCATCCGGCCGGCAGCCTTGGCCGTCGCCTGCTGCTGCATATCACCGACGTCATGCATACCGGTGCCGATCTGCCCAAGGTCGATGCCGGCGCCAGCCTCAGCGAGGCCCTGGTGGAGATGAGCCGCAAGCGCCTGGGCATGACCGCCGTGGTCGATGCCGAGGGCGTGCTGATCGGCCTGTTCACCGACGGTGACCTGCGCCGGGCACTGGACAGTGCGCTGGACGTGCGCACGGCAAAGATCGCCGATGTGATGACGCGCAACCCCCGCACCATCGGAGCCGACCAGCTGGCGGTGGAGGCCGCCCGCCAGATGGAAACCCAGCAGATCAACGGCCTGATCGTGGTCGATGACCAGGGCCGCGCCGTCGGCGCCCTGAACATTCATGACCTGTTGCGGGCCCGGGTGGTTTAACCGACAGTCCGTAGACCCCATTCAGTCTGTAACCCCACACCTGCCCTGATCGAGTCCAACGTCCTGATGCCCTGGTCCCCCCTGCCCGCCTTCCCTGCCCACCTGCATGCCGCTGCGGCGCGGATCCGCATGGCCTGCTTCGACGTGGACGGCACCCTCACCGACGGTCGGCTGTACTACGACCAGGACGGCAACGAGAGCAAGGCGTATTTCGTGCAGGATGGCCTGGGCCTGAAACTGCTGCAGCAGCACGGCATCCACCCCGTGCTGATCACCGCGCGCAACAGCCAGTCCGCGCTCAGGCGCGGTGCCGATCTCGGCATTGATACCCACATCGCCGTGGGCGACAAGCTGGCCAGCGTGCAGGCCCTGTGTGCCCAGCGCGGCATCGGCCTGGAACAGGTCGCCTTCCTTGGCGATGACCTGCCGGATCTGGCGCCCCTGGGTGCGGTCGGCCTGGCCGTGGCGCCGGCCAATGCCCATCCGTGGATCGCCGAACGCGTGCACTGGCAGACCCGTTCCGAAGGCGGGCGCGGCGCGGCGCGTGAGCTGTGCGACGTTCTGCTGGCCGCGCAGGGTCATGTTGCGTCGGTCCTGGCGAGGTATGGCGCATGAACGCACCGACCGTGAACTGGCGCACCGTGCTCGGCATCGGCCTGCTGCTGGCGGCCCTGCTCAGCAGCTGGGCCGCGCTGCGCAACCGCGACAAGGGCCCGATCCAGAGCGGCCAGGAGGTCGGCGTGGATTACATCCTGCACGACTTCCAGATCGTCGCCCTCGACGAGCAGGGCAAGGAATCGACCACCCTGCGCGCGCCGCGGCTGGAGCGGCAGCGCGGCGACCAGACCATCAACATCGCCACGCCACTGTTCGAGATGCCCGACAAGGACGGCAGGCACTGGACACTGCGCGCGGAGACCGGCTGGCTGAGCGCCAAGGGTGACGAACTGAAGCTGCGCGGCAAGGTGGCGGGTGACAGTCCGGCTGCCCCCGGCGTCGTGCCGACCACCTTCCGCACCGACCACCTGGACGTGTTCCCCAAGGAGAGCCGGGCCCGGACCGACGCCCTGGTGACCATGACCCGCCCCGGCATGGAGCAGTCCGGCGTCGGGTTCGAGGTGGATTCGAAGAACAACACGTATCATTTCCTCAGCCAGTCCAAGGGTCGCTACACGCCCAGACGCTGATTCCGCCGCCCGGCCCGCGACGTCCCTGGACAGGCGCGGCGCCGGCAGCCCCCACCCGCCGCTGCCCTCCTGACCGGGCAGCCACCACCGGCAGAACGGACCCCGATGAAGATCCCCTTTGCAGCCATGCTCGCACTCAGTCTTCTTGTCCCCGCCCTCGCGCAGGCGAAGTCGACCGACCGCAACGAGCCCATGAACATCGATGCCGGTGCACAGAACGGCATGCTCACCGGCGACGGCAAGACCGTGTTTTCGCAGGGCGTGGTCATCACCCAGGGCACGCTGGACCTGCGCTCGTCCGAAGCGGAGATCTATCTCAAGGACGGCGACCCGGTGCGCGTGGTGTTCACCGGCAAGCAGGCGAAGTTGAAGCAGCAGCTCGATGACGGCACCTGGATGGATGCGCTCGCCGACCGCATCGACTACGACATCAAGACCGAGATCATCACCCTCACCGGGAACTACAAGGTCACCAGCGCACGCGGCACCAACGCCGGCCAGCGCATGGTCTACAACACCCGTACCGGCGAGATGAACTCCGGCGGCGACGGCAGCCGCGTGCGTACCGTGATCCCGCCCAAGAACAAGACGCCTGCCGCCACCACCACGCCGGCGCAGCCGGCCGGGAGCCGGAAGTAATGCTCGTCGCCAAGGGCCTGCGCAAGCGCTACAAGCAACGTGAGGTCGTCAAGGACTTCGGGCTCACCCTCGAAGCGGGCGAAGTGGTCGGCCTGCTCGGCCCCAACGGTGCCGGCAAGACCACCTGCTTCTACATGATCGTCGGCCTGGTCGCCGCCGATGCCGGCAGCATCGTGCTCGATGGCAAGGACATCACCGGCGACCCGATGTACACCCGTGCCAAGCAGGGCGTGGGCTACCTGCCGCAGGAGCCCTCGGTGTTCCGCAAGCTGACCGTGGCCGACAACATCCGCTTGGTGCTGGAACTGCGCGAGGATCTGGACTCGGCCGGCCGCGAGCGCGAGTTGAGCAGCCTGCTGGACGAACTGCAGCTGGGCCATGTGTCCGAACAGCTTGGCGCCAGCCTGTCCGGCGGCGAGCGCCGCCGCTGCGAGATCGCCCGCGCGCTGGCGGCGCAACCCCGGCTGATCCTGCTCGACGAACCGTTTGCCGGTGTCGATCCGATCTCGGTTGGCGAGATCCAGCGCATCGTCACCCACCTCAAGCAGCGCGGCATCGGTGTGCTGATCACCGACCACAACGTGCGCGAGACCTTGGGAATCTGCGACCGCGCGTATATCCTCGCCGAGGGCACCGTACTGGCCCAGGGTTCGCCGGAATCGATCCTGGACAATGCCGACGTACGTCGCGTCTACCTTGGGGACTCGTTCAAGCTGTGACCGCAGCTGCCGGGTTCCATTCCCCCTCTTCGGCACAGGCATGAAGACTCGGCAGCAGACATCGTTGGGACAGCAGCTGGTGCTCACGCCCCAGCTGCAGCAGGCGATCAAGCTGCTGCAGATGTCCAGCACCGAGCTGGAACTGGAGATCGCCCAGGCGGTGGAGAGCAATCCGCTGCTGGACTGGGCCGAAGGCAACGAGAGCGATGCCGCTGCCGGCGACGATGGCAACGGCGATGACGCCCCGCCCGAACGCACCGACGCCGGCCAGGAGGACGACTGGGCATCGGCCGAACCGGACTGGAGCACCGCCGGCAGCGGCGGCAGCTTCGACGACGATGACGAAAGCGGCAGCGCGGCCGAACGCGTGGCCGAAACCGAGACCCTGGCCGACCACCTGCTGTGGCAGCTGCACCTGTCGCATCTGTCCGCACGCGACCGCAGCATCGGGGCTGCCCTGATCGATGCCCTGGACGACGATGGCTACCTGCGCGAACCGCTGTCCACCATCGCCGAGACCCTGCTGCCGGCGATCCACGCCGGCGAGGACGAGATCCTCACCGTACTGCACCAGATCCAGCGCTTCGATCCGGTCGGAGTAGCGGCACGCAGCTTGGGCGAATGCCTCCAGCTGCAACTGGACGTACTGGCGGCCGACACACCTGGCCTTGCCCTGGCACGCCAGATCGCTGCCGGGCCGCTGGAGCGGCTGCCGCGCAGCGGCGTGGTTGGGCTGGCGCACGAACTCCGGCAGCCCCTGGCCGATGTCGAGACCGCCGTGGCCCTGCTGCGGTCGCTGGACCCGCGCCCAGGCACCCAGATCGCGCCGCTGTCGCCGGACACCTACGTGGTGCCGGACGTAGTCGTCTGGCGGCAGAACGGCGTGTGGCGCGCCGCGCTGGCCGGCCATGCCGGGCCGAAGGTGGTCATCCACCGCGGTTACGAACAGATGATCCGCCGCTGCGGTGAGGCCGACGCCGGCTACCTGCGCGCCCAGCTGCAGGAGGCGCGCTGGCTGCTGAAAGGTCTGCAGCAGCGTGGCGAGACCCTGCTGCGAGTGGTGCGCTGCCTGATCCTGCAGCAGTCCGGCTTCCTGGAGTTCGGCGAACAGGCACTGCGCCCGCTCACCCTGCGTGAGATCGCCGCCGAACTGGGCCTGCACGAATCCACCATTTCGCGGGCGATCGCCCGCAAGCATGTCCGGACCCCACGCGGCACCCTGCCGCTGCGCGCCTTCTTCGCGTCGGGCATCGATACCGAAGGCGGCGGTGAGGCATCCAGCACCGCCATCCAGGCAATGATCCGGCGCCTGATCGATGACGAAAACCCGCGCAAGCCCCTTTCTGACGCCAAGCTGGCTGACCTGCTCAAATCGTCGGGAATTCCAGTGGCGCGACGCACCGTGGCGAAGTATCGTGAAGCCATGAACATTTCCGCCTCGCACGAAAGGGTCAGAATCGCTTGACGCACCGCCGCGCCCGGCGGAGAGGTTCATTGGCACATCCGAACACAGGAGAAACCCGATGCGCATCGAAACGTTTGGCAAAGACGTCGAAGTCACCCCGGCCCTGCAGTCCTATGTAGAGGAGAAGCTGGCCCGGATCGGAAAGCACTTCGACCAGCACTGCGAAGCGCGGGTGACCCTCAAGCTGCAGAAGACCGAACACCATGTCGACGCCAGCCTCAACATTCCCGGCCAGACCCTGCACGCCGAGGCCGGCGGCCAGACCATGTATGCCGCGATCGACCTGCTGGCGGACAAGCTTGACCGCCTGGTGATCAAGCACAAGGAGAAAAAACAGCAGCACGCACCGCTGCCGGTGGGTGACAATGGCGGCTGATCGCCACCGTTCCCCGCAGACATGCCCCTGACTGACCTCCTGGCGGCCGTGCAGACCCAGCTCTGCACGGCCACCGACCGCGACAGCGTCCTCAAGGCCGCGGCCGGGTTGCTGGCCTGCCGCCAGGCCAATGCCGAACAGATCTATCTGAACCTGTGCCAGCGTGAGGCGCTGGGCAGCACCGCGATCGGTTGCGGCATCGCCATTCCGCATGGCCGCGCGCCGACCCTGGACCGCCCACGCGGCGCCCTGCTGCGACTGGAGACCCCCGTCGACTTCGGGGGCGACGAGCCGGTCGACCTGGTGTTCGCGATGGCCGTTCCGGCCCACTACACCCATCAGCACCTGATGCTGCTGTCCGAACTGGCCGAACTGTTCTCCGCCCCCGCCATCCGCGAGGCGCTGCGCGCCGCCGGCGACGCGCGGGCACTGCGTCAGGCCCTGGATCTCACGCCCCCGGCGAGTGCCGCATGAATACCAGCATCACCGCACGCGAACTGTTCGAACAGCAGCGCGAACGCCTGGGCCTGCGCTGGGTGGCGGGAAAATCCGGCGAGAAGCGCGAGCTCGAGGCCGGCAACACCGTCTCCCGCCGGCCCTCGCTGGCGGGCTACCTCAATGCGATCTACCCCAACAAGGTGCAGATCCTGGGCACCGAGGAACTGTCCTGGCTGGACGCGCTGGAACCGCGCCAGCGCTGGGAGACGATCGAAAAGCTCATGCAGTCGCACCCGCTGGCGCTGGTGATTACCCGCAACCAGCCCTGTCCGGAAGACCTGCGCGCGGCCGCCGACGAGTCGGGCACGCCGCTGTGGGTATCTCCCAAGCGCGGCCACGAACTGCTCAATCATCTGTCCTACCACCTGGCACGCACGCTGGCGCCGCGCGTGATCCTGCACGGCGTGTTCATGGAGATCTACTCCATCGGCGTGCTGATCACCGGCGAAGCCGGGTCGGGCAAGAGCGAGCTGGCGCTGGAACTGCTCAGCCGTGGCCACCGCCTGGTGGCCGATGATGCACCTGAATTCACCCAGATCGCGCCGGACGTGCTCGACGGCACCTGCCCGGAACTGCTGCAGGACCTGCTGGAAGTACGCGGCCTGGGCGTGCTGAACGTGCGCGAGATGTTCGGCGACACGGCTGTAAAGAAGAACAAGTACCTTCGGCTGATCGTCCACCTGACCAAGCCGATGACCGAGCCCACTCCGCATGGCTACGAACGCCTGACCGGCGATTCCGGTACCCGCCATGTGCTGGACCTGGACGTGCCGCTGATCACGCTGCCGGTGATGCCCGGCCGCAACCTGGCCGTGCTGACCGAGGCGGCCACCCGCCTGCATATCCTGCGGACCAAGGGCATCGACCCGGCCGCGATGTTCATCGCGCGCCACAGCAACCTGCTGGAACGGCGAACACCCTGATTTCCCTGGCCTTCGAAGAGTCTGTCCATGAGCACCGCTGCCCCCACCGCCCCGACCCTGATCATCGTCAGCGGCCTGTCCGGCTCGGGTAAATCCGTCGCCCTGAAGACGTTCGAGGACCAGGACTACTACTGCTCGGACAACCTGCCGATCCAGCTGCTGCCGGACTTCGTGCGCAGCCTGCTGGCCCACCATGACGGCGCCGCGCCGCGCCGGCTGGCGGTCGGCATCGACGTGCGTGGCCAGGCTGACCTGAGCCAGCTGGCCAACTGGCGGCAACTGGCCACCGATGCCGGCGTGGAAACAAAGGTGCTGTTCTTTGAAGCCAGCGACGAGGCGGTGCTCAAGCGCTATGCCGACACCCGTCGCCGCCATCCACTCAGCCAGCTCGGTCTGTCATTGCCGGAAGCGATCGCCCGCGAGCGCGAACTGATCGCACCGCTGCGCCAGGAGGCCGACGCCATCATCGACACCAGCGCGCTCAACGTGCACCAGCTGCGCCGCCGGATCATCACCGAGTTCACGCTGGACCATGCAACCCGCCTGTCGCTGCTGTTCGAATCGTTCGCCTACAAGCGTGGCGTGCCGGCCGAAGCGGATTTCGTCTTCGATGCGCGGGTGCTGCCCAATCCGCACTGGGATCCCGAGCTGCGTGCGCTCAGTGGCCGCGAGCCGGGCGTGCGCGACTACCTGGAAGCCCAGCCGGACGTGCAGTGCTACCTCGCACAGCTGATGGGGTTTCTCGACACCTGGCTGCCGAAGCTGGGCGACGGCACCCGCAGCTACGTGACCGTGGCCTTCGGCTGCACCGGCGGCAAGCACCGCTCGGTCTATCTGGCCGAACGGATGGCCCGGCATGCCCGCGAAATGGGCTGGGAAGACGTGGCCACCTATCACCGCGAGCAGGATTGAGAGGCCCGGCCGGGGTGCGCCCGACCGCCCCGCGGAGAGGCGGCATGCGCCGGCAGGCGGGGGACGCTGAATACGGGACACAGTGCCCCTCATCTGCGGCTATCGCCAATTCACCTTGACCTGTTAACGTGCAGTAATGACCTGTGGCATTCTCCTCGTAACACATCCCGGGGTCGGCGCCGCCCTGCTTGACGTGGCGACCCGGCTCCTGCGGCAGCTGCCGTTGAAGACCGAAGCTTTCGAAGTACCGTTCGACGCAGACCTGGATGCTCTGCTCCCCCTCGCCTCGGCCGCGCTGCGGCGGGTTGATGGTGGAGAAGGCGTGCTGATCCTGACCGACCTGTACGGCGCCAGCCCCGCCAACCTTGCCGGGCAGCTGGCCCGGCTGGGGACCCCGGTTCGCCGGGTGTCGGCGCTGAGCCTGCCGATGTTGCTGCGGGTGATGAATTATCCGGAACAGGGACTGGATCAACTGCCCGCCACCGCTGCGGCGGGTACCCGTAATGGAGCGATAGTCGACGATGCTTGAACGAGAACTCACCGTCAGCAACCGCCTGGGCCTGCATGCCAGGGCCACCGCCAAGCTGGTGCAGACCCTGGCACCGTTCCGGTGCAACGTGACCATGGCTGCCAAGGGCCGCGAGATCAACGCCAAGAGCATCATGGGCGTGATGCTGCTCGCTGCCGGCCAGGGCACCCCGGTCACCGTGCGCATCAGTGGCGAAGACGAAGCCGCCGCGATGGACGCGGTGGTCGACCTGTTCGAACGCCGCTTCGACGAGGACAGCTGATCGTGCCGCGCGCCCGCGCCGGCCAGCTCCCTTCCGGCCAACGGCCGGTCCAGCTGCTGGCTGGTCATGGCGCTGCGCGGGGTTCGGCGATGGGGCGTGCACGCGTGCGCCTGCCGCATGCGCTGGACGTTGCCGAACAGCGCGTGGCACCGCAGCAGATCGAAACCGAGCTGACGCGCCTGCATCACGCCGTGGATGCCGCGCGCGCGGAGATGCATGAGCTTCGGCAGCGCCTGCACGGCGCACTGAACCAGGAAGTAGGCGAATTCCTCGATCTGCACGCGCTGCTGCTGGACGACCCGGAGCTGCTGTTCGGCCTGGATGAGCTGATCCGCAGCGGCCCGTACAGCGCCGGATACGCCCTGCGCCTGCAGCGCGACCGCCTGGCCAAGGTCTTCGATGGCATGGACGATGCCTACCTGAAGAGCCGCATGGACGATCTGGATCATGTGATCGGCCGCATTCACGCCTTCCTGCAGCCGGAGCGTGCGCCGGTGATGAAGGGGCTGGCCGGCGAGATCCTGGTCTGCGACAACATCGCGCCGTCCGAGCTGGCACAGCTGCAGGCACAGGGCGTCGTAGGGATCGTCACCGCCGCCGGCAGCGCGCTGTCGCACAGCGCCATCCTCGCCCGCAGTCTGCACCTGCCACTGATCGTCAACGTTCCGCAGCTGCTCAGCCGCGTTGCCGATGGCGACGTGCTGATCGTCGATGGCGCCGACGGCAGCATCACCGTCAACCCGCAGGCCGACAACCTGCGTGACTATCGCGCACGGCTGAAGGAACACGCCCGCGAGCAGCGGGAGCTCGGGCGCCTGCGCAGCAAACCCAGCCGTACCCGCGACCAGGTCGACATCGCCCTGCTGGCCAACGCCGAATCGCTGGAGGACGTAACCCAGGCCCACGCCCTCGGCGCGCAGGGACTGGGTCTGTACCGCACGGAATTCCTGTTCCTGCAGCGCAACGAACTGCCGGACGAGGAAGAACAGTTCCGGACCTACCGCGACGCCGCGCTGGGCATGAGCGGGCGGCCGGTGACCATCCGCACCCTCGATCTGGGTGCGGACAAAGCGGATCGTACCGGCCTGACCCTGAGCAACGAAGAGAACCCGGCGCTTGGCCTGCGGGGCGTGCGCCTGTCGCTGGCACGGCCGAAAGTGGCCGACACCCAGCTGCGGGCGATTCTGCGTGCTTCGGCCTATGGCAAGCTGCGGGTGCTGGTGCCCATGATCAGCACGCGCGAAGAGCTGCTGGCCGTGCGCCGGCGCATGCTCAAGCTGTCCGAACAACTGCGCGCGGAAGGGCACATGGTGGCCGACCACGTGCCGCTGGGGGCGATGATCGAAGTACCCGCCGCTGCCCTAGCGCTGGAGAGCTTCATCGACCTGGTCGACTTCCTGTCGATCGGCACCAATGACCTGGTGCAGTATCTGCTCGCGGCCGACCGCAACAACGAGGCGCTGGGCGAACTCTACTCGCCGCTGCACCCGGCGGTGCTGCGCCTGCTGCAGATGGTGATCGAGACCGGCGCACGCCATCGTGTGCCGGTGGCGGTGTGCGGCGAGATCGCGGGGGACGCACGCATGGCGCCGCTGCTGCTGGCACTGGGCCTGACCGAGTTCAGCCTGCATCCGGGCACGCTGCTGGAAGTCCGCCGCGCGATCCGCGAGGCCGACCTGGCATCCCTGCGCGCCCGCGCTCCGAAGCTGCTGGCCGCGCGGGACCGTCGCGGCATCGAGCGCTGGCTGGCACTGGTGGCCGATACGCCCTGACGGCCGCGCTGCGCGCTCGCCGGGCATGGCCCGGCGCTACCACCCCACGCATCCCGCTCGCCGGGCATGGCCCGGCGGAATTCATGGACCCCGCTGGCCGCAGACACCGGGGTATGCGTTGAAACATCCCCTTGCGATAATGACGCGCTGAACACCCCTGTTGCCGCATCCTTGCCAGGATCGCGGCTTTTCTTATCCCGCGGGAGCTGCGATGGCTGAAGCTGTACGCCACGACAAGACTGCGCGCCAACTGCGGATGCTGTCCGATGCACTGGACAGTGGCCGGCTGGGACCGGTGCGTCGCCTGGTCAATACTCTGGCCCCCGCCGAGATCGGCAACCTGCTCGAATCGCTGCCGCCGGGAAAGCGCGAAGTCGTGTGGGGCCTGGTCGATCCGGAAGATGACGGCGAGGTGCTGGTCCACGTCGGCGACGACGTGCGCGAGAGCCTGCTCGCGGACATGGACCCGGACGAGATCATCGCCGCGGTCGAAGACCTGGACATCGACGACCTGGCCGATCTGGTCGAGGACCTGCCGGACACGGTCATCGACGAAGTCCTCAAGTCGATGGACCGCGAGAACCGCGAGCGCCTCGAGCAGGTCCTGTCCTACCCCGAGGACAGCGCTGGCCGCCTGATGAACCCGGACGTGGTGACCGTGCGCGCCGACGTCAACGTCGACGTGGTGCTGCGCTACCTGCGCCTGCGCGGCGAACTTCCGGACCATACCGACCACCTGTTCGTGGTCAGCCGCCGCCATCAGTATCTTGGCCGTGTCTCGCTTGCAGCGCTGGTCACCCATGAAGACACCACGCCGATCAACCGGTTGATCGACGACGAACAGCCGGCGATCGATGTCGGCGAGAGCGACCAGGAGGTCGCCCGCCAGTTCTCCGACCATGACTGGATTTCCGCGCCGGTGGTGGACGACAACAACATTCTGGTCGGCCGCATCACCATCGATGACGTGGTCGACATCATCCGTGGCCAGGCCGAGCACCAGGCGCTGGGCGCCGCCGGCCTGGACGAGGACGAGGATCTGTTCAGCCCGGTGTGGCGCGCGATGCGCCGTCGCCTGATGTGGCTGTCGGTGAACCTGTGTACCGCCTTCCTCGCCTCCAGCGTGGTCGGTCACTTCGAAGGCACGATCGACAAGCTGGTGGCGCTGGCGGTGCTCATGCCCATCGTCGCCGGCCTCGGCGGCAACGCAGGCACGCAGGTGCTGGCGTTGATGGTGCGCGGCCTGGCGCTGGGCCAGGTGGGCGCATCCAATGCACGCACCCTGCTGTGGAAGGAAGTGCGGGTGGCACTGCTCAACGGCCTGTTGCTGGGTTCCGTGCTGGGCCTGATCGTGCTGGCCTGGTTCCATTCGCCGGGGTTGTCGGCGGTGATCGCCATCGCGCTGACCTTCAACCTGCTGTTCGCCGCGCTGGCCGGTGTGCTGGTGCCGCTGACCCTGAAACGTTTCGGCTTCGATCCGGCCTTGGCCAGCGGTATTTTCCTGACCGCCGTGACCGATTCGATGGGCTTCTTCACCTTCCTCGGCCTGGCCACCCTGGTGCTGCTGCACTGACCGACCTGCGCCCTGCCCCCAGTCGGGGCGCGGGGCCCATTCCCACTGGAACACCCCATGGCAACCACGATCGAAAACTACTTCCAGCCGGGTTGGCGCGACCAGCTGCATACCTGTGCCGCGTGCGAATGGAAGGGCAGTTCGCGGGCAATGGTGATGGAGCTGGACGAGGACGCCACCGAGTACGACTGCCCGGTGTGCGAGAACCCGATGCTGGTGGTGCTGCACCCGGATCTGGCACAGGTACGGGCCGCCGCCGCCGAAGGCAACGCTGAAGCGCAGGAGCAGCTGGACATCGTCGCCAGCGCCCCCCGGCCCGAGTGACGCGCTGCACGATGCTGGCCAGGTGCGACTGGACTACCATGAAAACGATTCCAGATCAGGAAACGCGCTCATGGTTCGTCTGCTTGCACGCTGGTTGCCGCTGCTGCTGGTCCTGATGGTAGGAGGCTGCGCCAGCACCGCCGAACGGACGCACGGACGCTTCGAGGCGCGTGCGGTGAAGGTGGATGGCCGGACGGCCTATTACCAGGTGTTCATTCCCGCGGGCCTGCAGCCGCGTGGTCCGGCGCAGCAGGGTGCCGCGCCGGTCGATGTGCCCGTCATCCTGTTCCTGCACGGCTCTGGCGAGCGCGGCGGCGATGGCGTGAAGCAGACCCACGCCGGGCTCGGCCCGTACCTGCGCGACCACCGCGACTTCCCGGCGCTGGTGGTGTTCCCACAGGTTCCCGGGCACGAGGAATGGAGCGGCCGCAACAACCGGGTGGCCCTGGCCGCACTCGACGCCACCCTCGCCGAGTTCGGTGCCGACCCGGCCCGGCAGTACCTGACCGGCATGTCGATGGGCGGCTACGGCAGCTGGAACATCGCACTGGATGACCCGCGCCGTTTCGCGGCGATCGTGCCGGTCTGCGGCGCGGTGCTGGCCCCCCGCGCGGTGCGGCCGACCCTGTTCGTGGAGCAGGTCGCCAACGAAGCCGATCCGTATGCCGCGATTGCACAGCGCCTGCGGCACACGCCGATCTGGATCTTCCATGGTGCGCTTGACGATGTGGTGCCACCAGACGACGACCGCCGCCTGCACGCCGCATTCCAGGCCACCGGCGCCGCCGACGTACGCTACACCGAGTATCCGCAAGGCAACCACAACGCCTGGGATGCCACCTACGCCGATGCGGCGATGTGGACGTGGTTGTTCAGGCAGAAGCGATGAGTTTCAGCTCCTGGTAGTTGCCACCCTGGGTTGAAGCCTGGCTTCAGCAGATGCCCACCGAAGTTGGAGGCAGGTTCCGGTGGGTGCCAACCTTGGTTGGCACTATCTGCCCGCGCCCATGAACTCCGCCTTGGCACAGGAACCTTCGAGTTCCCACTCACACCACGCATGCGGGTACTCACCCAGCTGCGTTGCCAGCCCCGCCCTGATCGGATTCGCCATCACATACATGGCGTGCCGGAACAGCGACTCATCAGAGCGGATCGCATGATCGTGATAGCAGGACTGCCAGAAGCGCCCCACCCTGCCCAGTACCCGGTTTGCGTGCACGGCTGTACGCGACTTGAAGCGCTTCATGACAACGTCGAGCGATGCGGCGCGCAGCTGCATTAACCAGTGAACGTGATCCGGCATGACCACGTAGGCGATCGAATGGGGCAGACCTTCCAGATCCAGACGCTGGAACTCCTGCATGGCGGCAACCGCAACGGCTTCATTGGCGAACAGAGCCGCCCGGCCATGCACGTTCGTCGTGAGCATGTAGCTCTGGCCGACACTGGAATGACGGCCTAGCAGGAGGCGGGTGCTGTTCATGCAGAAGAGCATGGGCCGGCGCATGTTCCCTGAACATAGGGAAATCACCTTCGCCCGGGTAGGCCAGTGCCAACCAAGGTTGGCACCTGCCAAAGCGGGGTTCAGCCCAGCAGGGTTTCCAGCACGGCCATGCGCACGGCGACGCCGTTGGCGACCTGGCGCAGCACCCACGACTGTGGGCCATCGGCCACATCGTCGGTCACTTCCACGCCGCGGTTGATCGGGCCGGGGTGCAGCACCGCGGCGTCCTTGCCGGCGCGGGCCAGGCGTTCGCGGGTCAGTCCGTACTGGTCGTGATACTGCTCCAGCGACGGCACCAGCCCTTCTTCCATGCGCTCGCGCTGCAGGCGCAGCATCATCAGTGCGTCGACCCCTTCCAGCATCGCGTCGAAATCCTCGCCCACTACGCAGCCCTTCAGGGTTTCGTCGTCCGGCAACAGGGACTGCGGGCCACAGACGCGGATCTCGCCCACGCCCAGCGTGCGCAGTGCGTGCAGGTCGGTGCGGGCCACGCGCGAGTGCTTCACGTCGCCGACGATCACCACCTTCAGCTTCGAGAAATCCGGGCCCTTGGCCTGGCGCAGGGTCAGCATGTCCAGCAGGCCCTGGGTGGGGTGCGAACTGCGCCCATCGCCGGCGTTGACGAGGGCGGTGCCCTCGCCCGCCGCTTCGGCCAGTGCGGCCACGGCACCATCATCGGGATGGCGCACCACGAAACCGCGCACGCCCATCGCTTCCAGGTTGCGCAGCGTGTCGCAGGCGGTTTCGCCCTTGCGCGTGGACGAGGTCGACGCATCGAAGTTCAGCACGTCGGCGCCCAGGCGCTGCGCGGCCAGCTGGAACGAGCTGCGCGTGCGGGTGGACGGTTCGAAGAACAGCGTGCACACCGCGGAACCGGCCAGCACGTGCCGCTTGTTGCCGACGCGGCCGACCGCCGCGTCGCGGATCTGCCCCGCGCGGTCGAGCAGCTGCAGCAGGGTGTCGCGGGGCAGGCCCTCAAGAGTCAGCAGGTGGCGCAGGCGGCCGGAGGCATCGAGTTGCTGGGCGGTCATGGCGGGAATCGTGCAGTCAGGGAATGGGAGTGGCGTCGTCCGGCGAGGACAGCCAGCGGTCGATGATCACCGCCGCAGCCACCGCATCGAGCGCGGCCGCATCACGGCGGCGCTTGCGCCCTTCGGCGCGCTCGACGGCGAAGCGGCGGGCGGCTTCCACCGAGCTTGAGCGCTCGTCGATCATCACCACCGGCAGCTTGAATCGTTCCCGCAGCTGGCGGGCGAAGCCCTGCGCGCGCTTGCGGTTGGGTTGGTCCTGGCCGTCGAGCGTCAGCGGATCGCCGACCACCAGGCCATCGGGCTTCCATTCCTTGATGAGGCGTTCGATCGCCGCCCAGTCCGGGCCGTTGCCGTGCACGTCGACCACGGCCACGGCACGCGCGTGCGCGGCGAAGGCACTGCCGATGGCCACGCCGATCCGTCGCGCGCCGACATCGAAGCCGAGCACGGTGCCATCGCGACGGAGGGCGGCCGGCTCAGACATGGCCGCTGTAATCGGTGAGCCGGAACAGATCCACGCCGATGCGCGAGGCCGCGCCCTGCCAGCGCTGCTCCAGCGGCAGCTGGAATACCAGTTCGGCGTCGGCCGGCACGGTCAGCCAGCTGTTCTCGGAAAGCTCGCTCTCCAGCTGCCCGGCGCCCCATCCGGCGCAGCCAAGGGTCACCACGGCATTGGCCGGGCCTTCGCCGCGGGCCATTGCTTCGAGGATGTCGCGCGACGTGGTCAGGTACAGGCCATCGCCCACCGTCAGGCTGGAATCCCAGGGCCGCGCATCGTCGTGGATGACGAACCCGCGCTCGGGATGTACCGGCCCGCCGTTGAGCACCATGCGCGCCTGCAGGTCGCCATCGCTGGTGGCGATGTCCATCTGCGACAGCACCTCGCCCAGCGTGTACTCGGACGGCTGGTTGACCAGCACGCCCATCGCCCCGTTCTCGTCGTGCTGGCAGATCAGCGCGACGCTGCGGGCAAAGGTCGCGTCGAGCAGCGACGGCAGCGCGACGAGCAGGTGATCGGCAAGGGAAGTGGGAGTTGCGGGCATGCCGCCATTCTAGCCGCTGGCCGCCCCCGATGCCTGCACCTGCCGGTCACGGCGCGCATAATGACCACCCCGTACCGCAGGAGTTCGCCTTGTCCGGATATTGCCTGATCGCCCCCGGCCACCCGGTGCACGACTACTACCACGCGCACGAGTACGGCTTCCCGCAGCGCGACGAACGCGAGCTGTTCGAGCGGCTGGTGCTGGAGATCAACCAGGCCGGCCTGAGCTGGGAGACCATCCTGAAGAAGCGGGAAGGATTCCGCGCGGCCTACGATGCCTTCGACGTGGACCGGGTCGCGGCCTATGCCGAGCAGGACATCGAGCGCCTGCTCTCGGACCCGGGCATCATCCGCAACCGCCTGAAGGTGCTTGCCGCGATCCACAACGCACAGGTGATCCAGCAGCTGCGTGCGGACCACGGCAGCTTCGCCGCCTGGCTGGACGCGCATCACCCACGCAGCAAGGCCGACTGGGTGAAGCTGTTCAAGAAGACCTTCCGCTTCACCGGCGGCGAGATCACCGGCGAATTCCTGATGAGCCTGGGCTACCTGCCGGGTGCGCACGCCGCGGACTGCCCGGTGCATGCGCGGCTGCTGAAGCTGTCACCGCCCTGGCTGCAGGCCGTCGCCCGCTGAACCGGACCCGCCGGGCATGGCCCGGGGCTACCACCCGCTGATCTGCATCCGCCGGGCATGGCGCGGCGCTACCACGTACCAGTTCCGGTAGCGCCGGGCCATGCCCGGCGAACGCGGAAGGCGCGCTCACACGCCCATGTAACGGCCGGGCCGGTGGTTGAACATCAGCACCAGGCTGAGCACCACCGCGCCGATCGCCGAATACATCACCTTGGACGGCGAAAGCACGAAGAACGCGGCGATCATCAGACAGGCATCGTAGGACATCTGCACCTTGCCGGCGCTCCAGCCACGGGTGCGCTGCAGGTAGACCGCCAGGATGCCGATGCCGCCCAGGCTGGCACGGTGGCGGATGAAGAACAGGATGCCCAGCCCCGACAGCGCGCCGCCGACGATCGCCGAGTACAGCGGATGGATGTGCGAGAAATCGATCCAGCGCGGCAGCAGATCGGTCAGTACGCCGCAGGCGGTAACCGCGGCAAAGGTCTTCAGGGTGAACTCCCAGCCCATGCGCCGCAGCGCCACCCAGTAGAAGGGCAGATTGACCAGCACGAACACCAGCCCGAAGTTCCAGCCCATGGAGTAGTGCAGCAGGAAGGCCATGCCGGCCATGCCGCCGATCATCAGCCCGCCCTTGGCAAAGATGGCCAGGCCCAGCGAGGCCACCATCGTCGCCAGCACCATGCCCTGCACGTCCTCGGCCACCGAGTGGCGCAGCGCTTTCTCGTCGGCGGTGGTACCGGCGCTGTCCGGCGGCGGAGTCAACGGACCGGCGGTGACCAGGTGGCCGTCAGCGTCGTCGCACGGCGCGGGGCCATGGGAAGGATGGGACATGCGAGTGGGGGGACAGCGGGGGGAGGCGGTATTAGACACGATCCGCATGACAGTTGCAGATGAAATCGTTCAGCTGGATGCGCCGCCCTGCCTGAGGGCTCCCCGGAAAGCATCAGCCTGCGCGGCAGCGGGCAGCGGCGGCGCCGTATCATTCCCGCATGCCGCGCGAAAACCTCAACGACCTGCAGGCCTTTGTCCACGTCGCCCGCGAGGGCAGCTTCACCCGCGCGGCCGCCCAGCTGGGTGTCTCCCAGTCCGCGCTCAGCCACGCCATGCGCGGCCTCGAAGAGCGGCTCGGGGTGCGCCTGCTGACCCGGACCACCCGCAGCGTCTCCACCACCGAGGCTGGCGCCCGCCTGCTCGCCACGCTGGCACCACGCCTGGCCGAGATCGAGCACGAACTGGCCGCGTTGGCCGAGTACCGAGACCGCCCCGCCGGGACCATCCGCATCAACGCCACCGGCCACGCCGCTGAGTATCTGGCGTGGCCGCGGCTGGCCCCCCTGCTGCAGCGCTTCCCCGACCTGAAGATCGAATTGACCACCGACTATGGCCTGGCCGACATCGTCGCCGAGCGCTATGACATCGGCATCCGCCTCGGCGAGCGCCTGGCACGCGACATGATCGCCGTGCCCATCAGCCCCCCGCTGCGGATGCGCGTGGTCGGTGCCCCGGGTTACTTCCGTCAGCACGCCGCCCCCGCGCATCCGCACGACCTGGCCAGCCACAACTGCATCACCCTGCGCCTGCCCACCCATGGCGGACTGATGCCATGGGACTTCGGCCAGGATGGCCACGAACTGAGCGTGCGCGTGAGCGGGCAGTGGACCTTCAACACGATGGGCATGACCCGCAGCGCGGCACTGGCCGGCAGCGGGCTGGCCTGGCTGCCGGAAGACCAGGTCCTGCCGATGCTGGACGATGGGCGCCTGCAATCGGTGCTGGACGACTGGTGCCCCCCGTTCGATGGCTACTACGCGTACTACCCCTCGCGCCACCACGTGACCCTGGCGATGCGCACTGTGCTCGATGCCCTGCGCGGGCCGATGATGGACCGATGAGTGCGGGCCCAAGGCCCGCACCCACCACGATCAGCCCTTGACCTGCGCCGCACGCTGGGCGTTGTAGCGCTCGCCGACGATCGACACTTCATCCAGCGCCTGCGCGATGCGCTGCCGTTCTTCGCTCGACAGCTGCAGGTCCACCGCTCCCAGGTTCTCTTCCAGGCGATGCACCTTGGTGGTACCCGGAATCGGCACGATCCAGTCCGCCTGCGCCAGCAGCCAGGCCAATGCCACCTGTGCCGGGGTGGCACCGCGGGCGGCGGCAATGGCGCCGATCCGGTCCACCAGCACCTGGTTCGCCCGGCGCGCTTCGACTTCAAACCGCGGCACGGTGTTGCGGAAGTCGTCGGCCTCGAACGTGGTCTCTGCATTGATCGTACCGGTCAGGAAGCCCCGGCCCAGCGGACTGAACGGTACGAAGCCGATGCCCAGCTCCTGCAGGGTCGGCAGCAGTTCGCGCTCCGGCTCGCGCCACCACAGCGAGTACTCGCTCTGCACCGCAGCCACCGGCTGCACGGCATGTGCGCGGCGCACGGTGGCGGCACTCGCTTCGGAGAGCCCGAAGTGGCCGACCTTGCCTTCGGCAATCAGGTCGCGCACGGTACCGGCGACGTCCTCGATCGGCACGTTGGGATCGACACGGTGCTGGTAGAACAGATCGATGTGGTCGGTACGCAGGCGCTTGAGGCTGGCTTCGGCCACGGCACGGATGTTCTCCGGGCGGCTGTCCAGCCCGGTATCGGCCTGGGCATTGCGGAAACCGAACTTGGTGGCGATCACCAGCCGGTCCCGATGCGGCGCCAGCGCCCTGCCCAGCAGTGCCTCGTTGGTGTACGGGCCGTACACCTCGGCCGTGTCGAAGAAGGTGACCCCGCGCTCCACGGCTGCGTGCAGCAGCGCGACGCCCTGCTCCAGTTCCACGGGCTTGCCGTAGCTGTGGCTCAGGCCCATGCAGCCCAGGCCGAGGGCGGAAACCTTCAGGCCGCTGCGGCCGAGTTCACGTGTCTGCATTGTCATGCTCCAGAGGGGGAGCGCTGACGATACGCCTGCGGCCCCATCGGATTGAACCGGCTGCGCCGCAGTCGGTCATGACTGGATTTCATGAATCCGCCCGACCCGGTGACCTTCCGCGGCGCCGGGCGATGCCCGGCTGCCGTCCCCTGCTGCTTCAGCGGATCTCGGAGATTTCCACGCCGTCCAGCCCCTGCGACAGGGTGCGCGCGTCACCGCCCTGACTCAGCTTGATGCGCAGCCGCACTTCATTCTGCGAATCGGCATACCGCAGCGCATCCTCGTAGCTGATCTCACCGGCCTGGTACAGCTCGAACAGGCTCTGGTCGAAGGTCTTCATGCCCAGCTGGACCGATTCCTTCATCACTTCCTTCAGCTTGTGGATCTCGCCGTCGCGGATGTAGTCCTGCACCAGCGGCGTGCCCAGCAGGATCTCCATCGCAACCTTGCGCGAGCGGCCATCCGGGGACGGCACCAGCTGCTGGGCGACCACGCCCTTGAGGTTCAGCGACAGGTCCATCAGCAGCTGGTTGCGACGGTCTTCCGGGAAGAAGTTGATGATGCGGTCCATCGCCTGGTTGGCGTTGTTGGCATGCAGCGTCGCCAGCACCAGGTGGCCGGTCTCGGCGAAGGCGATGGCGTGGTCCATGCCTTCGCGGGTACGCACCTCACCAATCATGATCACGTCCGGCGCCTGGCGCAGCGTGTTCTTCAGCGCGGCCTCCCAGCTGTCGGTATCGATGCCCACTTCGCGCTGGGTGATGATGCAGCCCTCGTGCTTGTGCACGAACTCGATCGGATCCTCGATGGTGATGATGTGGCCGGTGGAATTCTGGTTGCGATAGCCGATCATCGCTGCCAGCGACGTCGACTTGCCGGTACCGGTCGCACCGACGAACAGGATGATGCCGCGCTTGGTCATCGCCAGCGTCTTGATGATCGGCGGCAGGCTCAGTTCTTCCACGGTCGGGATGCGCGTCTCGATGCGACGCAGCACCATGCCCACCTGGTTGCGCTGATAGAAGCAGCTCACGCGGAAACGGCCGACACCGGACAGGCCGATGGCGAAGTTGCATTCGTGGGTCTTCTCGAACTCCTCGCGCTGTGCCGGCGTCATCACGTTCAGCACCAGGTCGCGGCTCTGCTGCGGCGTCAGGGGGGTCTGCGTGATCGGCGCGATCTTGCCATTGACCTTCATCGCCGGCGGCATGCCCGCGGTGATGAACAGGTCCGAGGCGCGCTGGTGCGCCATCAGCTTGAGGAAGGAGGTGAAATCGATGGTGGTGGCGGTGGTGTTCACGGCAGGCTCCCAGGAGGCATGTGCCAGGCTTCAGTCGATGGTCGGAACATCGCGGAGTCGCCGGCGCGGTCGCGCGCCGGGGCCCGCTTCTGCCTTGCCTTACTCGAACAGTCGCTTGTCCTTGGCGTACTCGCGCGCCTGGTTGCGGGTGATCAGGCTGCGCTTGACCAGGTCCTGCAGGTGCTGGTCGAGCGTCATCATGCCCTGCTGCTGACCGGTCTGGATCGCCGAGTACATCTGCGCCACCTTGTCTTCGCGGATCAGATTGCGGATGGCCGGCGTGCCCACCATGATCTCCCACGCTGCGGTACGGCCGCCGCCCACCTTCTTCAACAGTGCCTGCGAGATCACCGCGCGCAGCGACTCGGACAGCATCGAGCGCACCATCGGCTTCTCGCCGGCCGGGAACACGTCGATGATGCGGTCGATGGTCTTGGCCGCCGAACTGGTGTGCAGGGTGCCGAACACCAGGTGGCCGGTCTCCGCGGCGGTCAGTGCCAGGCGGATGGTTTCCAGGTCGCGCAGTTCGCCGACCAGGATGATGTCCGGGTCTTCTCGCAGTGCCGAGCGCAGTGCCTCGTTGAAGCCATGCGTATCACGGTGTACTTCGCGCTGGTTGATCAGGCACTTCTGCGAGGTGTGCACGAACTCGATCGGATCCTCGACAGTGAGGATGTGGCCGTATTCGCTCTTGTTGATGTAGTCGATCATCGCGGCCAGCGTGGTCGACTTGCCCGAACCGGTCGGGCCGGTCACCAGGATCAGGCCCTGCGGCTGCTGGATCAGTTCGCGGAAGATCGGCGGGCAGGCCAGATCCTCCAGCGTCAGAACCTCCGACGGAATGGTACGGAACACCGCGCCCGCACCCCGGTTCTGGTTGAACGCATTCACGCGGAAACGTGCCAGCGACGGGATCTCGAACGAGAAGTCCACTTCGAGGAATTCCTCGTAGTCGCGGCGCTGCTTGTCGGACATGATGTCGTACACCAGCGCATGGACCTGCTTGTGGTCCAGTGCCGGGATGTTGATGCGGCGAACGTCGCCGTCCACGCGGATCATCGGCGGCAGGCCTGCGGACAGGTGCAGGTCGGACGCTTTGTTCTTTACGGAAAACGCCAACAGCTCGGCGATATCCATGAGCGGCTACTCCCCAATAACGGCTTCGACTGGAAGGATCTTTCCCCGGGCGGCAGTATAGCCTCCTGATCGATTGGAACGCGTTACGTGGCCACTGCCCTGCCCCAGATCCTGAGCACCCTGCACGCTGCGGCGGAGGCCGCCGGACGTGCGCCGCCGCGCCTGCTGGCGGTCTCCAAGACCCAACCGGCCGAGGCCGTGGCCGCCCTTGCTGCACAGGGCCAGCGCGCCTTCGGCGAAAACTACGTGCAGGAGGCGCTGGCCAAGATGCAGGCGCTGCAGCACCTCGACCTGGAATGGCACCTGATCGGCCATCTGCAGTCCAACAAGGCCGAAGCGGTGGCCACGCATTTCGACTGGGTTCAGAGCGTGGACCGTCCCAAGCTGGTGACTGCGCTGGCCCGCCATCGACCGGCGGCGCGCGGAGCGCTGAACGTGCTGATCCAGGTCAACATCGATGATGAATCGAGCAAGCACGGCTGCGCGCCAGAGGACGTCCAGGCCCTGGCCGAGGCCATCGCCGCCGAGCCTGGCCTGCGGTTGCGGGGTCTGATGGCGATCCCGGCGCCGTGGCCGGAGGCGGAACGCCGCCGCGACGCATTCGTGCGCATGCGCACACTTTTCCAGACACTGGCCGACCGCTTCCCGCAGGTCGATACCCTTTCGATGGGCATGAGCAGCGACTACACCGAGGCCATCGCCGAAGGCGCCACCCTGGTGCGCATCGGCACCGCCCTGTTCGGCGCCCGTCCGCGGCCGGCCTGACATTCCGAGGAGACTTCCATGGCAGCAGATTCCATCACCTTCATCGGCGGCGGCAACATGGCACGCAGCCTGATCGCCGGCCTGATCCGCCAGGGCGTGCCTGCCACGCGCATCCACGTGGCCGAGCCGGTCGCCGCCGTGCGCGATGCGCTTGCCAGCGACTTCGGCGTGCATACCCACGACAGCGCCAGCGCGGCCGCCGCGCAGGGCCAGACCTGGCTGCTGGCGGTCAAGCCACAGGTACTGCGCGACGTCTGCCAGTCGCTGCAGCCGCTGGCGCAGGACAACCGACCGCTGGTGGTCTCGATCGCCGCCGGCATCACCAGCACGCAGCTGCAGCGCTGGCTGGGCGGCACGTTGCCGGTGGTGCGCGCGATGCCCAACACGCCCGCGCTGATCGGTGCCGGCGTCACCGGTCTGTACGCAACACCGGCAGTGGATGCACCGCAGCGGGCCCAGGCCGAGCACCTGCTGGCCAGTGCCGGACGCACGGTATGGATCGACAGCGAGCCGTTGATGGATTCGGTCACCGCTGTCTCCGGCAGCGGTCCGGCCTATGTGTTCCTGCTCGCCGAAGCGATGGAAGCGGCAGGCATCGCCCAGGGTCTGCCCGCCGACGCCGCACGCACGCTGGTGGTGCAGACGCTGCTGGGCGCCTCGCGCATGCTCGATGAAGCGGGCGAAAGTCCCGCCGAGCTGCGCCGCCGCGTGACCTCGCCCAACGGCACCACCCAGGCTGCGATCGAAAGCTTCCAGGCCGGCGGCTTCGAGGCACTGGTGGATGCCGCGCTGCGCGCCGCACAGGTGCGCGGCCAGGAACTGTCAGCGGCAAACGACTGATTCCTTGGGGTCAGATCCCTCTGCCGGGGCAAAGGGATCTGACCCCATCTCCCCCGATGCTCATTGCCCCAACGTGGTCATGACGAAGTCGACGAAGCACTGCAGGCGCGGGCGCGGGCGACGGTCCGGCAGATAGATCAGGTGCATCGGCCGCGGCGCCGGCAGATGGTCGCGCAGCAGCGGTTTCAGCCGGCCCGCAGCGATCTCAGTGGCCAGCAGCGCCGTCGGTTGCAGAATCAATCCGGCACCCGCCACGGCAGCCTCGCGCAGCGCGAAGCCGTCATTGCTGGTGAGCCGTGCCTCCCAGTCCACATGCTCGCCACTGGCCAGCTGCCAACCGTGCCCGCCACGCCACGCCAGGTGGCTCAGACAATCGTGCCCCTGCAGATCCGCGGGCGTCCGCGGCGTGCCTCGACGGCGAAGGTACGACGGCGCTGCGCACAGGCTCATCGCATAGGGAGGCAGCGGACGCGCCACGATGTCCGCCGAGGGCAGCGGACCGACCCGGATCGCCGCGTCGAAGCCGTCTTCGATCAGGTCCACCCGCCGATTGCTCAGATCCAGTTCGATGTTCAGCAGCGGCTGTGCACGCAGCAGTTCGGCCAACCGGGGCGCCAGCACGCAGCTGCCCCAGGTGGTGGGAGCACTGACCCGCAACACACCGCGCGGCTGCAGCTGCAGGCCGGCCACGTCCGCCTCGGCCTGCTGCACCTGTTCCAGCACCTGCCGGCAACCGGCCAGATAGGCGCTGCCCGCTTCGGTCAGGCGCTGCCGCCGCGTGTTCCGCTGCAACAGCGCGGTGCCGAGGTGGCTTTCCAGCTGCTGGATGTACTTGCCCACCATCACCGCAGACACCTGCAGGTGCTCGGCGGCAGCGGCGAAACTCCCGCGCTCGGCCACGGCGACGAAGGCCTGCATGCAGCGCAGCATGTCCATTGCTAAGTCCTGATTAGTAATCAGCGAATCATACGCGGCTTACCAAACCGCGTCGTCACGGCGCAGACTGCGCTTCGTCTCCCCCAAGCAAGGAACCGTCATGAAGATTCTTCTCGTGGGCGCCAGCGGCACGCTCGGCCAGGCCGTAGCGCGCCAGCTCGGCCAGCAGCACCAGATCCTGGACGCAGGGCGCAGCAGCGGCACGCTGCGCGTCGATCTGACCGACGATGCCAGCGTCAACGAACTGTTTGCCCGCACCGGCGCGGTCGATGCGGTGATTTCCACAACAGGCAAACTGCATTTTGGTCCCCTGCGTGACATGACGCCCGAACGGTTCAACGTCGGCCTGCAGGACAAGCTGCTCGGGCAGGTACGGCTGGCACTGGCCGCCCAGCATCACCTCACCGCCGGTGGCTCGATCACCCTGACCAGCGGCATCGTCAGCGCCCAGCCGATCCGCGACGGCGTCAATGCAACCTCGGTGAACGCCGCGCTGGAAGGATTCGTGCGCGCAGCGGCCCTGGAGCTGCTGCCCCGCGGGCTGCGCATCAATGTCGTCAGCCCGAATGTGCTGGTCGAATCAATGGATGCCTACGCGCCCTACTTCCCCGGCTTTGAAGCGGTCACCGCCCAGCGCGCGGCACTGGCGTACCAGCGCGCGGTGGAAGGCATCCTGAGCGGTGAAACGATCACCGTCTGGTGATGCATGATCCAGCCTGGCGTGCCCTCCGATGTGCCGGGGCCTCAGCCCCAGCGCATCGGACCGTCACCACGTTCCCCGAGGACATCTTCTGGGTTGGCCAGCCGGCAGCGCTTCAGTGACAGGCAGCCGCAACCGATGCACCCGGTCAGTTCGTCACGCAGCAGCTGCAGCATGTGGATGCGCTCATCCAGCTCGGTCCGCCAGCGTGCGGACAGCGTGGCCCAGTCGGCCTTGGTCGGTGCCCTGCCCTGCGGCAGGCTTTCGAAAGCGCGCGCCACCGCCTCCAGCGGCATGCCCACGCGCTGTGCAACGCGTATCACCGCCAGCCGGCGCAGCACGTCGCGGCTGAAGCGGCGCTGGTTGCCCGAGGTACGCAGGCTGCTGATCAGGCCCTTGCGCTCATAGAAGTGCAGTGCGGATACGGCCACGCCGCTGCGCTGCGACACCTCACCCACACTCAGTTCCTGCGACACCATTGCTTGACCTCAACTATAGTTCAGGTGTCATGCTGCGGTCTTCGCCGCCGGATGACAAGCGCGGCCTCCCAGACTTTCCGCATGACCCCGACTCCACCTGCTGCCGACGCCGCCCCTCCTGCCGAAACCTCCATCCTCTCCGCGCGCTATCGTGCGACCACCCTCGGCATGGTCGCCCTGGTTTCGCTGCACGCCTTCGAAGCGCTGGCGGTGGCCGCAGCCATGCCCACCGTCGCCGCCGCGCTTGACGGGCTTCGCCTGTACGCGCTGGCCTTCGGCGGGACCCTCGCCACCAGCGTCATCGGCATGACACTCGCTGGCCTCTGGGCCGACCGGCACGGGCCCGCGCGGCCGCTGTGGTGGGGCCTGGCGTGCTTCGTACTGGGCCTGCTGCTGGCCGGCCTGGCCACGCACATGGGGATACTGGTGGCCGGGCGGCTGCTGCAGGGCCTGGGCGCGGGTGCGATCTCGGTCTCGCTGTATGTGATGGTCGGCCGTACCTACCCCGAACCGCTGCGCCCGAAGGTGTTCGCAGCATTCTCCGCTGGCTGGGTGGTGCCGTCGATGATCGGCCCGGCTGCGAGCGGGCTCATCGTGCAGCACCTGGGCTGGCGGTGGGTGTTCCTGGCCGTGCCGCTGCTGGCGCTACCCGCTGCATTGATGCTGCGACCTGCACTGTCACGCCTGCAGCCCTCGCCTGCGGGCGACAGCGGCAATCGCAGCCGGGTGGTGCGCTGGGCCAGCGGCGCGTCGCTGGCAGCGCTGCTGCTGTATCTCGGCGGGCAGCAGCAAGGGATGGCGGCAGTGCTGTGCATCGCTGTGGCGATGCTTGCGCTGCTGTTCTGCGTGCAGCGGCTGCTGCCCGCCGGCACCTTGCGCCTGCATCGCGGCCTGCCCAGTGTGATCGCCCTGCGCGGCATCGCCGCTGCGGCATTCTTCGCCTGCGAGGCCTACCTGCCACTGCTGCTGCAGCGCGAGCGCGGGCTGTCACCCAGCGGGGCCGGCGCGGTGTTGAGCCTGGGGGCATTGGGCTGGTTCGCCGGGTCGTGGCTGCAGGGCCACCAGCGCAATGGCTGGTCACGCCAGCAGCTGCTGCGCGCGGGAACGCCGCTGATGGCGATCGGTATCGCGGCCACGCTGGCGGTGCTGTTCCGCACGGTACCGCTGCCGGTGGCTCTGATCGGCTGGACGCTGACCGGCTTCGGCATGGGCATGATCTACGCCAGTCTTTCGGTACTGACCCTGTCCCTTTCGGCACCGCACGAACAGGGAGCCAACACCTCGGCGCTGCAGTTGAGCGAGGCGCTGGCGGTCACCACCGCACTGGCCGTCTCCGGCGCGCTGTTTGCCCTGTTCGTGGACGACAGGCCGCACATCGGCTACGTGCTGTGCCTGGCGATCACCCTGGGCCTGGCTCTGCTGTCCACGCTGATTGCACGCCGGGTGTAACGCCATCGGTTGATTCGGCCGGGCGTGGCCCGGCGATCAGTGCGGTCATGGCGTGGCCGCCGCGTCCACGTCATCGATGTCCCGGTGCAGGATGCGGCGCACCTCCAGCACGGCCTGCGGCGATTCCTGCACGCTGTGTCCGGAGATGATGACCTTCTCCGACAGCGCCCCCGGCAGGTGCGCGCTCCAGTACGGCACCAGCCCATCGTCGGATTTCGCCAGCGGCAGTTCCGGTTTTCGCTGGGCGATGATCGAGTGGTACTTCAGGCCTGCTTCGATCGGCAGCTGTGCGGCCGCCTTCACGAACGGATCGCTGGCCTTGAGGTTGTCGATGCTGTTGGGAATCTTCGGCTTGGCGGTGCCGTCAACCTGCTGCTCGGCCTGCGCCAGCGCCAGGAACACATCCTCGAATTTGCCCAGGATGGTCAGCGGCAGGCGCACCAGGCGGCCGATCAGGCGGCCAACCCTGTTGCCGGCGATGTCGGTGCCCTGATGCGGAGCGGCGATGAAGATCGCCCGTTCCACATTCGGCTGCGCCTTGAAGTGCAGCAGCGGGCCCAGCTTGTTCTGCACCCGCTTCAGTCGTTCACCCTTCAGGTCATAGTTGGCCAGCAGGTCGTTCCACAGCACATCGCCCGAGTCGCTCACCAGCAGGCGGGCCAACACGCCGCCCATGCTGTGACCGATGTAGACCATGTCCTTCGATGCGCGCGTGCTGCCATCCGGGTCGAAATGCTTCAGCGTGTCGTTGAATGCAGTAGCGATCTCATAGCGGTTCAGCGCGATCGGCGCGTTGGTCGGGTAATACACCTGCCACACCTGGAACTGCTGGCGCAGCTCGGGATCGCCCATGATCTCGTTGGCCAGGTTCACCCACGCTTCCGGGCTGCTGGCCAGGCCATGCAGCATGAAGATGATGCGGCGGTTCGGATCCCACGGCTGCATCAGGTAGATGTGCGGCTCACCGATACCCTCGCTCATGCCGAACAGCGTGCGCAGCGATTGCCGGGCGAAGCCACTCTGCGCCAGCCACAGGCCGTAGGCGGCAGTGAAGTTGCCGGCCAGCGGCACCTGCTCGCCGTGCAGGGTGATGCGCTCGGTCGCTTCGGGCGAATAGGCGTCCAGCTCGACCCGGCGGGTACGCATCACGTCCTCCAGCGTGCTGCCCTCGAAGCGCAGCAGCGCGGTGACGTTGATCGAGGACATCTCGCTGAACTCCGGCACCGCATCATCATGGCGATGGCGGCGACCACGACGCGCATCGCTGTCGTCGTCCTGCCCGCCGTCCGCCTTCGGGCCATCTGCGGAGACCGCCGGAGCAACCAGCTTCGGCGGGTCCATCACCATCACCAGCTCCGCACCGAAACCGTCGCGTCGATAGGTACTGCGCAGGCCGACGAAGCTGACCGTGCCAGCGGGTACCAGCTGCGCCGGAATGCTCTTCAGGGCCAGCTGCTGGTAGTCGGAGGCCAGCGACCAGCTGCCGACCGTGATCGGCTTCGTATAGTCCTCGCCGGCGAGCGCGGCGGCGCGCGCCCGCACGAACAGAACCACCGCGGCCTTCTCGGCTGCATAGTTGTAGTAGTCGCGCACCTGCGTCTGCCGGTCCTCGAACGCCCGATCGGACGGCGAACGGCCGCTGTAGAACAGGTAGGCGTAGGCATAGCGCGCCGCTTCCAGCCATGCGTCCAGTGCCGCATCGCTCATCGGTGGATCGCCCGCCGCCGTCTTCTTCGGGGTCAGCGCCAACGCTGCCTTCACCCACAGCTCCGACAACGCGGACAGCCGCTGTTCGACGTTGAGATCGTCGGTCATCAACAGCGTGCTGCGACAGACCACGAAGTCCTTCTCGCACTGCGACTCATCCAGCCCGGCTGCACTCAGCGTTTCCCGGGCCGCCGGGCTGAGCCTGCCGGTGTTGAGCACATCGGCACGCTTGTTGACCAGCGAGTCACTGGATTTCACCTGCTTGACGGTGACCATCGCGCAGCCGCTGCCGGCCAGCAGCATGAAGATCGCCAGCGACGCCGGCAGCACGCGCTGCCAGCGGGAAAGCATGGACATGAGCATCACTGCGGGTCCTGCTCGGTGCCGGGCACGCCCTGGCGGATCACGGTGGAAAAGTTGCCGCCGTCACCCAGGTCCAGCGCGCGCTGGGTGATCCGGCCCTTGGCATGCAGCACTGCGTACGGCACCCCCGGCGTCAATGCCCCGACCTCCTGCGCGTACTCGGCCAGATAGCCGGACAGCAGCAGGCGGTAGTCCAGCGGCAGCCGCGGCGCGATATGCCTGGCCAGATCGAAGACGATGGTGGTGCAGTTGCTGGTCAGCGTGTTGTAGAAGCCGGGCTTCGCATCCAGCTCGCGCGCCTGCGCGATGTAGGCAGCGAACAGTTCCTTCAACTGTGCGCGGTCCATGCCATGCAGGCGGTACAGATAGACATCCTCGCCACGCGCGTTGGTACGCGTGCGGATGATGTCGGTCTCTTCGGAGGCCACCAGGGTCATCTCGAACTTGCGGAAGAATCCCCCCAGTGCCGAGAACGATTCCCCGCGTTCCTTGCGGATCTCCAGCGAGAACACGACATGGCGGCCATCGTCGAAGCCGAACGAGATCAGGGTGTGGGCGATCGCCGGCCCCATCCAGTACGAAAGCACCAGGTCGGCCGAACGCAGCTGGTCCAGGTCGTACGTGCGGCGCACCCAGCGCGCGTCATAGTCGGTTTCGCTGCGCCAGGTGAAATCGCGCACGTTGTCCAGCACCACATGCCGCCCATCGAAGGAGACCACGTGCAGGCGTTGCGCTACGTCATCGGCCCAGACGCGATCCTGGCGCGGGGTCAGCAGCATCCACCACCCCAGCGCCAGGGCCAGCGCCACGCCGAAGGCCATGCCGAGCCGTCGCGTGCCATGGCCACGGGCAACCCGCCAGGACGCCCACAGGGCGGACAGCACCCACAGTACCGCCACGGCCGACGCCAGCCAGCCCGGCCCCGGCAGCTGATAGAGCAGCAGGCCAGCCACCCACAGTGCCAGCAGTGCCATCACACTTCCTGTCATCCAACGTCCTGCGGCTTTCACTGGCGTCCTGTCGTGGTCCCGGGGGCGCATAGTTAGCCACAAGCGGGTTCGCCCTGGCATCTACGGCCCGTTCAGGCTGCTGGGTGCACCGTCTGCAACGCGGTTTTCCACATACCGTTCCCTCTTCCAGGAGCATCGATGGGCATTACCTCCGTGGCCGGTGTTGCGGTCCAACCCCAGCACAGCGCCCGCTGTCATTGCGGTACGGTCGAACTGCTGCTGGACCTGCCGGACGGCATCGTCGACCCGCGCCGCTGCGACTGTTCGATGTGCCGCCGCCGCGGCGCCATCGCCGCCAGCGTCGCCCTCGCAGGGCTGCAGGTGGTGCGAGGGCGGGACCATCTGCGGCTGTACCAGTTCAACACGCATGTGGCCGAGCACTACTTCTGCGATGTGTGCGGCATCTACACCCACCACCGTCGGCGTTCGAACCCCGACCAGTACGGCTACAACGTCGCCTGCCTGGAGGGCATCGATCCCTTCGCGCTGGGCGTGATTCCGGTCAGCGATGGCGTGAACCATCCGGCCGACCGCCCGGCCTAGTGCCGGGTACGGCGTGTCGGCGCGGTGACCTTCTGCCAGGGCGCCATGCCGCTGCGGCCGGCCCGCGCGGGGCGTTTGCGCCAGGGCCGGCGTGGCGCGGGCTCCGCTTGAACGGGGCGCGGCGGAGGCGCGGGCCGGCGTGCAGGCCAGAGATGATCAAGCAGCCACATGGTCGGTCTCCGTGGGGGCGGGGACGATCAAGCGTGGACGCTGGCCTGCATAGCCGGCGTGAGGCATCGACGACACCACGATGACAGGCGGCGAAGCCCTGCGCGCGCACCACGCCGCAGCCGCATCGCGGACTGGGCGGCACCTCTTGACGCCTGCGCTACAGTGACAATTCCCCTCCTGCTGCAGGTGCCCCCGGATGCCTTCGTTCTCCGATGCCCAGGCTGCGGCCCGCTATCACGAGGGACCGCTGCGGCAGGTACCTGGATTCCTCGGTCTGCAACAGATGGCCCACCTGCTGCTGGCCGAGCACGTGCCCGAGCACGGCCACGTGCTGGTGCTCGGCGCCGGTGGCGGCCTCGAGCTGAAGGCCTTCGCTGACGCCCACCCGCACTGGCGCATGCTCGGAGTCGATCCGGCCGGCCCGATGCTGGCGCTGGCCCGCGAAACGCTCGGCACACGGATGAACCACGTGGAGCTGCTGGAGGGCTACATCGAGGATGCCCCGGCCACGATCTTCGATGGCGCCAGCTGCCTGCTGACACTGCACTTCCTCGATATCGACCAGCGCCGGCATACCCTGCGCGAACTGCGCAGGCGGCTGCGTCCGGGCGCGCCATTGGTGGTGGCCCACCACAGCGTCCCGCGGGAGCCGGAGGCGAAGCTGCGCTGGTTGAGGCGCTATGCGGCCTTCGGCGAGGCTTCCGGCATTGCCCGTGCGGATGCACAGCGCGCGATCACCGCCATCGCCGAGCGCCTGCCGCTGCTGTCACCGGAACAGGAGGTGGAGGTGCTGCAGGAGGCAGGCTTCAAGGACATCGAGCTGTTCTACGCCGGATTCACCTTCAAGGGCTGGGTCGCCTACGCGGCCTGATGAACCTGCAGAGCCGGCGCTCGCCCGGCCAAGCCCCGCACCTCGCACTTTTCCAGGGCCGCCCGGGAGAAGGGGCTCCCGTGCGTCGACCCGGAATGCACGTTATTGCATATTCATGCACGAATATGCACACTTATCCCATGAACGCCGATTCCAGCCCCCTCCCCGCCGAACGTACCCGGCAGATCCTCGAGGAACTGCGCCAGCAGGGCCGCGTGATCGCCGCGGAACTGGCGCGTCGTTATGCGGTTTCCGAAGATTCGATCCGCCGCGACCTGCGTGAACTGGCCGCCCAAGGCCTGTGCCAGCGCGTGTACGGCGGCGCCGTGCTGCCGCCGCCGAAGGAGCGCCCGCTGCGCGAGCGCCTGACCCGCGATCGTGGCGACAAGGCCGAACTGGCCGCGCGCGTCTGTGCCCTGCTGCAACCTGGGCAGGTGGTGCTGCTCGATGCCGGTTCGACCAACCTGGCCATCGCCCAGCAGTTGCCGCCCGAACTGGCACTGACGGTGATTACCAACGCGCCGCAGATCGCCACCGCCGCCAGCGTGCATGAAGGCACTTCCGTGCAGCTGATCGGCGGCCGCCTGGCCAGCGGCGGCGGGGCGGTCGGTGCTGAAGCACTGGCCCAGGTGCAGCGCCTGCGCGCCGACGTGTACCTGCCCGGCCCGTGCGCGGTGGACGGCGACACTGGTGTGTGGGCGATGGATGCCGAAGAAGCCACATTGAAGCGCGCCATGGTGGCCTGCAGCAGCCGCGTCATTGTCGCCGCCACCACCGAAAAACTCGGTGCCCGTGGCCACTGGCAGATCGCCGGCCTCGACGAGATCGACGACCTGGTGCTGACCACATCAGCCCCGCCCGCACTGGCAGCGCGCTTCCTCGCTGCCGGTATTGCGGTGCACCCCACCCCGCCCTGACCGAACCGCCCATGTCCGTTGCCTACCGCGCGCGTGCCGAACAGCACGCGACCCGCGCTGCATTCTTCATTCCCGGCTTCGCCACGGCACTGTGGGCGACGCTGGTACCGTTCGCCAAGGCACGCGCGGACCTCAACGACGCCACGCTCGGCCTGGTGCTGCTCTGCCTGGGTGCCGGTTCGCTGCTGGCGATGCCAGTGGCGGGCGTTCTGGCCGCGCAGCTGGGCTGCCGCCGGGTGATGGTGGCCAGTACGCTGTTGATCTGCCTCACCGTGCCGGGCCTGGCCCTGGCCGGTTCAGCGTGGCTGCTGGGCCTGGTGCTGTTCGTGTTCGGTGCCGCGGTAGGCGCGATGGACTGCACGATGAACGTGCAGGCCGTGGTGGTCGAGCGCGAAGCGCGGCGTGTGATGATGTCCGGCTTCCACGCCTTCTTCAGCATCGGCGGCTTCCTGGGCGCGGCGATGATGACCGTGCTGCTGTCCCTGCAGCTGCCACCGCTGGCGTCGGTGCTGATCGGCGTGGGCGCGATGCTGCTGGCGATGCTGCTGTCGGCGTCGTACTGGCACCGCGAGCGCATGCCGCAGGACACGCCGATGCTGGCCATGCCGCACGGCATCGTGCTGTTCATCGGCGTGCTGGCCTTCGTCGCGTTCCTCGGCGAAGGCGCGATGCTGGACTGGAGCGCGGTCTTTCTCAGTGACGTGCGCAGCGTCGATGCGCGCATGGCTGGCATCGGCTATGTGATCTTCACCCTGACCATGACCGTGGCCCGCCTGCTCGGCGATGCACTGGTGGCGCGGGTGGGACGCGAACGCGCCATCGTGTTCGGTGGCCTGCTCGCGGCCAGTGGCGTGCTGGTGCTGACGCTTGTCACGCCCTGGCAGGTCTCACTGGCCGGTTATGTGCTGGTCGGCCTCGGCTGCGCCAACATCGCGCCGGCGCTGTTCTCGCTGGCCGGCCACCAGACCCGCATGCCCGGCGCGCTGGCGATCACCGCCGTGTCCACGCTGGGCTTTGCCGGCATTCTCGCCGGCCCGGCACTCATCGGCTTCGCCGCCAATCATTTCGGCCTGATCGCTGCATTCATCGGTGTGGCCATCGCGCTGCTGCTGGTGGCGGTGTCCACGCGCTGGCTGCGGGTGTAGCGCGCGGCATCAACGGCGCCGACGCCGGACCTTCATCCGCAATCGTCGATAACCGATCACCATAGCCGTCCCGCACAGCGCGGTGCCGGCGGTGCTCAACAGCAGCAGCACGCCCAGCCGGGCCGTCTCCTGCCGCAGCATTGCCGGCAGGTCCCAGCTGTGCAGGAAGTAGAACAGCCAGCGCCCGACGCGCTCACGATGCCCCAGGATCAGCAGTGGATCGCCGCTGGCCAGATCGAAGTAGACGCGCGTCGCCTCGGCATCACCGAAGTCCGCCACCGCCACCGGGAAGCGGCGCACCGCCGCGCCGTTCATCGCCTCCGGCGCACGTGGATAGAAATAGGCATCCGCTGCATGCAGTAGTGCGAACCGATGCATCGGCGCGGCAGACATCGCCTGCGCCTTCTGCTGCAGCCATGCCACCGGCAGCACCTGCATCATCCGGAGATGCCCTTCGTCTGCGGATACGATGCGCGTATCGCCCTGCCCGTCCAGCAGCAGCGCGAACAGCTCACCGCCGATGCGCCGCCACTGGATCTCCACCGGCATGAACAGCCCATCATGGGCCGCAGCCAGCAGAGCTGCTGGTTCGCCCAGTGCGCCGTTCACTGCCACCGCATCGCCGCGATACTGCGCCGTGTCGATCGCCGCGCGCGTACTGCTGAACACGCCCAGCGGATTCATCGACATCAGCCCGCTGAAGATCCAGGTGAACACGAACGCCGCAGCCGCCAGACCGATCAGATGATGCCAGCGCATCCACGGCTCGACGTACGGCGTCTTCGCACCGGAACGATAGTGGCCAGCGAAGCGCCAGCGCCACACCCCCACCACGATGCCGCTCACCGCCACCACCGTGCACAGTGCGGACAGCACGATCACCACCCACGTCCACACCGGGTCCACCGACTGCATGCGCAGGAAGTACAGCCAGTGCAGCCAAGCGCCCACATAGTTCCAGCGCTGCTGCACATGCGGTGCATCCAGCACCACCTCGCCGGTGCGCGAAGACACATAGAGGTCACCCGGCCGCGCACCGCCCACCTCGACCCGGTACAGCGGCCGATGCGCATCCAGCGCACGCGAATGCGTCCAGCGGTCCTCATCCACGCGCATCGCACCCACGAATGCCGGGCCGCCGGCAAACTGCGCCGCCGAGGCTTCGGCGCGCTGTGCCGATACTGGCAGCAGGACCTGCCCGGTGCGCGCCGACCAGGCTCCCACGTGGCTGCCACTACGCACCACATAGGCGGGCTCGCCACGCAGCGTGGTCAGCGCCACGCTTTCCGGCTCAGCCTGCACGGCCGCTGGCAACGCCGACAGTCCCAGCAGCCCATGCGCGTCGCCCAGCACCGGCAACGCCGCCAGCCGCTCGCCGGGCGTCAGCTTCGGGTAGCCGACGAACAGCATCACCATGCCGCTGACAAACCACAGCAGCATCAGCAGGCATCCGCCGATGCCCAGCCAACGGTGCACCAGGTAGGTCCAGCGCTTGGCAGTGGATCGCAGCGACATGGCGTGCGTCCTCAGAAGCGATGATCGAGGGTGAACTCGACGCGGCGATCCGCACCCAGCAGCCACTGCGTACTGGTGTAGTACGCCGTGGCGTAGTACGCCTTGTCGAACACGTTGAACACACGGGCTGTCACCCGCGTGCGCGGTGCCGCCTGCCAGGTCAGCGCCAGATCGGTGGTGCCGTAGCCCGGCAGCTCCAGGGTGTTGGCGTTGTCGGCGTAGCGCTTGCCGACGTAACGCACACCTGCGGCCGCGCTCCAGTCGGGCAGGAACTGCCAGCTCAGCCACACATTGGCCAGTCGCTCGGCCACGTTCGGCGGCACATTGCCATCGCGCGAGACCAGCACAGCCGGCGAACCGGTGGCTTCCAGGAAGTCCTCGAACTCGGCCTTCAGAACCGTCGCGTTGGCATCGAGCGTCCATTGCGGCGCGAAATTCCAGTTCAAGGACGCCTCGATTCCGCGCGAAGTCTGCGCGCCCACCTGCACCCGACGATCCGGCAGCAGCGGATCACGGCTGAGCAGCCCGGTCTTGCGGATCCGGTACGCCGCCAGCGTCCACTCGCCACCGTCGAAGGCCTGCTTCAGGCCGACTTCGACCTGACGCCCCTTGGCCAGGTCGAAGGCACCGTTGGCCGGACTGATCATCAACAGGCCGCTGACCGGGTCGGCCGCCTGCGAATACTGCGCGTACAGGCTCAGCGTCGGCTGCAGCGCGAATACCGTGCCTGCTCGCCAGCCGGTGCTGCTGTAGGTCTTCGAGAATGCCTTCTGGCCGCTGATCAGATCGGTACGATCGATGCGCGCGCGGTCGTGGCGCAGCCCGCCCAGTACCGACCAGCGCTCGCTCAGGGCCAGCCGGTCTTCCACGAACAGCGCGTACTGCTCGGCACCGTTGCGGTAGCGCGGCAGGTTCGGCGCATCGCTGGCAAACTGCCCCGGCACCGGATGGAACGGATCGACCGGGCCGGAGCTGCCGGCATAGGTGTTGTTGGTGTGCTTGAAGTGCGCGCGGTTGGCATCCATCCCCAGCGCGAAACTGTTGGCAAGACCGCCCACCTCACCCTGCATGCGCAGCGTCGAGGTCAGCCCGGTCTGGTCCTGGTTGTGGGTGATCTGGGTGTTGCCCGAGCGGTCAATCAGGCCAGTGCGCGGGTTGTAGACATAGGCCTCGGCGTTGCGCCAATCGCGCTGGCTGTCGATCTGGTAGACGCGGGTACGCCACTCCACCTTCGCGTTCGGCGTCCACAGCGCATCGAGCTGCGTCCAGCGGTCACGGAAGCGGATGTCACTGTCTTCCACGTTGTAGTTGCGGTGGCGCAGTGCGTCCCACTGTCGGCCATCCACCAGCGGCGTGCCGAAGTAGCGCATCGGCTGCTGGTAGCCCTGCGCATGGGTGAGCGTCAGCTGCAGGTCCGCACGCGGCTGCCACAGCAACGCCCCAGAGAAAGTCGCGTCACTGTTGCGACCACGGTCCACCCAGCCGCCGCTGTAGTTGCCGCTCACATCCAGCCGGTAGGCCAGCTCGGGCGTCAGCGCGCCACCGCTGCCGAAGCCCAGGCGCGCGGTGTCCTCGCTGCCCACCGTCACACTGATCTCGTTCTCGACGGCACCGCGCGAAGGCTTCTTCGGCACGATGTTGATCACACCGCCGATCGCACCGTCGCCGTGGATCACCGAGGCCGGCCCGCGCAGCACTTCGATGCGCTCGATGGACCAGGTATCGAACGGGAACGTGATGCCCACGCCCCCGTACTGGCGCAGGCCATCGTACAGGCGCATCACCGAGGCGCCATCGGTGAAGCCCCGGCTGGACAGTGCGCTGAGGCCATTGCCCGGATGCGGCATCGCGCTGATCGCACCCGCGCGGCTGATCGCATCGTTGAGGCTGGAATCACCGCGCTGCTCCAGCTGGTCGCGGTCGATCACGGTAAGTGCGGCAGGTGTCTGCAGCACGTTCAGGCCCAGCGCGGAACCTGCGCCGGGGGTGGCCGACAGCGCACCGTGCCGGGTATCGACTACGCGTACGGTGTCCAGGGTGGTCGGGCCCGCCGCTTCGGCACGGGCAGGTGCAACAGGCAGGGCGCAGGCGCACAGCGCCGGCAGCGTCGCCCAACGCAGGGCAACGCGCTTCGGATGTCTTTTCATTTTTTCACGGCATGCAATGCCACCCCGCACTGCGGGGCAGCAGGAAGGAAAGCGCACGCGGTAGCGCCAGGCCATGCCTGGCGGCTTCCATCAGAGGGAATGCACGGCCGCGCGCGCGGCTCAGCCCGCCAATGCCGCCGGTGGTCCCCGCGCCCCGAGGGTTCCCGCCAGGCGCGCGGGCACTGCCAGCACAGCGCCCAGCCGCGCCCGGCAGACCGGCGCCAAGGGCACCAGCAGCAGGAACGTCGCCACCAGCAGGGTGATCAGCCGCGCCGCGATCAGGCAGTAATCGCAATCCACGCCCATTTCGTGATCGGCGTGTGGATCGGCGGGCGGATTCTTCGCGGCCTCACCGTGCGGCGTTGCCATCGCATGATGGCCGTGATGGCCTTCCATCGTGTGCTGCGCATGCAGCGAATGATCCATCGCCGCCACCGGCGTCGCCGCTGCCACGCGGCCATGCGCCACCCAGCGGCTCACCAGCGGGGCAAGCAGCACCAGCAGCAGGGCGAGCCATGCCAGGGCCTGGAACCGGCGGTGGAATCGGGGGCGGTGCACCCGGGCATTCTACGGCGCGGCGCCGCAACCTTGGACCACGTTCAGGGTTTTGCCCCTGCGACAGGGTGACGCAGGTGCCTCACGTCGCGTACTGGGCAACGCCATGCCCGAACGACCAGTTCTCCTTCTTCACTTCCACCAGATTGATGAACACGTCCTCGCGGCGGATGCCCACTGCCGCATGCAGGCCGTCAGCGATGCCCGCGTACAGCGCCTTCTTCTGCTCCAGGGTGCGGCCCTCGTTCCAGGTGATCTGGATGCAGATGAAATCGTCGGAGCGCTGCACACCGAGGTAGCTGGGGTCGTAGACCAGGGTGGCGGCGTCGTGCTCCTGGAAGATCTGGAAGCGGTCGTTCTCGGGCACGCCGACAGCGCGCATGGCCTGGTAGATGGCCTCGCCGACGCGCTGCAGGTAGTCGGCGGATTGGCCTTTGCGAAGATCGATGCGGGCGAGCGGCATGGTGGGGCTCCCGGGTGGAGGGTTGGGAGACGATGCGCCGGGCTGCTGGATTTCTGTGTGAAATGTCGCGCGAACGCGCGTCCCGTTTAGAGCCCTGCAATTTCCTCCCCTAGGAGGGCGCACTTCTCAGCTTCCCTGCCGCTCCGCGTTCGCCCTCTGATTACGAGGGTGCATGTCGCTTCTCGCAGGTTTCTGAACTCATCAACGCAGCGTCGCGCAGACCACGTCCCTGCCCTCATTGACTGAATCCCGCGACCCCAAATTTCTGGAAAGCTCTTGTTTCTCCAGCAGAAACGGGAGAAGCGATCACAATCAGCAGCTGCATGGAGTGCCATAAGTGACAGGTCCGATATCTCAACGTGATGGATTCTGGCGCGCTCAGTGCACTGTGGTAGAGACCAAGGGCCACTACAAGCAGTTCTTTGAAGATGATGGCGAGTTGCGCTTCTGGGCCCAGCTTGATCGAACTCGACCCACCATCCTGGAGAGCTGGCTCAGACAATTTCATAGACAGCGCGCACATGTTCTCGCGCTTGGCCGACCCGCAAAGCTGGAATGGCACTTCCTTGAGATCGAGTGCTTCGACATCGCGGTCAGGCTGTTCAAAGATGATTCCTTCCGCTGCAGGCACTCACCATGACGCCCATGTTCAGAACTGTCGTAGACGCGTGGATCGCCACTGAGACGCTTGACGCGCAAACTGTCTATGGCCGGCTCCAACCGCTCGTTCGATTGCTCCAGGACGTGCATCCTGCGTTCCACCGCTGGATTGAGCATTCACGCTCGAATGGGACAATTCCATATTCCGATGAAGAGCGCTTCGTCCAGATGCTGGCGTCCCATGCCGAGCAGGACGGACAGGAATTCCCTGATGACCCGGATGCCGGTGGCGCGGGCGCCAACCTCACCACTGCCATGACCGCCAGGGAGTGGAAAACCCCTGGAAGGGCTTCCATCGAGTATTACCCATGGGCGGGACGACTGACGATGACGATCTTCAGGCCCATCGAAGCATTCTCTGCGGAAGGCGCCACTTCGGTGGTACGCCAGTGCGTTGCGGCGCTATCAACCGCCATGGTTGCCGATCATGTAGCTACAGACGTTGTATGTCCCCTTCCAACCGGCAAGGGCTATGACACCTACTATGCCAATCATCGCCTCTTCCCCCATCGACGCTGGCTGGGCTGGATGGGTTTTGTACCCCACCTCGTGCCGAAGAAATTCATTCCTGAAGCGGCGTCCATGGAGGTCGTGAAAGGCAAGGGAACGATGATCGTAGCGCTGGACGAACCCTTCGATCTGCGCAACCCGGAACATCTGAGGCGCGTGCATCAGGTTGAGCTGCGGATGGCGAATGCCGGGCTGCTGGACATCACCGATCCGACGCTGCTCGAGTGATTCGGGCATCCGTGCACAATGCAATGTAGCTGACCTGCCACTTGTGCTGCTGTCGCGATGAGCATTAGCCGAAGTACAAGGAATGGTGAGAAGGATCGTGCATCCCGCATCATGCGGAAAGGACGAGATCTGCGAACTTGCACCTGCGTTGATCCAACATCCCCCTAGAAAATCACAATGCCCGAGATGTACAACGCATTCATAGATACAACTGTGCCGTTGGAGGTGCTGAGTGCTGAAGCGGCCTATCGGCAACTGTTGCAACTTACCGAAGAGCTTGGCGAGATACATCACCTTTTCCAGAACTGGGCGCTTCGTGATTCCTCTGGCAGACCGGTACCTCTAAGCGACAAGGCAAGGTTCATCGATGCAGTCGCCGAGAACGCCGCCTACTACCATAGAAAGTACCCAACTGCGGCCAATTCAGGCGGTGCCGGCGCTTCCATTACTCCCGCCTTGAGCCAGAAAGCTCATGATCAACCTGGCTGTCCTACGCTGGATTACAGGCCGTGGTTCGGCAGGGTTACCCTGAGCATCAACGCCCCCGTCCAGGCGTTTGGTCCGGATGGCACATCCGGAATCATTCGATCCTGCGTCCGAAGCATTGCAACCCGTTTGGATGCCGTGTTCGTTGCGACAGACGTTACGTCCCCACTCCCGGACGGAGAGGGATATGAAACCTACGCACACTTCCATCAACTGTTTCCCCATCGACGCTGGCTGGGCTGGATGGGATTTGTACCCCACCTCGTGCCGAAGAAATTCATTCCTGAAGCGGCGTCCATGGAGGTCGTGAAAGGCAAAGGAACGATGATCGTAGCGCTGGACGAACCCTTCGATCTGCGCAACCCGGAACATCTGAGGCGCGTGCATCAGGTTGAACTGCGGATGGCGAATGCCGGGCTGCTGGACATCACCGATCCGACGCTGCTCGAGTGATCCGGGCATCGTGCGCAGCGTGACGCAAACAACCCGCGGCGCGTACCGCGTTGTCGCGAAGTGCACCGACAGCCCGTGCAGCGCGTCGCATCGGAAGTGACGTTGCTCGCAGCGCGCCCGTGCACTGTCGCACAGATCGAGACCTCCCTCCTCCGCATTGGCATGAAAGAGAATTTTCCTTACAGACCGATGTGATTGCGCAGCCGGATGATCGCCGCGCCGAGGCAGATTGCCTTGGCCGGGATTGGCGTCTCGAATAAACGAACGAACTTCCACCGCTGCGGTTCACGCCTCAGCAGAGAGAATGCACCGATTGCCTTCAATGGCGGCCGGTGCGTGGGGATCGACAGATCCGCCAGGCCTTCCTCTCGGTGGAAGTTCGTTTGCCTTGGTACGCCAACCCGCACCGTCCGCCACCTTCACTCGGAAGGTGGCCCCACGCCAGTGAGGGTTTCGCCATGACCAACCGCACCGCTGTCCATCCCCGCCTGCACGCCCTGATCGGCGACATCGCCGCCGACGTGCCCGAGGACCTCGCACGCGAGATCGAGTGCGCCTTGCACGAACAGAGTCTGCCCGTGCAGTCGCCTGCCTTCTTCACGTACCTCAATGCCATCAGCCGCGCCGACGGCGATGACGGACAGCCGTGCAAGAGCCTCACCCTCGTTGCCAGCAATCACGCCTCGCTGCGCCGCTCGATGTCTGGGCTTACCGCACTGCTCGATCTGCTGCAGGCCGCCGACCATGCACGCAACGAAGGCGGCCCGGACGAACAGTTGGGCGCCTTCCATATCGACGGACTGATCGTGGCCGCACGACAGCTGGTGCGCGAGGCGAATCATTGCCTCTCCGGCGCTGACTGACCGGCCCGGATGCCCTCCCGCTACAATCGCGCAGGGATCGCAGGAGGCCGCAATGGACGCCGAACACCTGGACTACTTCAAGGCCGCACTGGAAGGCCGCGCAACCGTGGGTTGGAACGTATGGTTTGCCGCCAACCAGCACGCGCTGTCCCAACAGATGAGCCGCCCTGCACTGCTGCGGTTGAAGTTCAGAAAACTGGATGAAGCCGAGTGCCTGCTCGCCGAGGCCGGCATCGTGCCTCGCAGTACGGCGGGCAAACGCTACGAAATGTACTGCGCCCAGTTCTCGGCGGACGTGGTGGACGCGAACGGTCGCCCGCTGCCGGCCATCTGGCGCGCAGCGCACGGCGGTGCCATCGGCCTGCTGGCCGAGGGTGAGCAGGAGGCCGGCCAGGCGAAGCTGCTGGCGGAATTTCGCCGCATCCGCAAGCGCGGGCTTCAACAGGCCCACGAATGGCTGGCCGATCTGTGCTTTGAAGGCGAGATGGAACTGACCAGCGGCAATGCCGAGGTGGGCCGTGGTCTGTTGGCGGTGGTGGTGCAGGCCGGCAGCGGCCACGACCTGTTGGATGCGACGGCGATGATCGCGCGGGATCTGCTGGATCAGCACGGCTGATGGCAGCCGCAGCAGCGACGCTGGCACGCATCATCAGATAACAAAAAAGCCCCCATTGCTGGAGGCTTTTTTCGTTCTGCAACATGGTGGGCGGTACAGGGATCGAACCTGTGACCCTTGCCGTGTGAAGGCAATGCTCTACCGCTGAGCTAACCGCCCGGTGTGTTGCTGAGCCGCTCATTATAGGAACTTTTCAGAGGCCGTCAACAGTTTTCACATCCGTCTTCACGTGTGTTTTCGAGGCGTGCCGCCGGGCGTGGCCCGGCGCTGCCTCACATCGTGTGGGTGGGCTTGTCCGAGCTGGTCAGGCCGGCCAGCTGGGTCTCGATCTTATGGCGCACGCCCTCGCCTTCGGCGCCGTCGGCCAGCTGCACGCCGATGCCCGCGGTACGGTTGCCCTGCGCCCCTGCCGGGGTCACCCAGATCACCTTGCCGGCCACCGGCAGGCGCTCGCTGGAATCGGGCAGGGTCAGCAGCAGGAACACCTCGTCGCCGAGGAAGTAGCGCTTGGGCGTGGGCACGAAGATGCCGCCATTCTTCACGAACGGCATGTACGCGCTGTACAGCGCGGCTTTGTCCTTCACGGCCAGGGACAGGATGCCCTGGCGGGCGTTGCTGGCACTCATCGATTTCCCCTTGCGGCAGGCCGCTCGTTCACCTTGTTCCAGGCCAGCAGCAACTCGACCACCGCAAGGTCTGCACGCACCGTGGTGCGCAGCAGGTCGCGGGTGCGGTTGGCAGCGTCGAACCAGGCTGCCAGCTTGTGCAATCGCTCCGGCGCGGTCAAGGCGTCCGTGCTGGCCTGGGCCAGCGCCAGGTCGGCGGCGAAGCGCAGGCGCAGCGCCGCGTTGTCGTCACCGCACCATTTCTGCGCCAGCTCCACCGCGCCGGTCCTGCCGGTGGCCAGCTGCTCCAGGTCGCGGGCCACCTCACGGCGCAGGCTCAGCCCGTCCTCGCGCAGCCAGTTGTCGGCCTGGCCGGGATGGCCGCGCGCGGCGTCCAGCGCTTCGCGTGCGGAGGCGTCGCTGTGGCCCTGCTGCTGCAACCAGGCCAGCGCTTCCTCGTGCGGCGGCAGCTTGAACTCCAGGCGCTGGCACCGGCTGCGGATGGTCTGCGGCAGGCGTGCCGGGTCGCTGCTGATCAGCCACAGGTAGCGGCCGGGCTGCGGTTCTTCCAGCGTCTTGAGCAGTGCATTGGCCGCGGAGCGGTTGATCGCATCGGCCGGATCGACGATCACCACCTGGGCCACGCCGTACTGCGGGGTCAATGCCAGTTTGTCGGTGATCTCGCGCACCTGCTCGATGACGATCTCGGTGCGCAGCTTGTCGCCGCTCTTGTTCGGAATGAAGCTCACCAGCTGCAGGTCCGGGTGGGTACCGGCAGCGATCAGGTGGCGGGTGCGCGTGGCGTGCGCGGCATCGCCCTGCGCCAGCACGTGGTCGGCCAGCGCCAGTGCAACCTCGCGCTTGCCCAGCCCGGCCGGGCCGCAGATCAACAGGCCATGCCCCAGCCGGCCCGCGTCGAGCGCGGCCACGGTCTGATCGAATGCGCGCTGCTGCCAGGGCGAGAAGGTGCTCATGCGCCCTTTCCTTCCTGCAGCCAGCGCTCGACCTGCGCGATCACGTCGGCGGCCACGCGTTCCTGCACCTGGCCCGCGTCGATCACGGCGAAGCGCTGTGGATCCTGCTGGGCGCGGCTGCGGAACACTTCACGCACGCGCTGGAAGAAATCGTCCTGCTCGCTCTCGATGCGGTCCGGCCACAGGTCGCGGCCATTGGCGCGCGCGCGACCGACCGCCACGTCCACATCCAGCAGCAGGGTCAGGCCCGGCAGCAGGCCAACGGCACGGCGCTCCAGCTCGGCAATCCACTGCGGGTCCAGGCCACGGCCCCCTCCCTGGTAGGCGTAGCTGGAATCGGTGAAGCGATCACTCAGCACGTAGGCACCGCGCTGCAGGGCCGGCTGGATCACCTCCCGCACGTGCTGCGCGCGGGCGGCGAACACCAGCAGCAGCTCGGCCTCGGCGCTGAGCGGCTCGGCGGCGATCTCGGCATCGGGCTTCAGTATCAGGCTGCGGATGCGCTCCGCCATCGGCGTGCCGCCCGGTTCGCGGGTCAGCACCACCTCATGGCCATGCTGGCGCAGGCACGCGCGGATGGCATTGATCGCGGTGGTCTTGCCGGCGCCCTCGCCGCCTTCCAGGCTGACGAAACGCGGGTGGCGTAGCAGCGCGGGACTCATTGCGCCGGGGTCTCCTGGGTGCGTTGCTGGCGCAGCTGCTGCAGGTAGCGCGCTACCGCAGCGTTGTGCTGGTCCAGGCTGGACGAGAACACGTGCGCGCCACTGCCATCGCCAACGGCGACGAAATACAGTGCATCCCCCGCTGCCGGCTGTGCCGCGGCCATCAGCGCGTCGCGGCTGGGCATGGCGATGGGGGTCGGGGTCAGGCCCGCACGGGTATAGGTGTTGTAAGGCGTATCGGTGGTCAGGTCGCGGCGGCGGATGTTGCCGTCATAGGCCGCGCCGATGCCATAGATCACGGTGGGATCGGTCTGCAGGCGCATGCCGATCTGCAGGCGGCGCATGAACACGCCGGCAATCTGCGGGCGCTCGCTGGCCAGCGCGGTTTCCTTCTCGATGATCGATGCCAGCGTCAGCAGCTCGTACGGCGTGTTGATCGGCAGGTCCGGTGCACGGCTCTGCCAGGCCTCGTCCAGCGCCTTTTCCATCGCCGCATGCGCACGCTTGAGCACATCCACGTCGCTGTCACCGCGCTGGTAGATGTAGGTCTCCGGCAGGAACCGGCCTTCCGGATGCTGGCCGCCGAAGCCCAGGCGCTGCATCAGTGCCGCATCATCAAGATCATCGGTGGTGTGCAGCAGTGGATCGGCACGCTTCAGCGCCGCGCGCAGCTGGCGGATGTTCCAGCCTTCGATGATGGTGACGCGGTGCTGCAGGACCTTGCCGGCGCGCATGCGCAGCAGCAGCTCGCGCGGGGTCAGCTGGTTGTCCAGCGCGTACTCACCCACCTTCAACTTGCCGGCGGCGTCGAGCTGGCGCGCCAGCAGCTGCCACTGTGCGTCCTGGCCTTCGTCCACGCCTGCCTCGCGCAGCTTGCGCAGCACGGTGTTCAGGCCATCGCCGCTGGCGATCACCACGGTCTCTGCGGAGGGGGAGATCCGGGCATCGGCGAACTGGGTCTGCTTGTAGAAGAACCACGCGCCCGCGCCGGCCACGACCGCGACCAGCACCACCAGCAGCGTTACCACGAACAGACACCCGCGCTTGGCTCCCGCCATGGATTACCTCAGAACTCGATTCCGTCGTGCAGGATACCGTGCCGGTGGTGTGGGGTCATGGCCGGGTGAAGCGCTCAACCCCGTTTCGCTCGCCGGGCATGGCCCGGCGCTACCGGGAGGGTGATGCATCGGTAGCGCCGGGCCATGCCCGGCGGGGGTCGATCGCCTACCCATGCTGGCCCAGGGCGCGCCGCAGGCCCCGCGCTTTG
>NZ_JADCQA010000007.1:0-273512 GCF_014947095.1 Stenotrophomonas sp. B2 | reverse complement strand
GGGGCGGCGTCGGAGTGCGGGGTGTCAGCCGCATGGATACGGCTGCCAAGCCCCCATGGACGGGTTCACGGCGTCCCCGCACTTCGACGCCGCCCCGCCATCCCACGGAATGCACGCCGTTGCCGTTGCCGTGGCTTGAAGCCTCTGCGGGTGCAGGGCGCAGCCCTGCCGACCCACCTACTTTCGCGGCAGGTAGGTGACCAACGACAGGTCGTGCCGGCTCTCCGGCACCAGCGCCACGTACTGCAGGTCCAGCAACCCGCGCGTGGGGTGGTTCAGCTTCTTCGCCCCCTCGTCGAAGCGGCGCACATCATGCTCCGGCCACCACTGCCGGAACGTATCGCTGTGGGCAGCGATGTCCTCGGCCAGCGCCAGGAAAGGCGCCTTGTCCTGCGCCTGCGCCATCGCCGCGCGGAAGCCGGCCAGCAGGCCCCGGGCCATCTCCTCCCAGTTGAGGATCAACGTGCGATAAGGCGGATACAGGAACATCAGCCGCAGCGTGTTGCGCTCATGCGGCGCCAGCTGGCTGTAGTCGACGAACAGTTCGGCAATGGCCGGATTCCAGGCCAGGATGTCGAAACGGGTGTTGCGTACGTAGGCCGGGATCGGCTGCATCGCGTCCACCAGCTGGCGCAGGCCATCAGTCACGCTTTCATCTGGCGACTCCAGCGGAACGCCATAGCCGGACAGCGCGAACGCATATGCGCGCTCGTCATCGCTCATCCGCAATACCCGGGCCAGCCGCTCGAGCACTTCCGGCGACGCACGCACTTCACGTCCCTGCTCGATCCAGGTGTACCAGCTGACACTGACCCCTACCGCCAGCGCCACTTCCTCGCGCTTCAGGCCGGGGGTACGCCTGCGCCCGGCCGGCAGGCCCAGCGTGGCCGGGTCGACACGGGCGCGGCAGGCCTTGAGGAAACCGCCGAGCTCCCTGCGTTCACTCTCGCTGCGCATCATCGCCCTCCGTCGCGGAAGGCGATGATATCGGCGCAGGCGTGCGCATCAGGCATCGACGCGCTTGGACCCCACCGCCAGGCCGGCCTTCAGGCTGGCCTCGACGAACTCATCGAGGTCACCATCGAGCACCTTCTGCGTATCGGAACGCTCGATGCCCGTGCGCAGGTCCTTGATGCGGCTCTGATCGAGCACGTAATTGCGGATCTGGCTACCCCAGCCGATGTCGGACTTGGTCGCTTCCACGGCATCCTTCTCCGCGTTGCGCTTCTGGATCTCGAGCTCGTAGAGCTTTGCGGCCAGCATCTTCATCGCGTTGTCGCGGTTCTGGTGCTGGCTGCGGCCGGTCTGGCACGCCACCACGATGTTGGTCGGAATGTGGGTGATACGCACCGCCGACTCGGTCTTGTTGACGTGCTGACCACCGGCGCCGGACGAACGGTAGACGTCGGTGCGCAGATCGGCCGGGTTGATGGTGATGTCGATGTTGTCGTCGATCTCCGGCGAAACGAACACCGAGGTGAAGCTGGTGTGGCGACGGTTGTCCGAGTCGAACGGCGACTTGCGCACCAGGCGGTGCACGCCGGTCTCGGTCTTCAGCCAGCCATAGGCATAGTCACCTTCCACGCGCAGGGTGGCCGACTTGATGCCCGCCACATCACCGCCGGAAACTTCCATCAGCTCGGTCTTCCAGCCACGCGATTCGCACCAGCGCAGGTACATGCGCAGCAGGATCTCGGCCCAGTCCTGGGCTTCGGTACCACCGGCACCGGCCTGGATGTCGACGAACGCAGCGGCATTGTCCATCTCGCCGGAGAACATGCGCTGGAACTCCAGCTTCTCGACGTGCGACTGGTGCTTGTCCAGATCGGCAACCACGGCCAGCGCGGTGTCCTCGTCCTGCTCGGACTCGGCCAGCTCCAGCAGCTCGGTCGCATCCTTCAGGCCATCGAGCACCGAGGCGATGCCGCCCACGGTCTTTTCCAGGCTGGATCGCTCGCGCCCCAGGTTCTGGGCGTACTCGGCGTTGTTCCAGACGTCGGGGTTTTCAAGCTCCCGCGTTACTTCTTCAAGACGCTCTTTCTTGGCGTCGTAGTCAAAGATACCCCCGAAGCGACAGCACGCGATCGGTCAGATCGGTGATGCGCTGGCGGACAGGATTCAGTTCGATCATGTCGGCGGTCGTGCGTTCAAAAAATGACTGCCAATGATAACGCAGGCGCCCGGCAGGCGGCGAGGCACCCCCAGCGGCCCGGCCGGCGGCTGGACACGGGGCGGGCTGAAGCCGGTAGACTTCCCGGCCGCCGCGGCAACAGGGGGACGCGCGGCCCATCCCAATCCAAGGAGCACCATTTCAATGAAGATCATGCGTTCCACCCTGTGCCTGGCCGCCTGCCTGCTGGCCGCCAATGCCTCGGCCATCGACCTGAAGGGCCTGACCAGCACCGGCCTGAAGGCCGGCAAGGCGCTGACCCTGTCCGACGCAGAGGTCTCGGCGGCCGCCGACCAGGCCTGCGCCTACATGGACAAGGAGAACCAGCTGGCACCCGCCAACGATCCCTATGCCCAGCGCCTGGCCAAGATCACCCAGGGGCTCGCCAACGAGGACGGCCTGAACCTGAACTTCAAGGTCTACCGGACCGCCGATGTCAACGCCTGGGCGATGGCCAACGGCTGCGTCCGCGTCTACACCGGCCTGATGGACATGGCCAGTGATGACGAGGTGCGTGGCGTGATCGGCCACGAAATCGGTCACGTGAAGCTGGGCCACAGCAAGACCAAGATGCGCACCGCGCTGCTCGCATCGGCCGGCCGCGAAGGCCTGGCAGCGTCGGGCAACGGCAACCTGACCCAGCTCAGCCAGGGCCAGCTCGGCGACCTCGCCGAGGGTTTCGTCAACGCCCAGTTCTCGCAGAAGGAAGAGAGCGCGGCGGACGAGTACGGCTACCAGTTCATGAAGCGCCACAACTATGATCCGGCAGCCCTGGCCAGCATGTTCCGCAAGCTGTCCAGCGAAGGCGGCCTGATGTCGTCGCACCCCGGCTCGGAAGCCCGCGCCGCGCGCATCGACGCGATGATCAAGAAGGACAGGAAGTAAGCACGAAGGGGGCGGGCGCTCCGCAGGTCCGCCCGCCCCTATCCTCCCGCCAGCGCCTGCCGCAGCAGCGGCAGCTGGCGCCTGCTGCAGGGAATCTTGGCCCCATCGGCCATGTGCAGCAGGGCCTCGCCGCCATCCAGCGGCTCGATGGAGCGCAGCTGCCCGCGGTTGATCAGCCAGCTGCGATGCGGCCGCAGGAACACCAGCGGATCCAGCCGCAGCTCCAGCACCGCCATGGTGATCCGCAGCGGATAGTCATGGCCGCGGACCCTCAGATTCACGTAGTTGCCAGCGGCCTGGGCGTACTCGACGTCCTCGGTGGCGACCAGGAATTCCTTGCCCAGCTTGCGCACCAGGAAGTGCTGCGGGCGCTCGACCGGCTCGACCGGCGGACCGACATCCGGCGCGGCCAGCAGGGATGCCTCACCCTGGCGGCGGCGGCCGAACCAGCCGGCAAGGTGCTCCAGCGCCACGAACAACGCGAACGTGCGGACATCCTTCAGGTACTCGTAGGCAAAGCGCTGCAACCAGCCGTCATCGTCCTGGTAGTGATGGCCCAGTGAGGCGTACGCGAGGTGGCGGATCACCATCATCCCCACCACGTGCAGCAGCGACCACCCCACGCTGGCCAGCAGGTACAGCGGCAGCAGGCGCTTCCAGGTGTCGGCATGCAACGGCCAGCGCTCGCACCCCCACCACAGCAGCGGCAGGGTCAGCAGCACCGCTCCGGCACTGCTGAACTCCCAGACCAGGGGCTCCCACAGGGCCAGGGCGGTGCCGTGGCGCCCGGAATCCATCACTTCCACCAGCGCGTTCGTCACTGCGGTCGCCGACAGGATCGCGGCCCACACCAGCAGGCGACTTGACGTTCGCCAGCGCGGCAGTCTGCCCTGAGCCATTGCTGCATCCATCTCGTCGCGGTCCCTCAGCGTGCATCAAGGGAGCGAGCGTAGCCTCCCCGTTGATCCCGGCACGCCCGCCATTGGTCACTACCGCGGCACCGGTGGCCCCCTGCCGCTTACGCCGCCACCTTTGCGGACGCAGTCTGGCGTCACCTTCCTGCCGGTTGCGGCCATGACCCGACGCCATGACATCGACACGCTCCGCGTGCTCGCCTTCGCCCTGCTCATCCTTTACCACGCGGCCATGGCCTACGTGGATGGCTGGGGCTTCCATCTCAAGAGCGCCTACACAGCCGAGTGGCTGCAGTGGCCGATGATCGCTCTGAACCGCTGGCGCATGCCACTGCTGTTCGTGATCTCGGGTATCGCTCTGGGCCTCTCGCTGCCGCGGCACGGGCGGCACCGGTTCGCACTGAAACGCAGCGGACGCCTGCTGCTGCCGCTGTTGTTCGGCATCGTCGCTGTCGTCTCGCTGCAGGCTTACTGCGAAGCGGTGGACAAGGGCGATGTGACGCCAGGACTCGGCGCCTTCCTGTGGCGTTACTGGCAGTTCCGGCCGTGGCCGGGCGCGCATTTCGACGGGGCAGCCTACGGGTTCACCTGGAATCACCTGTGGTATCTGGCGCACCTGGTGCCCTACACCCTGCTGGCCATCGCGCTGGCCGGTCCGATGCAGGCCCTGTGGGCGCGGCTGCCGTCATGGCGGCCCGATGACCGCCTGATCGCGATCATCGGCCTGGTGCTGCCGGTGCTCTGGCTGGCCTGGGCCCTGCTGGTGGTGATGCCTGCGTGGCCGCCCACCCATGCGCTGCTGAACGACCTCTACGTGCATGCCGAGTCCCTGCCCCTGTTCCTGGCCGGTTTCTGGGCCGCACGCTGGCAACGCGGCTGGGACCTGCTCGTGCGCGGCCGGCGCCTGACGTTGGCGCTGGCCTTGATCGGGCTGCTGGTCGAACTCGGCATCCGCGCCCTGGGCCGGATGCCCGACCTTGACCAGCTCGATCCATGGGTGCTGTCGCTGCCATGGGCGCAGACCGAGCGCGTCGGCCGGGCCCTGTACACCTGGTGCGCACTGCTGGCGATGTTCGGCTGGGCCCGCGTGCTGCTCGACCAGCCGTGGCGTGGCCTCGACTACTGCCGAGAGGCGGTCTTCAGCTGGTACATCCTGCACCAGACCGTGCTGATCGTCCTGCTCTACTGGCTGCGGCCCCTTCAGCTCGGCCCCTGGCTGGAACCGGCTCTGCTGGTTGCCGGCACCGTCGCCGGCTGCCTGCTGATCCACGAGCTGCTGATCCGTCGTGTCCGCTGGCTGCGTCCCCTGTTCGGCCTGCGCGTCCATCCGCCATCGCCTTCGGTGGCAGGCGCAGCGACGGCACCGTGACACCATCGCGTGGAGCCGGGTCATGCCCGGCTCCGACTCAAGCCTGCCCGAACTGAGCTCGGCGCTATCTGACCTCGAACTCGCCCACCAGCACTGTTTCGGCACGATCCTTCAACCGCATCGTCACCCTCTGGTCCTTCTGCTTCGGCGTGCCCCAATGGGTGGTCAGGCGCAGCATCAGGGTCGTGGCACCGGTCACCAGCTGCTGGCGACTGCCGAAATAATTGGCCTCCACCTTGTACCTGCCCGGCTTGGCATCACGCAGTGAGAACTGCTCGGGTCCATAGCCTCCGGTGAAGTCCTGTGACATCTGTCCTCCCTGGTAGGTCAGACGATTGCCGTAGTACGCGCGCTCGCCGTTCGGGTCGGTCACCCACAGGTCCATGTCGCTGTTGTCCGCATCCCACGACAGCACTACCCGCAGGTCCAGCGGCATCGGCTGCAGCAGGCGCGGGTCGATGGCCGAGGTATCAAGCCCTGGCGTGCTGCGCGCAACCAGTTGGGTCAGCTCGTCCAGCGCGATCAGTGCAATGCCGTTGAACCGGCTGTCCCAGGGCCGCGTCACCACCTGGTACAGCGGCGCCAGCGCCTGCTGTGGCCGGCCCGCCGCCGCCAGGGCCAGGCCGAGATCACGGAAGCTCTGCGGCTCCTCCTCGCCCATCGCCAACACCTGCTCGAACACCGGCACCGCCAGCATCGGTGCGTCGGCCTGCATCAGGCGGTAGCCGAGCACGCGCAGCAGATGGCGGTTGTCCAGGTCCATCTCGGCCAGGTTGGACAGCACGCGCAGGGCCAGGTCCCGCTGCCCCTGCTCCAGCAACAGATCGGCCACGTCGAGAAAGAACGCACTGCTGTCGGCATGCGCGGCGCGCTCGGCCAGGTAGCGGTCGTACAGCTGCGAGGACGGCCCCTGGCGCAGGCGCCGGGCAATGGCCGAATCTGGCTGCCATGCGGCCAGTTGGATGCCGAGCGCACCGCTGTTCGCTGCCGCCTCTGGCGCTGCGGCAGCGCCGCTCCCTGTGCTCGCATCGCGTGCGGCTTCCTGTGCAGGTGCCGAGCGACGGGCGCGTGCACGCGACACCTGGACGTCGCGTTCCGCGGCCGCAAGCATCGGTGCGGGCGCGGGAGGTGCGGCCGCGAGCATCGCTACCGGCGCAGCGGCCGAAGCAGAGACGGCAACCCTGTCCAACGCCTTTCCCTGCAACTGCGGCGGTGTGTCTTTCGGCCAGCTGCGGCGCCACCACTCCCGGCGCTCCTGCCACTGTGCGGCGATGTCGTCCAGGCGACGGCGCTCGGCGGCGCTGCGGTCAGCGACCACGCGTGCAAAGCGGGCGTCGTACTCGGTCCGCAGCGCGCCGGCAGGCCGGATCGCGTAGCGCAGGTAATCGTCCAGCGTCTCCAGCACGATCAACGAGGTATCCGGACCGACCAGGCCGAACTGCTGCGACAGGCGCTGCATCGCCTCACGGTTGCCGCGACGGTCGGCGGCCAGCTGCTGCAGCCGCGCCTGCGCCCACAGGCCGGCCAGCAGTTCTCCATTGCCGCTCGTCTGTGTCGCGGGCAGCGCCAGCCATTGGCCGCCGACGCGGACCCGCATCGGCACGCCGTCCGCCGCCAGCCGCGAGTGCAGCCACAGCCAGCCCTGCGCTTCACTGCGACGATCGATCACCACGTCCTGTACACCGCGGCCCGCATCGACCTGCACGTCCAGCGGCGAAGACAGCAGTTCGCGTGCAGCGGCATCGACATCCGTTCCCAGGGCGACGAAGCGACCGCCATGTGATTCGCTCCAACCGCGCAGCCGAACGACATCGGTATGTGCGCCCGCACTGCTGACCGCGAACAGGCGCTGGTCGGCGGCGAGCGTCGGCAACACCTGCGGGCCGTAGGTCAACAGACCGTCGCTGACCAGCAGATACTCCTTCACGGCTGCCTGCGGCTGCCACTGCGCCAGCGCGCTGGCGCCATCCGGGCGGACGGCCTGCAACGCCTGCCGCAATGCCGACCAGTCACCGCCGCGGATACGGAAGCGACGCACCGGCTCGGCCCGGTCACGCAGGACCGTCAACGCGACCGTGCCGTTTCCCAGCACAGCAAAGTAACGGTCCAGCAGTGCAAACTCCCGCGAACGGTCACGCCGGCCTGATGAGCCGGAGCCATCCCACAGCAGGCCGATATCGGTCGGCAGCGTACGCGGCGCGTTATCGACCGGCACCGGCAGCTGTGCCAGCAGATAGTGACCGTCCTGCCACGGTGCGACCTGTACCCGTGCCTGACGTGATGCCGGGAGCGTCCACTGCAGCTGCGCCGGCAACAGGGCGCCTCGGCCCTGCCAATGCAGTTGCCCCTCAGTGAAGCGGAACGGCCCTGCGCTCGTGGTCGCCGCATCCGGCGCCTGCAGGGTCAGCTCGACCGAGGCCGCGCCGGCGGCGAACTGCAACGGCAAGGTCCATTGCCAGCCGTGGGCGGCAAACGCCAGCGGTTCGCGCAGCACCAGCTGCACACGGCGGCTGCCGCCGGCGGGCAACGGGTAGACACGCAGGCGGAACTGATTGCCGGCGGTCTGCTCCAGCAGGCCCGGATCGACGCCGCGACGCGCGATGTCCTCGAACACCTGACGCCCCCGGTCCTTGGGCACGGGCACCGCCTCGCGCAACTGGCCATCGATATCCAGGGCGAAGCCGGTGATCTGCTGGCCATCAGCCAGCGGGAACTGCAGCTCGCCCTCCATGACCCGGCGGTTGGGGTTATGGAACTCCAACGTGACGCGGGTCTGGGCGATACCCGCCTGGACCTCCCCTTCGATCGAGGCCCGACGCAGCACGATGGGCTGCTCGGCGCCCGCGACCTGCAGCAACGGGACCGCACGAACCGGGCGGACGGCCGGACGGCCGTGGGTCTGGGCGGCCGTGGTGAAGGCACAGAGCAGCAGCGCCAGCAGGCACAGTACACGACGAAGGACGGGCGACATGGTACGTCTCCAGAGCGAGGACGAACTGTTCAACGCATGGCAGGCCGGATCGGGGTTGATCGGGCGATCGTCCGCGATGGCTCTGGAAGATATTGCTGCCGGACGCCACCCAGTGGTCGTCCGGATTCTGCTGCCCGAATGTCGCCTTACAGGACCGACATCTCAAACAAGGCCATCCTGGATCTGTTCCAGAACAATTGACCACCGTGACCCTTCCGTCAGTGCAGCGGCATCAAGCCTCCTCCACTCCGACACCAGCGTCCTGATCGCCCTACTGCGATCGAATCGCGGCTTTGCAGAGCGCTTGGGAATCTCACCCCGCTCGAATGCCTCCAGCCGGGCCTGCATCTCCGCCTGGGAGTAGACCATCGGACCGGAATCATCCGCCTTTGCCTGGGCCTGGAATGCCTCATACGCTTCGAGAAACCCAAGGAAGCTCGACAGGCGTCCATTCACGATCTGACGTCCGCCATCGCCCACGGCAAGTACCTCGCCACTCGCCGACAGGCACAGCAGCACATCCTCGCCCCATGGCTCTCGCGCGATAGCCAGAAGTCCGGTGCCATCGATCTCGACCACGTGGGGCACTTCGAACTGAACAACAGGTACATCGCCCGGCAGCCGTGAAGGAAGCCCCAGCCGAAGCATCAGCTCGCTCGTCGACGGTTCCAGTCCGAAATCCCGAAGGACCTGGGCACTCACCTCCAACGAAACCGAGGCATAAACGCGGGAGAATGCAGTTTCAGTCACGCATGAACCTCATGCAGTTCCAGCGGGCACGGCACCGCACATGCAATGTGGCTAGGTCGTCGCCCCGATGGTGCGCTTCTGAAGCGATTCGATCTTTGCCTGTATTTTCTTCAGACCCACCTTTCCGCAACCCACGAGCGTCAACTCACGAAGCGCGGAAAGATCATTGATGACCTCGATGTTGGCAATCTTCTTGCAGTACTGGATATCCAGTTTCCTGAGCTGCTCGAGCCCCACCAGTGCACGGATGTCTGTCAGCGAACTCAGATTCTTCAGCCATACCGACGTCAACGCGGCAAGTGTCTCGATGCCATCGAGGCTTTTCAGCTTCGTGCCACCCAACAGTCCCAGGCGTTCGAGGCCACCAGCCGATGCAGACAGGATGTTGAAGATCTCACCATCCACGGGGACATTCAGAATGTTCAGTTCTTCCAGAGGCAGGGCCAGGGCCTGCCTGAGATTCTTCAATGACCTGTCTGGATAGAGCGAAAGTACTTTCAACGCGGGGAAGCTTGATGTGTCGAAGCGCACCGGCACGTCGACATACAGCGTCCTCAGATTGGGTAGCACAACGCCCGGCCAGGCCAACGTCCCCGTGCCAAGATGGATGCTCAATGCCTCGATGCTCTCAGGCAGAAGCCCCTCCTCGAGTCCATCCATGATCGACGGTGCGATCGATCCCGGCCCGATGCTGAGCGTCTTGAGACCCCGCATTTCCCTGAGGATCTCCGGAAGCGCTTCGAGCTTGTCGCCGGGAGGTGACCAGAGGTGAACCTGCTCGATCCGGGCGAGCCTCTCAGTGTTGAAAGGGGCGTTGAAGAACACCAGCTCAGCACCCGGAGTCGGGAATGCTGCTTCGTGTCTGCCATGCATCAGAACAACTTTCTGCACGCGCTTTCCGATCTGGCCGATGCCCACGTGCTGCAGCCGCGTCTGCGCGCCAGCGGATGCTGCCGGTGCGCACCCGGCAACTAGCGCCCAAAGAATAGTTCGTCGTACTGGCCATTCATCGCCGCAGTGAGAAATTCGTCGAATGTCTCGGCAAGCCTAGTAACACTTTCAAACTCGGGCTCAACGCCGTGCACAACCGCCCCAGAGCTCCGGCCCAGCCCAACGAATTGATAGTCTCCGTCGACCGCCATAAAAATCGGCAAATACTCTGCCCAGAACTTTCGAACATCCTCGCCATCAGCATCCGTCATTGCAGCGTCAATACTCATCTTCTCAAACTCATCCCAGGAGAACGCGCCATCCGAGACACCCGCAAACTCCTCGATTGAGACGAACCACCGTGACTCATCCTTGTTCGAGAGCGATGTGAAATTCGAAAGAAACTCCAAGTAAAAGGCCGGAACATCTGCATTTATCGAATCATCGATAACAGGTGGCGATCCATCACCACCATCCCTACCAACCAAAATCCAACCCTTTCCCACAAGAAAATCCAGGAAATTCGAATACAGAATATTCATATCAGCTCCTACACTGCGCCTTTATCACATTTATTATTCTTCTCTGCAATCCAGTTGCAGCACTATGATTCGGATTCTTAATCTTTCTCGTTTCATTCGTAATCGTTAGTACCTGCCCCTCTGGCCCACCCAGCGCCAAGCCGTGAGGATGATGGCCACCGGATTCTCCAGGTTTAGCGCGAATAACGTCCACTTCCGATTTCGGCCGATAGAACACGGGCGTACTATCCGGGTCGATGCCCTGCCACTCAGGCGCGCTCTTGAATTTATCCCTAGCCTCCTGCAATAGATCTGGGTAATCCTTCAACCACTCAGCAAGTGTTTTTGTTACATAGAGCCCCAGCGCATCAAACCAGCGAAACGGATTCCTTGCATATCCATATATGTTTACTCCACCAGCAATAGAAATTGGATCCTCTGAGACATACGAACCCGCGTGCGGATCGTAATAGCGATATCTATTGTAGTGGAGGCCGGTTTCAAGGTCCGCGTACTGCCCTTGGAATCTGATGAAGTTGTGAACCCCGTCATCGAAGCGTTCCTCATGCAACTTGCCCCAACCATCATACGAGCCTGACCAGCCGCACCTCCCGTCGCGACAAAGCAGCCGGATGGGCCGTCCATTAGGATCAACTTGATAGACCCATACCTCCTTGCCCGGCTGGTTTTCCTTGACCTTGGCACCTGAAGATCCCAGCTCGCCCACTAGGCTTGAAACGGGATCGGCAAATGCCGCTTCACTGTGAAGCGGCTCGGGTGGCTTTTCACCGCGCTCGACCACCTCGGCGGCAATGATTAACCCACTTGAGCCCAATGATGCTCCACCGCCCAACAGACCGATACCGCGTTTACTGGCCCCAACTGTGGAACTCACTGGTATTGAAGCACGATTACGATGTAGCAGAGCATCTGCGCCGCTCGCTGCGGGAGTTGGAGCACTGCTAGTTGCGCTTACGCCCCTGCTGGAGCGCTCTACAACCAACGCCAACGGCACAAACGTACCCGGGTAGTACACATACTCCCGCACCCGCTTATGCAGCCTCTCCAGCTGCCGCTGCCGACGCCGTACCTCGACCAGGCTGCCCACATTCCCCACCCACACCGGCGCCGCCTCTTCGGCGTCATTGGCCTGCTGCACTTCGCCCAGCAACGCATCACCATCCCAGAAGAACCACGTCGTCTGCGTCGGGTTGCGCTTGAACACCCGCCGCCCCAGCGGGTCATAGCCGTAGTACGTTGACTGCCCGTTGCGGCGGCTCTCCGCCAACCGATGGTTGGCATCCCAGATCAGCGTCAGGTCATCCGGCGCATCCCCTTGCGGTGCGCCCTTGCGCACCAGATCACCCGCCCGGTCAAACACGTAGTGCACGCCCTGATAGGTGCCTTCGCGCGTCCAGGTGGTCAGGTCGTCGTCGTCGCCGCCTACCACCTTGCGCGCCTGCACCTGCTTCACTTCGGTGCGCAGCCGGTCGCCAGCCGGATCGTTGAAGTAGCGCTCGACCCTTCCCTTCGGGTCGATATGCTGCAGCAGGCGCCCGATCGCGTCGTAGCGGTACTCATCGACGCCCTGTGCGCTGTCGCTACGTTTGGTCAGGTTGCCACTGCGGTCGTAGTCGTAACGCGTCTCGAACAACGGGGCGGCATCTTTCAACACCGACTGTGAGGTCAGCAGGTTGCGGCTGTCGTAGGTGAACTCGCGTTGCAATTGCGGGCTCAGCTGCTCGCGCGTGGTGCGGCCCAGCGCGTCGCGCTCCATCGAGATCGGCGGCTCGTCATTGATGGCCACCGATACGGTCTGGTCGCGCAAGTCGTAGCCGAACGCTAACCGATTGCCGGCAGCGGTCTCGCGCAGTACGCGGTTGCCTACTTCATCATAGGCATAGCCGACGCGGAACCCGTCCTGCAGTTCCTCCAGCAATTGCCCCAGCGGGTCATACCGGCGCTTCACTGTACGCACCGGATTGCGCAGCTCGACAATCTGGCCCTGCACGTCGTAGACAAAGTGTTCCTGTACCTGCTGTCCAGGATGGCGTACATCCGGCAGCGTCTTGCGGGTGATGCGCCCGAGCTTGTCGGTGGTGAAGGCGATGCGCTGGCCCAGCGGATCCACGGTGGCGGTCAGTCGTCCGGCCGCGTCATAGGTATAGCGCCGCGACTGCCCCCAGTAGTCCACTTCCTCGACGATGCGGCCCAGCGCGTCGCGCACCAGCTGATAGGTTTCGCCGCGCTGGTTGAGGACCGCGATGAGCTGCTCTTCGGTGTCGTAGCGGTACTCCACGCTGTGCCCATCGGCCTGCAGGCGCTTGCTGATCTGTCCGATGCCCACGTACTGCAGCCGCGTCTGCGCGCCCGCTTCGTCGGTATAGCGCAGCAGCTGATCTTCGGCATCATACTCGCAACGCACACCGTTGCCGTCGGGGCCAGCGGTGGCCAGTAGGCGTCCCTTGGCGTCGTACTCGTAGCGGCTGACCTGCCCCAGCGGGTCGACCTGGCGCAGCAGGTTGCCGAGTGGATCATGCTCAAACCGGCTCTGATGGCCCAGCGCATCGATAACCGCGGCCACCAGTCCATGACGGTCATAGCGCAGTTGCGTGACCGCGTGCCGTGCGTTGGTCTGCGCCTGCAACTGGCCCTGTGCGTCGTAGTCGAAGCGGGTGGTTGCACCCAATGGATCGGTCTGGCTGACCAGCAGGCCCTGGCCATTGTAGGCCTGCTGCCAGTCGACACCATCCGGCGTACGCAACGACACCATGTGGTCGTCCAGGTCGTACTCCATCTGGATCGACGTGCCATCGGCGCGGGTCAGGCAGACCAGGTTGCCATGCGCATCATAGGCAAACGCCGTTCGCAGTCCTTCCGGATCGGTCACCGCCACGGTCCGCCCGAAATCGTCGTACTCGAACAGCGTCACGCCATCGAGCGGATCGATCTCGCACAGTGGCAGCTGGTTCTCGTCAAATTTGACCACGCTCAGGTGACCCAGCGAGTCGGTCACCCGGGTCTCGCGCAGCAGCGCGTCGTACTCGAAGTGATAATCGTAGAGACCACCATCGCCCCACGAATGCACCACCCTGCCCTGCGCATCGAACGCATAGTGGAACGACAGGCCCACGCGGTCGGTATGCCGCACCATGCGGTGACGTTCATAGGCAAAGGTGCGTGGCGCCCCCAGTGCGTCGACTGCCGCCAGCAGGTCACCTTCGGCACTGTACCGGTAGCTCACCAGCGGATGGGCCAGGCCGGTGGCGGGGTCGTGCAGGGCCATGCGCTCAATGTGGCCGTGGCGCGCCTCCACTTCGATGAAGCGGCCCTGCAGGTCACCGATACCGCTCTCGACGATGCGCACCAGATGGCCGTCGCGACGCTCGAAGCGCCAGTGGTTGCCATGCGCATCCTCGATGCGCTCGATCGGCCAGGACTGCGGGCCCGGCAACGCGCTGACACCTGCAGGCAGCTCGCCACCGAACACGTACTGCAGGCCGTTCTTGAAGCGCACCCGCCACTGCCCGCGCCGCCTCAGCAGGCGCGCGCCATCGACGAAATCGAGAATCGCCCCGGCCTCTCCCTCGGCGGGCGGCAGCTCGGGGAAGAACGCGACCTGGTCGGGGCCGGACAGCCAGACGCTGCCATCGGCCAGCAGCTCCAGGCGGATGTCTGCCGGCGTCTGCCAGCCCGCGCCGCACAGACCCGGCGCGTCCGCGTGGCGCGAGCCGTAGCTGCGTTGCCAAGTGAGCGGCAAGCGGCCCGGTACATCGAAATCCTGGTGGTTGACCACCACGCTGCCATCACGGATATCCACCGGCTCGGCGCGAAGCACCTTGCACTTCAGGAAACCCGAGGGCAGGTTTCCCCACTTGCCCCGCCGCCAATTGGCAAAGGCATCCATCTTCTTGCGGAAGAACGCACTCTTGCGCAGCTTGCCCAGGCCTGCGAACGCCGCGCGGAACGCGAGCGCCGTCCATGACACCGTCGGTGGTCCTCCCACCTTGACGCTGGTGGGAATGGCCACGTTCAGGCCGGTCGGCAGTGACATCGCCCGAAGTGGCTTCTTCGGCTTCTTCACCCGGAACGGGTTGATCATGCCGGCCAGATTGCAGTCCAGCACCGGCATCGCCAGCCGCGAGAACGGCTCGCCATCGGCCGACACGGTACGACTGCCCATGAAGATCTCTTCGCCGTCGAACTGAGGGCCCATCGGTGCCGCCAACGGCGGCCCCCACACACCGAGCGGGATGTGGATATCCAGGCCGCCGGTACCGGCGGTGCCGCGATGCACGCCGTTGACCTTGATGGTCGAACCGATGAACGGGATGTAGTCGAACGGATCCAGCACCAGGCCGATGTGCGGCGTCGGCAGCGGGCACGGCGGCACCGCATACATGTGGATGTCGATACCCAACTGCGGATCGAAATGCTTGGCGGCGATGCTCACGGCAACACTCCCTGTTGCTTTACAAGGCGCGGAACAACGCGCGCAGGAACGCCTTTACTTCGTCACGGTACTCGGCGCTGATCCAGGTCACGACGATGATGCCAAGCACGATGGCCACCAGCATCACCACGGTCTTGTTCGACTTCATGCAACAGCCACTCCTGTAACGGCGGGCCCGGCAGGCGCGGCCACGGGCGGCTGCAGCAGGCCACTGGGATCGGGCAGCGGCTGCATCGCCGGGGGCTCGCTCCACACCGGAATCTCGTGGTCGAGCGGGTGTTCGATCGCCGGCAGGCCGTTCCAGCCCGGGTCGAGGAAATCACGGCCAACGGCCACGATCTTGCGAAAGAATTCGTCACCGCCCTGGATCAGCCGCTCGCGTTCCTGCTGCGCACGATGAAAGCCGCGCTCCAGCGCGGCATCGAGCTCGGCGTCGATGGCATCCAGCGCCGGACACGGAGGACGCGGGCCGAGTGCGCGCCCCTGCGCGTCCGCCTTCTCCAGCAGGCCGGTGCTGGCCTGCAGGTAGTCAGTGGCGACCTGCCGCAGTTGTTCGCAGCGTCGTGCGTCCTGAAGCTGCAGCAGATCCCACAGTGCCTGGGGCAGCGTCGTCGCCTTGCGGTCGGCCGGCGCCAGCGGCTTGGCGATGCGGATCGCCTCCAGCAGCTGCGTGCGCGCAGCCTCTCGCTGGCCCGCCTGCACATGACACCAGCCCGCCATGCGCTGGCCCTCCAGTGCGAACATGGGGTGCGGAATGCTGGCTGCGGAAGCGGATGCCTGCAGGTAGGTCTGTGCCGCACGCTCGGGTTGCTTGGCCGCCAACCAGCAGCCCGCTTCACCGAACCAGCTCTGCATCACCAGTTCCGGCGCGGCAGGATTGCCGCTGGCACGTGCACCTTCGGCGGCGCTGCGTGCCTGCCGGTAGCTGTTGATCGCCTGGCTGTGATCGCCATGTTTCAGCCAGGCACCAGCCACCATCATCTGCACCACCGACTGCTGGTCCTGCCAGCCATGCCGCTGCGCCAGGCCCTGCGCGCGTCCGGCGCGGGCCACCACCTGCGACGGACTGCCTCGCTCCAGCAGCAGCATCAGGTCCGCCAGCAGCTGCCGGTACAGCACTTCCGGACCGCGACCACCGGATTGCGCGGCGGTATCCCGGGCAATCGCAAACATGTCGACCGGTGCGGTGACCACCCGTGCGGTCCTGGCATGACGCTCCAGCAGCGGCTGCCAGCGCGGGTCCTCTTCGGTATCCACCAGCACCAGTCGCAGGCGCTCTCCCGGCGCAGCGGCCAGCGCCGCATCCAGCCAGCGCTCGAAGCCTTCACCGGGCACGCAACGCTCCGGTTCCAGCACGGCAGCCAGCAGGCGCAGATGCTCGCCGTGATGGTCGACGAAACTCTCCAGCACATCGACCACACCCTGCGCGCTGTCCGGATGCGCCTCGCTCGGGCCACGCCAGCCCAATGGCACCTGCTGCGCGCGCAGATCGTCCTGGCTGGCCAGATAACGGTCGAGCAGATCCTGCTTGACCTGCCGGCTGTAACGGAAGCCCAGCTCATAGGCGGTATCGATGCGCAGGAAGCAGTCCTGCGTATCACGCCCTGCGTCGTTGCGCTGCATCTCGAAGAACGCGGCCAGCAGGCGGCTGGCGGCAGCCGGCAGACGCCATACCAACAGGCGCCTGCTGCTGTCGGCGCTGGCCTCCAGCCAGGCATCGCGCAATGCGTTCAGGCCGCGCAGCATGGGGGTGTCCTGCATGGTGTATCTCCCGTGCTGTTCAGCAGTTGAGCTTGATCTCGCTGCCGTTGACTGACACACCGCCTGCGTCGATGACCACTTCCGAGCCACCGGCGGTGATCTTGATGGCGCTGTCGGTGATCTCGATGACCGAGCCACCCACCTTGGTGGACAGCTTGACCGCCGACTCCAGGCTCATCGCGCCATCCGAGCCCTGGCTGTGCGTACCGGTCACGTCCTGGCTGAAATTGCCGGTGACGTCAATCACCCGCTCGCCGACATTGCTGTCGTCGACCTTGCCCTGCACGCTGCGCTTGTCATGACCGGTAATGGTCACCTCCCGCGCGGCATTCAGCGTCTCCGTCACCAGTCCGCCAACCGTGCGACTGGAGGTCGAGGTGACGGTCTCGGTCCACGTGCCGGTGCGCTGGCTGGTGAAGTTGCCGGTCAAGGTGGTCTTGAAGTCGCCGGTGATGGTTTCGGTATAGCCGGCCGCAGAGATCGTCTTGGTTTCCCCTGCTTCGTACTTCTCGGTCACCGCGCCGGTCACATTGGTGGTGCGGGTGCCGGTAACGCCGAGCGTGTCGGTGCCGGTGACCGTGATGCCACGGTTGCCGCCGACGCTGATGTCCTGGTTGGCGCCGACGTCCATTCGATGGTTGACCGACACCGATGTGGACTTGTTGTTCTTGACGCTGGCGTTCTGGTCGTTGAGCACGGTGGTGACCATGTCACGCTGCGCCCGCATGTTCAGCAGCTCGCCACCCGCACCATCATGCATGGTGATCTCATTCCAGCCCGCGCCCTTGACCGTCTTCGACTTGAGGCCGCTCACCTCCATGCCGAACGGCGGCATGTTGTCCTCGTTGTAGACACGACCGGTGATGATGGGGCGGTCCGGGTCGCCATCGAGGAAATCGACGATCACCTCCTGGCCCACGCGCGGCGGCGACACGCCACCCATGTCGGCGCCTGCCCACGGACTCGCACTGCGGATCCAGCACGAGGCATTCTCGCGGCGATCGAGCTGGCGGTCCCAATGGAACTGCACTTTCACCCGGCCGTAGCGGTCGGCATGCAGTTCCTCCCCCGGCGGACCGACCACGGTGGCGGTCTGCGGACCCGGCATGCGCGGCCATGGCGTCCGCCGCAGCGGCCTGTAGGGGATGCGACGGCGCAGCACCTCGGCCTGCACTTCGACACTCGGGGCTTCAGCGCTGCCGAAATCGGCAGCGAAATTGTTGTGGCCTTCCCGCTGCACACTCACCACGAAGAAGCTGCGGTCGGTATCGTCACGTCCGATGAAATCCGGGTGCCGCTCCAGTTCGAAGCAGGCGCCGGCATCGAGTTCACCGGCATTGCCCGCGCACTCGAACAGCTTGGTCGGCCACGCCACTTCCTCGTTGCGCACCGCCGCCAGCGCCTGGCCAACGCGGCTGTTGGTGAAACGCGCCGCACCGTCGTAGCGGTACTGCTCGAGCGGCGGCAGCAGGCCCAGCGGCACCTGATTGCCCTGGTTGCCATCCAGCGTCTGGCCCGGCTGCTTGAAGTCGAAACTGCGCAGGGTCTGCACGCTGGGCCCGACGCGTCGGCGTGCACCCCAGCGGTGCAGGCCGGTGCTGGCCAGCGTGCCCTGGTCGGACACGAACGCGATGGGCTGCGGTTCGCCGTGCGCGGTGCTCAGCGTTGAATCGTCGCTGATCACCATCGTATGGCCCTCTTCGTCATGGACGAAGCTGTAGTACAGGCCGGCATCTTCCAGCAGGCGACTGACGAAGGCGAAATCGGACTCGTTGTACTGCACGCAGTACGGCAGCGGCGGCAGCTTGCCGGCATTGAGGTCGTAGCGGAACTTCGCCAGCTGTGCGTAGCCCTGGAACACCTCCTCGATGATCTGCAGCACGTTGCGGTCCTGGAAGATCCGGCAGTTGCAGGTGTAATCGAGGAAGGCGAACCAAGGCGCGAGCTCGGCCCGGTAGGCACTGAACTGGGCCTGTTGGCCGGTACTGGCGAACTCGCGAACGTAGCCGTGCACGCTGCGGTTGCCGAATTCATCGCCCAGCTGCAGGCGCAGCGGCTGCCCGACCAGCTGTTTCAGCTCCAGCCGCGGCTGGACCGACAGCAGTTCGATACGGTAGGCGAACGGGCTGGACACCGCCTCGCTGCCCTCGAAACGCTTGACCAGGAAAGTGTCCGGATCCAGAGCGGTTTCGACGCGGATCAGGCGTCGGTCCTGGTGCAGGCGCTGCAGTGCGGCGCCGGGAAGCAGTGATTCGGCGTACATCGGGCGTTCCGTCGTCCCATGTTGGTCGTGGCCCGACTTTGCCACCGGCAGGTGACATGCGCCAGCTTTTTGACGCTTTTGCCTCTGGATAAAGAGATGAATTCATTAAGGAAATTCAAGGAACTGCGAATTTCCTCACATTTCCTTCCCCGCGACCCCGTCGCCAACGCTGGCCCCGGCGGGAGTGCGCGAACGCTGCCTCACGCCGGCAGGCAATGCTCGACAATCAGCTGGATGGCGCTACCACCGCGATAGTCGTCGCAGGCCAGCCGGTAGGCCAGATGCACATGGCGGCTCGGCGCATTGCCGTGCCAGCCGCCAAAATGGATCGCGTTGATCGTGCCAGGCACGCCAGGCAGGCGCAGTTCCAGCTTGAGGTGGCGTTCCTTCAGCACGCGCCAGTTGGCCACCTCGAAATGGCCATCGAACAGCGGCTCCGGGAAGCCCTGCCCCCAAGGACCGGCCAGGCGCAGCGCATCGGCATGGCGATGGTCGAGCTCGTCCGCTGCCAGTTCGCCGTCGCTGAGCACCTGCTGTTGAAGTGCCGCTGGGTCGAGCATCTCCAGCACGACGGCAACGAAGGCCGCCTTGAAGGCGTCGACATGATCGAGCCGCAGGCTGAGGCCGGCCGCCATGGCGTGGCCGCCGAAGCGCTCGATCAGGCCGGGATGTCGTGAATCGACCAATGCCAGCGCGTCACGGATATGCAGGCCCGGAATCGAACGCGCGGAGCCACGCAGGGTGTCGGCACCGGGCTCGGCCGGCGCGAAGGCGATCACCGGCCGGTGCAGGCGATCCTTCATCTTCGAGGCCACCAGACCGACCACGCCCGGATGCCACTCGGCATCGAACAGGCACGCCGCCACCGGCCGCTGCCCGGCCATGTCCAGCACAACTCGGGTCAGCGCCTGCTCGGCATCGTCGGTCATCGACTGCTGCACGGCGCGGCGTTCCGCATTGATCTGCTCCAGCGTCTGCGCGATCTCCCGCGCCTGCCGCGGGTCCTCGGTCAGCAGCAGCGCGATGCCCAGCGCCATGTCTTCCAGCCGACCGGCGGCATTCAGGCGTGGGCCCAGGGCGAAGCCGATGTCGGTCGCGGTCAGCCGCGCCGCGTCGCGCCCACTGGCTTCGATCAGCGCCTTCAGGCCGACACAGCCCTGCCCCGAACGCAATCTGCGCAGGCCCGCACTGACCAGTGCGCGGTTGTTCGGATCCAGTGCCACCAGGTCGGCGACGGTGCCGACCGCCACCAGGTCCAGCAGCGTGGTCAGGTCCGGGCCCTTGCCATCGGCGAACACGCCGGCCTCGCGCATCCGCCGGCGCAGCGCCATCAGCACGTAGAAGATCACGCCGACACCGGCCAGCGACTTGCTGGGAAATGCGTCGCCATCCAGGTTCGGATCGACGATCACGTCGGCCGCAGGCAACTGCGGGCCCGGCAGATGATGGTCGGTGACCAGCACCTGCCAGCCACGCGCCTTTGCGGCCGCGACGCCGGCATGGCATGCAATGCCGTGGTCGACAGTGACCAGCAGGTCCGGCTTCAGCGCGGCCAGTTCCTCCACCAGCGAGGGCGACAGTCCATAGCCGTGCACCATCCGGTTGGGCACCGCATGGAAGACATGCTGTGCGCCGAGCATGCGCAGGCCGCGCACGCCGACCGCACAGGCGGTAGCGCCATCACAGTCGAAATCGCCGACCACCAGGATTCGCTTGTCATTGGCGATGGCCTCGACCAGCAGGTCGACCGCAGCGTCGATGCCGGTCAGCAGTTCGGGGGCATGCAGATTGCCCAGCTTCGGCAGCGCCAGTTCCGGCGTCCCCGCGCCACGGCTGGCATAGAGACGTGCAAGCAGTGGCAGCGTTCCCTCCGGCCATGCAGCCGGCGTAGCTGCCTCACGGCGTCGGATTGTCGGCGTATCGGAAGACGGCAGCGCTGGATCGGCGGCAAGGGACATCGGCATCGCCGGTTACGAAAGACAGAGGGATGATACCGCGCGTGGGAGAGGCTGGCGGGATTGCGCCCGGCACCTGCGGTAGTGCCGGCCGCTGGCGGCAACCCCGGCAAACATCGGGGTCAGAGCCGTTCTCCGATGGAAAACGGATCCGACCCCCGCTCGACCGAGTCCCCGGTCAGTCGTGCAGCTGGCGCGGCTTCTTCCAGAACTGCCAGCGCTGTCCGCGATCCAGCTGGAACTGCAGGCCGTCCTCGAAATCGAGCACCAGCCGCTGCAGTTCGCCACGCTTCAACGCGGCCAGCAGCGGGCGGATCGCCTCGTTGCCCAACTGCTGCAGCGAACGCAGCTGGCGCAGGTCAACCAGCGCATCGACAGCCTGCTCACCATCCACCGCCACGCCAGCGGCCTGCGCCAGGCTCTGCAGCAGCGCATCGCGGCTGCGCACCTGCGCATGCACCGTGCTGACCGACACCGGCATCACGCCACCGCCCCAGAACCACAGCGAATTGATCGGCTGCTGGCCCTGCGCGGCGCGCTGCTGGTTCCAGGAGTGGTTGTGCAGCAGCACCTGCGCCTCGGTCATCAGCGCCCGCCAGCGGCGGCCGCCCTCGCCTTCCGGCAGGTGCGAGAACAGGTCATCGCCGAGCACCTCGTCGGGACCGTCGAACGCCGGCAGTGCGGTATCGATCGGCAGCCGCAGATACCAGCGCGACGGATCAGGCGCGTCGAGCACGAAGCCGGCCTCGGCGAACAACGGCTGCAGCACCGGCAGCAGGGCGAGGCTGTCTGCCAGGGTTGGTCGCAGGGTTTCGCCGTAGGCCATCATCCGCGCGCCATGCATGTCCGGCACCATGCAGGCCGGATCGGCGCGCAGCCAGCTGGCACCGGCCGCATCGCCCACGTCACGCTGGCGGGTCAGCGCGGCCACCGGCCAGTGCGGCGCGGCAACCGTGAAATGGCGCGTCAGCTGCGCCCGTTCACCCGGCTCGACCTGCACCGCTGTGGCACGGCCGAGCGCACGTGCCACATCGTCCGGCAGCGCAGCCGCGGCAAAGCGGCTGCGTGCGGGCAACAGCAGGGTCGCCGTCGCCACGTGCTCAGTCCACGTAGCTGACGCTGACGATCTCGTACTCGCGCTGCCCAGCCGGGGCGTCGATCACGATCGAATCGCCTTCCAGCTTGCCGATCATCGCGCGCGCCACCGGCGAGGAAATCGCGATCAACCCCAGCTTGATGTCCGCTTCGAGGTCACCCACGATCTGGTACTTCTTCTCTTCGTCGGTTTCCACGTCGGCCAGGGTCACGCTGGCGCCGAACACCACCTTGGAGCCGGCATTGAGCTTGCTCACGTCGATGATCTCGGCGTGCGACAGCTCGCCTTCCAGCTGCTTGATGCGGCCTTCGATGAAGCCCTGTTCCTCGCGCGCGGCGTGGTACTCGGCATTCTCCTTCAGGTCGCCATGCTCACGCGCTTCGGCGATCGCGGCGATCACCTTCGGCCGCTTGACCGACTTCAGGTGATCCAGCTCGTCGCGCAGCTTCTGCGCGCCCTTCATCGTGATGGGGGCTCTCATGCATTCAACTCCTTGTGCAGCTCCTGCAGCGACCAGACGGGGCCGGTGCCGCGGAATTCCAGTGAATCCACCAGCGCCTTGGCGCCGGCAATGGTGGTCGAGTAGGTGACGCGGTGCTGCAGCGCCTCGCGACGGATCGAGAACGAGTCGTTGATCGCCGAGCGACCTTCGGTCGTGTTGACGATGTAGACGATCTCGCCGTTCTTGATCGAATCGACGATGTGCGGACGACCCTCGACCACCTTGTTGATGATCTCGCACTGCATGCCATGCTGCTGCAGCCAGGCGGCGGTGCCACGGGTGGCCACCAGGCTGTAGCCGCGCGCCAGCAGCGCCTTGGCGACCGGCAGCACGCGCTTCTTGTCCGGGTCGCGCACCGACACGAAGGCCTTGCCGATCGGCGGGGCCTTGATGCCGCCGGCTTCCTGCGCGCGTGCGAAGGCGGCGTTGAAGCTGCGACCGACGCCCATCACCTCGCCGGTGGACCGCATTTCCGGCCCGAGGATCGGATCGACGCCCTGGAACTTGGCGAACGGGAAGATCGCTTCCTTCACCGAGTAGTAGTCCGGCACGATCTCTTCGGTCGCGCCCTGCTCGGCCAGGGTCCTGCCGGCCATGCAGCGTGCGGCGATCTTGGCCAGCGGCATGCCGGTGGCCTTGGACACGAACGGCACCGTGCGCGAGGCACGCGGGTTCACTTCAAGCAGGTAGACGGTGTCGTCGCCCTCGTCGCTGGTCTGGATCGCGAACTGGGTGTTCATCAGGCCGACCACGTTCAGCGCCTTGGCCAGTTCCACCACCTGGCGACGCAGCTCGGCCTGGGTCTCGGCCGACAGCGAGTACGGCGGCAGCGAGCACGAGGAATCGCCCGAATGCACGCCGGCTTCTTCGATGTGCTCCATCACGCCACCGATAAGCACGTTGCCATCCTTGTCGGCGATGATGTCGACATCGCACTCGACAGCGTTGTCGAGGAAGCGGTCCAGCAGCACCGGCGAATCGTTGGACACCTTCACCGCATCACGCACGTAGCGAGCCAGATCGGCTTCGCCGTACACGATCTCCATCGCACGGCCACCGAGCACGTAGCTCGGACGCACCACCAGCGGGTAGCCGATCTCGCGGGCCAGCAGCAGGGCTTCCTGGTCGTTGCGGGCGATACGGTTCGGCGGCTGCTTCAGGCCCAGCTTGTCCACCAGCTGCTGGAAACGCTCGCGGTCCTCGGCCAGGTCGATGGAGTCCGGGCTGGTACCGATCACCGGCACGCCATTGGCTTCCAGCGCGCGCGCCAGCTTCAGCGGCGTCTGCCCGCCGTACTGCACGATCACGCCCTTCGGCTGTTCCAGCTCGACGATCTCCAGCACGTCTTCCAGCGTCAGCGGCTCGAAGTACAGGCGGTCGGAGGTGTCGTAGTCGGTCGAAACGGTTTCCGGGTTGCAGTTGACCATGATGGTTTCATAGCCATCCTCGCGCAGCGCCAGCGCCGCATGCACGCAGCAGTAGTCGAACTCGATGCCCTGGCCGATGCGGTTCGGACCGCCGCCCAGGATCATGATCTTGTCGCGGTTGCTCGGCGCGGCCTCGCACTCGTCCTCGTAGGTCGAGTACAGGTAGGCGGTGCCGGTGGCGAACTCGGCAGCACAGGAGTCCACGCGCTTGTAGACCGGGCGCACCTTGTGGGCACGACGCAGTGCGCGGATGGCCGCTTCGTTGGTGCCGGTCAGCTGGGCCAGGCGGGCGTCGGAGAAACCGGCACGCTTGAGCTTGCGCAGACGCGCAGCGTCGAGCGCGTCGATGCCGTCGGCAGCGACTTCACCTTCGGCAGCGATGATTTCCTCGATCTGGTCCAGGAACCAGTGGTCGATGAACGACAGCGCATGGATCTCTTCCACGCTCATGCCGGCGCGGAACGCGTCGGCCACGTAGAACAGGCGCTCCGGACCCGGTGCCTTCAGCTCGCGGCGCAGGGTCTGCAGGTCTTCCTCGTTGGCCAGGTCCAGGCCGGTCGGGTCGAAGCCGACCTTGCCGGTTTCCAGGCCGCGCAGCGCCTTCTGTACCGATTCCTGGAAGGTGCGGCCCATCGCCATCACTTCGCCCACCGACTTCATCTGGGTGGTCAGGCGTGCATCGGCGGCCGGGAACTTCTCGAAGGCGAAGCGCGGGATCTTGGTGACCACGTAGTCGATGGACGGCTCGAACGACGCCGGGGTCAGGCCACCGGTGATCTCGTTCTTCAGTTCGTCCAGGGTGTAGCCCACGGCCAGCTTGGCGGCCACCTTCGCGATCGGGAAGCCGGTGGCCTTGGAGGCCAGCGCCGAGGAGCGCGACACGCGCGGATTCATCTCGATGACGACCACGCGGCCGGTCTTCGGGTTGATGCCGAACTGCACGTTGGAGCCGCCGGTATCGACGCCGATCTTGCGCAGCACGGCGATGGAGGCATCGCGCAGGCGCTGGTATTCCTTGTCGGTCAGGGTCTGCGCCGGGGCCACGGTGATCGAGTCGCCGGTGTGCACGCCCATCGGATCGAGATTCTCGATCGAGCACACGATGATGCAGTTGTCGGCGGTGTCACGCACCACCTCCATCTCGAATTCCTTCCAGCCCAGCACCGACTCTTCCACCAGCACTTCGGTGGTCGGCGACAGTTCCAGGCCGCGGCTGACGATTTCCACCAGCTCTTCGCGGTTGTAGGCGATACCACCGCCACTGCCGCCCAGGGTGAAGCTCGGACGGATGATGGTCGGGTAGCCGACGCGGGTCTGGATCTCCAGCGCTTCGTCCAGCGTGTGGGCGACGGCGGCGGTCGGGCACTCCAGGCCGATCTCGCCCATCGCCACGCGGAACAGCTCGCGGTCTTCGGCCATGCGGATCGCTTCGCGCTTGGCACCGATCAGCTCGACGTTGTACTTCTCCAGCACGCCGTTGTCGGCCAGGTCCAGCGCGCAGTTCAGCGCGGTCTGTCCCCCCATGGTCGGCAGCAGCGCGTCGGGCTTCTCCTTGGCGATGATCTTCTCGACCGTCTGCCAGTTGATCGGCTCGATGTAGACGGCGTCGGCCATCTCCGGGTCGGTCATGATCGTGGCCGGGTTGCTGTTGACCAGCACCACGCGGTAACCCTCGTCGCGCAGGGCCTTGCAGGCCTGGGCGCCGGAGTAGTCGAACTCGCAGGCCTGGCCGATGACGATCGGGCCGGCACCGATGATGAGGATGGTCTTTAGGTCAGTGCGCTTGGGCATTTTCTTCTCTAAGTCAGTACAGCGTGACAAGGGGGAGTGATCGCACGCTGTCGATCAGGAATCTCGATCCGCAGCGCCGCGCCGGGAGGCAGCAGCAATGCGGGGGCTTACGGTCCATCGCGGTGCCACCGGTCGCCGGTGGCCTGCGGATCACGCCTTGGCCTGTTCCATCAGGGTCACGAAACGGTCGAACAGCGGACCGACGTCGTGCGGGCCCGGCGACGCTTCCGGATGGCCCTGGAAGGAGAACGCCGGCACATCGGTGCGTGCGATGCCCTGGTTGGTGCCATCGAACAGCGACCGGTGGGTCACGCGCAACGTCGCCGGCAGGGTGGCTTCATCGACCGCGAAACCATGGTTCTGCGAGGTGATCATCACCCGGCCACTGTCCAGGTCCTGCACCGGATGGTTCGCACCATGGTGGCCATGGCCCATCTTGACGGTCTGCGCGCCCGAGGCCAGGCCCAGCAGCTGGTGGCCCAGGCAGATGCCGAAGGTCGGAATCTTCACGTCGATGAAGGTCTTGATCGCGGCGATCGCGTAATCGCACGGCTCCGGGTCACCCGGGCCATTGGACAGGAAGACACCGTCGGGCTTCAGCGCCAGCACTTCAGCCGCCGGGGTCTGCGCCGGCACCACGGTCACTTCGCAGCCGCGTTCGGCCAGCATGCGCAGGATGTTGGTCTTCACGCCGAAATCGTAGGCCACGACCTTGAAGCGGGCCGGCACGCTGACGAAGGCGTTGGCATCCAGGTCCAGCTGGCCCTCGGTCCAGACATAGGTCTTCTCGGTAGTGACGACCTTGGCCAGATCCATGCCCTTCAGACCCGGGAACTTGCGGGCGGCTTCCAGCGCCTTCTCAACATCGATGTCACCTGCCATCAGCGCACCGTTCTGGGCGCCGTTCTCGCGCAGGATGCGGGTGAGCTTGCGGGTATCGATGCCAGCGATGGCCACCACGCCACGCTGGATCAGCCAGTCCTGCAGCGACACCTGGCTGCGCCAGTTGCTGGGGCGGCGCGGCACATCGCGCACGATCAGGCCGGCCGACCACACCTTGGAGGCTTCGTCGTCCTGGTCGGTCATGCCGGTGTTGCCAATATGCGGATAGGTCAGCGTGACCATCTGCCGGGCGTAGGACGGATCGGTCAGCACTTCCTGGTAACCGGTCATGGCGGTGTTGAACACCACTTCACCGACGGACAGGCCGGGCGCGCCTACGGATTCGCCCTCGAATACGGTGCCGTCTTCGAGGACGAGGATTGCGGCTTGGGTCACGGAAATCTCACTTTGGCTACCGAGGGGGTGCCGAAGTCACGCCTGTGCTTCACGGAAATCCGGTTGCAAAAAAGCGCGGACGTGCGGTTCAGGACCGGTCCGGCTTTGGTGATTCGGCGAGTGCGAATTGTAGCGCTGCCGGAGCGCTCGCGCCAGCGGTTGAATCGTTTCATGAACAGGCGACTGCGTATTCATTTCAATACGCCCGCGTGTGCAAAGCGCGATGGCCGGGGTCGGATCCCTTCTCATGCGGGAAAAGGGCTCTGACCCCAACCGCGGCGAGGGGTCAGATCCCTTTCCGTGGGAAAGGGATCCGACCCCGTGAATCAGTCCGCCGGGGTGTCCAGCAGGTCGCGCACCCGGTAGCTCCCGGGCGCCCGCCCCTGCAGCTGGCGTGCGGCGAACAGCGCACCGCGGGCGAAGATGTCGCGGTTGGTCGCCCGGTGGACCAGTTCGATGCGCTCGCCCAGGCCGGTGAACTGCACCAGATGCTCACCCACGATATCGCCGGCCCGCAGGCTGGCGTACTGCGGATCCGCCCCACCCCGCTGCGCGGCTGCGCCCAGGGTCAGTGCCGTTCCCGAGGGCGCATCCTTCTTCTGCGTATGGTGCGATTCCACAATGTCGCAGTCCCAGCCCGACAGGGCCTGCGCAGCGCGCTCGACCAGCTCGTCCAGCACCGCGACACCGAGGCTGAAGTTCGAAGCCCACACCAGCGGAATGCGCGCCGCGGCGGCGTCCAGCGCCTGGCGCTGCGCACTGGAGATGCCGGTGGTACCCGAGACCAGGCCTGCGCCGCGTTCAACGCACAGGGCCAGCATCGCATCGAAGCCTTCCGGCAGGCTGAAGTCGATGGCCACATCGAATGCCGGCGCCCCTGCCAGCTCGCTGGCGGCAAAGAACGGCACTCCGTCGACCACCCGCTGGGCCGGCGCGCGGCCGGTCACCGCCGCCACGATCTGCAGGGTTTCGGGATGATCGGCGGCCAGCCGCAGCAGGGCCTGGCCCATGCGCCCGGAAGCGCCGTGAATGAGCAATCGCAGGGGAGTCTGGTTCATGCCCCGCAGGCTAGCGGCAGCATGCCCGGTCCGGCAAGCATCATCGCTGCTACGCTGCAGGACTCTTCATGCAATGGACCGCATTTCCCATGCAGATCAGCGAACAGCTGGTACTGGTCACCGGCGCTGGCCGCGGCCTTGGCCAGCATATCGCCCGCGCATTCGCCGCGCAGGGTGCCCGGGTCATCATCAACTACCACCGCAGCGAGGCGGCCGCACGTGCATTGGCGGTGGAGCTGGGCGGGCAGGCACTCGCGCTCCGCGCCGACGTCACCGACCGGGGCCAGATCGAGGCACTCCTGCAGCAGGCGCTGGCGCATTTCGGCCAGGGCGTGACCACCGTGGTCAACAACGCATTGGCCGATTTCTCCTTCAATGGTGATGCGCGCGACGGCGCCGCCGACATTGGCTGGCCGGCGTTCCAGGCGCAGTTCGAAGGCAGCGTGCGCGGCGCGCTCAACACCGTGCAGGCCGCCCTGCCCGGCATGCAGGCGCGCGGTTTCGGCCGCATCATCAACATCGGCACCAATCTGTTCCAGAACCCGGTGGTGCCCTATCACGACTACACGGCCGCCAAAGCCGCCCTGCTTTCGCTGACCCGCACCCTGGCCGGCGACCTGGGGCCGCAGGGCATCACCGTCAACATGCTGTCCGGCGGCCTGCTGCGCAGCACCGATGCCAGCGCCGCGACACCGCAGTCGGTGTTCGATTACATCGCCGCCAACACGCCACTGCGCAGCGTGACCACGCCGGCCGAGTTCGCCGACGCCGCGCTGTTCTTCGCCAGCCCCTGGGCGCGCGCGGTCACCGGCCAGAATCTGGTGGTGGACGGTGGGCTGGTGCGGGATTGAGGCTTCGGCGAGCGCAGCAGCCCCCGCTCTCTCCCGCCATCGTCAGTGCTGCTTCGGCGGCGTCGGCCCGCAGCTGTCGCAGCCACCACAGGCACCGCCGCCGCCACTGACAGGGGGCGCGATCCTGCGGCCCAGCGCCTGCAGCCAGCCGGCGCGGCCGGGCTTGAGCAGCGCCAGTGCCAAGGCACCGCGCATTCTGCGCACGGTGCCGGGGAACTGCTTTTTCAGTACGACCCACGCGCTGACCAGCACGGCCAGCGCAACGAGCAGGTACTGGAGCAGCAGTCCTGCGTCCATCAGCCGCCTCCCAGCGCCGCGGTCACCTGGTAGGTGATCAGCGCTGCAACGTAGGCCGCTGCGAACAGGTAGAACGCCGCGAAACCCATCTTCTTCCACGAGTTGGTCTCACGCTTGATGGTGGCCAGTGTGGAGATGCACATCGGCGCATAGATGAACCACACCAGCAGCGACAGGCCCGTGGCCAGCGACCAGCCATCGGCCACCACCGGCGTGAGCGCCGAGATCGCCGCATCGTCGTCGGCCGCGGACAGCGCGTACACCGTCGCCAGCGAGGAAACCGCCACTTCACGCGCGGCCAGGCCCGGAATCAGTGCGATGCAGATCTGCCAGTTGAAACCCAGCGGGGCGAAAACCGCGGTCATCGCATGGCCGATGCGGCCGGCGTAGCTGTAATCGATGGCCGGCAGCGTAGCGTCGGCGGGCGCACCGGGGAACGACAGCAGGAACCACAGCAGCACGGTCAACGCCAGGATGATGCCGCCCACGCGCCGCAGGAAGATCATGCCACGCTCATACAGGCCGACTGCCAGATCACGCGGATGCGGAATCCGGTACGAGGGCAGCTCCAGCATCAGCGGATGCTCGCTCTTGTCGCGGCGCCACTTCTTCATGACCCACGACATCGCCAGCGCGCTGAGGATGCCGGCCACGTACAGTCCGAACAGCACCAGGCCCTGCTGGTTGAAGATGCCGACCTTGCCATCGGGAATGAAGGCGGCGATCAGCAGGGCATACACCGGCAGGCGGGCCGAACAGGTCATCAGCGGCGCCACCAGGATCGTCGCCAGCCGGTCGCGTGGATCCTGGATGCTGCGGGTGGCCATGATGCCCGGCACCGCGCAGGCGAAGCTGGACAGCAGCGGGATGAACGAACGCCCCGACAGGCCGGCCGCGGCCATCAGCCGATCGAGCAGGAACGCTGCACGTGGCAGGTAGCCGGACTCTTCCAGCGCGAGGATGAACGCGAACAGGATCAGGATCTGCGGCAGGAACACCACCACGCCTCCCAGGCCGGCGATGATGCCGTCGGTCAGCAGGCTGGTCAGCGGCCCCTCCGGCAGCGCGCCACCGACCACCTCGCCCAGCCAGCCGAAGCCGGCCTCGATGCCATCCATCAGGGGGGTCGCCCAGGCGAACACCGCCTGGAAGATCAGGAACATCACCACGACCAGCGTCACCAGTCCGAACACCGGGTGCAGCAGCCAGCGGTCAAGCGTGTCGTCGATCTTCGCGGTGCGTGCCGGCATGCGCACGGCCACCGCCAGGATGTCGCGTACCCGGGCGTGGTAGTCGATGCCGTCCTCGGCCGGCGGCACCGGCGCATCCAGGTGCGGCACCATGCGGTCCAGGCGCTCGACCAGCGCACGCGCGCCCTGCTTGCGTACCGCCACGGTCTCGACCACCGGCACGCCCAGCTCGCGCTCCAGCGCTGCCACGTCCAGCTGGATGCCACGGCGCTCGGCCGCATCCACCATGTTCAGCGCCACCACCATCGGTTTGCCCAACTCGCGCAGTTCCAGTGCGAAGCGCAGGTGCAGGCGCAGGTTGGTGGCATCGATCACGCAAAGCAGCACGTCCGGCGCGGCCTCGCCCGGATAGAAGCCGCGGCACAGGTCGCGGGTGATCGCCTCGTCCAGGCTTGCCGGGTGCAGGCTGTACGCACCCGGCAGGTCAAGCACGGCGAACTCGCGGCCGGAGGGTGCGCGCAGGCGTCCTTCCTTGCGCTCGACGGTCACGCCGGTGTAATTGGCGACCTTCTGCCGGCTGCCGGTCAGCTGGTTGAACAGGGCGGTCTTGCCGCTGTTCGGGTTACCGACCAGCGCGATGCGCAGGGGGGCGGCAGTGGCGGATGCGGTCATGCACGTCTTTCCTGGCTGGCAGCGTCGATCACGACGCGCTTGGCTTCACTGATACGCAGTGCGAAACGGGTGAACCCGACCTGCACCAGCAACGGCTCTCCCCCCAGTGGGCCCTTGGCCACCAGGCGGACCTCCTCGCCCTTGACGAAGCCCAGCTCGCGCAGGCGGCGGGCAATGGCATCGTTGGCATGCAGGTCCTGCACGGAGTCGACCACGGCCGAGGTATGCAGGGGCAGTTCGGACAGCGTCATCTAGCCTGTTCTCTGCTGGATGTAAATGGTTCTCGATTCTAACATTCCCGCGTCGCGTCATGGCCCATGACCAATGGCCCGCTATGATCCATACAGGTATGGAGTGACCCTGGAATCCCATGAACGATGCTTTGCAGATCGAGCGCAGTGGCGCCGTCCTCACCCTCTGGCTGAACCGGCCGGAGCTGCACAACGCCTTCGATGCCGGCCTGATCGCCCGGCTGACCGCCGCGCTGGAGGCGGCCGGGCGGGAAGACGCGGTGCGCGCGGTGGTGGTGGCCGGCCACGGCGCATCCTTCTCGGCCGGTGCCGATCTGCAGTGGATGCGGGGCATGGCCGCCGCCAGCGAGGCTGACAACCGCGAGGATTCGCTGGCCCTGGCGCGCCTGATGCGCACCCTGGACGAACTGCCCAAGCCGACCCTGGCCCGGGTCCACGGTGCCGCCTTCGGCGGGGGTGTCGGCCTGGTCGCCTGCTGCGACATCGCCATCGCCAGCACCAGCGCCCGGTTCGGCCTGACCGAAAGCCGCCTTGGCCTGCTGCCGGCCGTGATCTCGCCGTACGTGATCGAGGCGATCGGGCCGCGTCAGGCCCGCCGCTGGTTCGCGACCGGCGAGCACTTCGACGCCGACACCGCCCTGCGCATCGGCCTGGTGCACCAGCTGGTGGAACCGGAGCGGCTGGACGAGGCGGTGCAGCGCCAGCTGGCCCTGCTCGACAAGGCCGGCCCGATCGCCTCAGCGTCGGCCAAGCGCCTGGTCCGGCAGGTCCGTGACAGCCATGACCGCGATGCGCTCGACCGCGACAATGCCGCCCTGATCGCGCGCCTGCGGGTCTCGGCCGAGGGTCAGGAAGGCCTGGGCGCCTTCCTCGACAAGCGCGCCCCCCATTGGGTCACGGAGGCCTGAACATGCTCGATCATCTTGGTTTGACCAGCGCCGACCTGGCGCGCAGCAGGGCGTTCTTCAGCCAGGCACTGGCCCCACTGCAGATCGGCGTGGTGATGGAAGTCACCGCGGAGCAGACCGGCACCCATGACCAGGTCGGCTTCGGCCGCGATGGCAAGCCGTTCTTCTGGATCGGCAATGGCGGCAGCGTCAGCCATGGCGTGCACGTCGCCTTCGCCTGTACCGGCCGCGCGCAGGTGGACGCGTTCCATGCCGCCGCCCTGGCCGCCGGAGGACGCGACAATGGCGCTCCCGGCGTGCGTCCCTGGTATCACCCGAACTACTACGCCGCCTTCGTGCTCGACCCGGACGGCAACAACATCGAGGCGGTCTGCCAGCGCCGCGCTGCGGAGACGGAGGCATGAGCGACTACGTGCGCATCGTCGAGGTCGGCCCGCGGGACGGCCTGCAGAACGAAAAGCAACCGGTCTCTACGGCCGACAAGATCGAGCTGATCAACCGCCTGTCGGCCACCGGCCTGCGCAGCATCGAAGCGACCAGTTTCGTCAGCCCGAAGTGGGTGCCGCAGCTGGCGGATGCCGCTGAGGTCTATGCCGGCATCCAGCGCCGGCCCGGCATCCACTATCCAGTGCTGGTACCGAATGAACAGGGCTACGAGCGGGCGCTCGCGGTCGGCGTGGAGGAAGTGGCGGTGTTCACGGCCGCCTCCGAGGCGTTCAACCGCACCAACACCAACGCCGGCATCGACGAGTCGCTGGCCCGCTTCGAGCCGATCCTGCGCCGCGCCGCCGCCGATGGCGTACGGGTGCGCGGCTATGTCTCCACCGTGCTGGGGTGTCCCTACCAGGGCGAGGTCCCCCTGGCCGATGTGGTGCGGGTGGCGCGCGCCCTGCACCAGATGGGCTGCTATGAGATCTCGCTGGGCGACACGATCGGCGTCGGCACGCCGCGCAAGGCACGGGCGATGCTGCAGGCAGTCGCCGCGGAGATCCCGATGAGCGCGCTGGCCGTGCACTTCCATGACACCTACGGGCAGGCCATTGCCAACATCGCTACCTGCCTGGAAGAAGGCGTGCGCGTGGTCGACAGCGCCGTCTCCGGCGCGGGCGGCTGCCCTTACGCGAAAGGAGCCAGCGGCAACGTCGCCAGCGAGGACGTGGTCTATCTGCTGCAGGGCCTTGGCCTGGACAGCGGGGTGGACCTGCCGGCGCTGGCGGAAACCGGTCGTTGGCTGGCCGGCCTGCTCGGGCGTGCGACCGCCAGCCGCACCGGCCAGGCGCTCGCGGCCGTCTGATCCATCAGGGCGCGTCGCCCGGGCTCCGGGCGGCGCGGTGCACAACGGCAGCGGTCGTGGCTTCCGTTAGAATCGGCGGTTCTCGAACCTGCAGGACCGTGCAATGCAGCTGTCTTCCGTACGTGCCGTGATCACCGGCGGCGTTTCCGGCCTTGGCCTGGCCGTGGCCGAGCACCTCGTCGCCCAAGGCGGCAAGGTGGCCCTGTTCGACCTCAACGACGACAAAGGCAGCGCCGCCGTCGCCGCGCTGGGTGCCGACAACGCCCGCTATTTCAACGTCAACGTCAGTGATGAAGCTGCCGTGGCGGCGGCCATCGACCAGGCCCACGATTTCCTCGGCGGGCTCAACGTGGCGATGAACTGCGCCGGCATCCTCGGCGCGGGCCGTGTGCTCGGCAAGGAAGGCCCGATGCCGCTGGCCGGCTTCCAGGGCACGGTGATGGTCAACCTGATCGGCAGCTTCAACGTGGCCAAGGCCGCCGCCAACCGCATGCAGCACAACGAGGCCGGCGCCGATGGCGAACGCGGTGTCATCATCAACACCGCCAGCATCGCCGCCTATGAGGGTCAGATCGGCCAGGCCGCGTACGCCGCCAGCAAGGGCGGTGTGGTGTCGATGACGCTGCCGATGGCCCGCGAGCTCTCGCGCTTCGGCATCCGCGTCAACACCATCGCCCCGGGCGTGTTCTGGACACCGATGGTCGATGGCATGCCCGAAGCCGTACAGCAGTCGCTTGCCGCCTCGATCCCGTTCCCGTCGCGACTCGGCAAGCCGGAGGATTTCGCCAGCCTGGTCGGCTTCATCCTCGGCAACACCTACCTCAATGGCGAGACCATCCGCCTGGACGGCGCTACCCGCCTCGCTCCGAAGTGATTCCCCCGGGCGCCGGGACGGCGTCCACCCCCAACGACCCAGATCACCATGAAAGCCAACGACATCAAGAAGGGCAACGTCGTCGAGTACAACAACGGCGTCTACCAGATCCGCGACATCGAGCGCAGCTCCCCGCAGGGCCGGGGTGGCAACGTCCGCTTCCGCTTCATCATGTACAGCGTGCCGGGCGGCAACAAGCTCGATGCCAGCTTCGATGCCGACGACAATCTGGTCGAGGTCGAACTGCTGCGCCGCCAGTCCACCTATTCGTACAAGGATGGCGATGCGTTCGTCTTCCTCGATGACGAGGACTACACCCCCTACACCCTGGATGCGGACGTCATCGGCGACGACGCCGGCTACATCACCGATGGCCTGACCGGCATCTACGTGCAGGTGATCGACGAGCAGCCGGTGGCCATCCAGTTGCCGGCCTCGGTGGTGCTGGAAGTGATCGAGACCCCGCCGGAACTGAAGGGCGGCACCGCCACCAAGCGTCCCAAGCCGGCCAAGCTCAATACCGGTATCGAGATCATGGTCCCGGAGTACATCGTCAATGGCGAACGCGTGCTGGTGAACACTGCCACCGGCGAGTTCGCAGGCCGCGCGGACTGAGCTGACCGCACGCGCCTGGCAGAGCCGAGCCCCGCTCGGCTCTGCCGACCAACTTACGGCTGCCTGGCGCCGAAATTGCCACACCCATGGTACTGGCGCGTGCCGACGGTCAGCATCGCCTTCGCCTCGAACGGCTCGCCGCTCATGTCGTCCGTGCACGTCGTGCGCTGGAAGGTGAGCTTGATGTCGGTACCGTCCGCAGCCTTGCCACTCCACCCGTCCGCCCCCTGGTTGGGCGCGCCCACGTCGAAGTGCCGCTGGCCATAATCGACCTGCACCTGCAGGCCCGGCGTGTCACCGTCGACCACCGCCAGCCACCCCGGTTCGTTGCCGGTCGCCCTGAACGCGGCAGCACCGGCACGGCCGTCGCCTTCCGTAGCCTCCACCGCGCGGCACTCGCGGTCCACTTCACCCTTCAGGCTGAGCAGCCCGTCATCGTGGCCCTTCGTCCAGAAACTGTTGCCCTGCCCGTCGCCGTACTTCGCCCCCGAAGCAGCACGCTCGGAGGTCATGGCGAACGTGCGATCCCCGATCACCACGGTGGCTGCGTCCTCGCCGTTGAACGTCGCCCGCACGGCCAGATCGCCACACTGATAGGCCGTCTGGCTGGCGGTCGAGTTCGTGGACAGCGGCTGCGGCTCCGGCGGCGCCGGGTCAGCCGTGCCCCCTGCTGCGGCAGGCGGCGTCGAGGGCTGGCAGGCCGCCAGCACCAGGGCCAGCGAAGCCGTCGACAGACTGGAAACTACACGCATGACTCGACTCCTTGTCGACCGTACAGAAAAAACCACCCTATCATCCGGCGATGAGCCGACGCTGAAACCGATGTGATCGCGTTCACGCCGCGAGCACCGTCATCGACAGCAACTGCGCGCCCTCCCCGCCGGAACTACAGGCCCAGACCCGCAACAGACGCAGCCGCAATGCCTGCTCCTGCCCGTGCCGGACGACCACCATCTGCACCGGGCTGGACAGCAGCGCCAGCCGACCGCACAGCAGGGTGTCCACCGCCTGCAGATGCAGCGCCCGCACCTGCAGGTGCCCGCCCAACCAGTCATCCAGCCAGGGCAGATCAAACAGACGCCCGCCATCGCCATCCATCATGAACATCGCCGGCGACAACAGCAGCGACAGTGCCTGCCGATCACCCTCGATCAGGGCCTGGCACAGGCGCCGTTCCAGCGCCTTCAGCTGTACGTCGTGCAGCGTTTGACCGTTATCCGTTCCCATCCACAGATCCTTCCGGCAGTGGCCGGCGCCTGCGCAGGCGCCGCGCGATCCGTTGCCGCACCCCCTGCACCACCACATAGAACACCGGCACGAAGAACACCGCGAGCACGGTCGCGCTGACCATGCCACCGAACACACCGGTACCGATTGCCTGCTGTGTTTCCTTCGAGGCACCCTGCGCCACCATCAAAGGCACCACGCCGAGCGCGAACGCCAGCGACGTCATCACGATGGGCCGCAGGCGCAGGCGCGCTGCCTCCACGGCCGCTTCCACCAGCCCGCGTCCCTGCTGCTGCAGCTGTCGCGCGAACTCGACGATCAGGATCGCGTTCTTCGCCGACAGGCCGATCACCGTGATCATGCCGACCTTGAAGAAAACGTCGTTGGGCATGCCCCGCAGCAGCACCGCCGCTACGGCTCCCAGCAGGCCCAGCGGCACCACCAGCATCACCGCCATTGGTATGGACCAGCTCTCGTACAGCGCCGCCAGGACCAGGAACACCACCAGCATCGACAGCAGCAGCAACCACGGGGCCTGCGCGCCGGACTCGCGCTCCTGCAGCGACTGACTGGTCCACTGCAGTGCGAAGCCCGCCGGCAGCTGCCGGGCCAGGCGCTCCATCTCGTCCATCGCCTGCCCGGTGGAAACGCCCGACGCGGGCGCGCCGGACAGATTCAATGCCGGGAAGCCGAGATAGCGCTGCAGCTGCAGGGGCGCTTCCGTCCACTGCGGATCGACCAGCTCCGACAGCGCCACCATGCCCCCTTCGCTGTTGCGGACATACAGCTTGAGCACGTCGCCCAGCTCCATCCGGTACGGCGCATCGGCCTGGACGATGACCTGCTGCAGCCGTCCCTTGTTCGGAAAGTCGTTGACGTATTGCGAGCCCATTGCCGCCGACAGCGTTCCGCTGATCTCGCTGAACGCCACGCCCATCGCCTCGGCCTTGGCGCGATCGATGTCAAGCCGGACGCTGGTACCTGCGGGCATTCCATCGGCATGCACATCGGACAGCAGTGTGCTGGCCTGGGCCAGCTGCAGCAGCTGCTGGAGGGCAGCGCGCAGCTCGGCCTGGGTCTGCCCGGTCCGCGCCTGCAGCGCCAGCGAGAAGCCTGACGAGCGGCCGAGGCTGTCGATGGCCGGCGGCATCACGCTCATGACTTCGCCCTCGACCAGCGTCGACATCGCCTTCCGTACCGCCTCCACCTCGCCGGCAGCCGTCGCACCGGCACGCTCCCCCCAATCCTTCAGCATCGTGTAGGCCAGTGCAGCACTCGGCCCCGAGCCGGAGAAGCTGTACCCGAGGATCGACTGGTTGGATGCAACGCCGGGGCGCGAGGCCACGTGACGTTCGTACGCTTCAACGACGGCAAGCGTGCGCTCGGTGGTCGCCTCGGCCGGCAGCTGGATCGAGGTCATGAAGTACCCCTGGTCCTCCTCCGGCAGGAATGCCCCGGGCAACCCGTTCAGGCCCAGCAGAAGCGCTGCCACCAGTGCGACGAACACCCCCATCATGCGCCCGCTTCGCTGCAGCACAGCGGCCACGCCACGCTGGTAGCGGCCGGTCATCCGCTCGAAGCCGCGGTTGAAGGCGCCGAACAGGCCACTGCGACCATGATGCCCGCGTGTACTTCCGCGCAGCAGCGTGGCGCACAGTGCAGGCGTGAGGCTGAGCGCCAGCAGTGCGGAGAACAGGATCGATACCGACATCGCGACGGTGAACTGACGGTAGATCGCGCCTACCGAACCACTGGCGAACGCCATCGGAATGAACACCGCGGTCAGTACCAGGGTGATGCCGATTACCGCGCCGGTCAGTTCGCGCATTGCCTTGATCGTCGCCTCGCGGGGTGGCAACCCCTCCTCGGCCATGATCCGTTCCACGCCTTCGACCACCACGATCGCATCATCGACGATGATGCCGATCGCCAGCACCATGCCGAACATGGTGAGGACGTTGATCGAGAACCCCAGCGCCAGCATCGCCGCGAACGTACCCAGCAGCGCAATCGGCGCGACCACGGCAGGTATCAGCGTATAGCGCCAGTTCTGCAGGAACAGGTACATCACCGCGAACACCAGCAGCATGGCCTCCAGCAGTGTCTGCACTACTTTGCGGATCGAGATGCTGACGAAGGGTGCGGTATCAAACGGAATGCTCGCCTCGACACCACGCGGCAGCAGCGGCGCCAGCTCGGCCATCCTTTCGCGCACCGCTGCCGCAGTGCGTACGGCGTTCGCTCCGGGCCGCAGCTGGACGCCCGCCGCCGTCGCAGGCTGACCATCCTCTCGGGTACCCCAGGCGTAGCTCTGCGCCCCCAGTTCGACCCGGGCGACGTCACCCAGCAGTACCCGCGAGCCATCCGCCCGCGCACGCAGCACGATCGAAGCGAACTGCGCGGGCGTGGACAGCTGGCCATCGGCGGTCAGCGGCACGGTCAGGCGCTGGCCGGGCAGACCGGGGGAGTCGCCGATGCGACCCGGTGCGATCTCCAGGTTCTGCTGCTCGATGGCGCTGGCAACGTCACCGATGGTCAGGCCGTACCCGGTCAGCCGCGTGGGATCGAGCCAGACGCGCATCGCCTGCTCCGCGCCGAACAGCTGCACGCGACCGACACCGTCGATGCGGCGCAGTTCCTCGATGATGTTGCGCGCCATGAAGTCACCCAGCGCGGCCTCGCTGACGCTGGCATCCGGCGAACGCAGGCCGACCAGCATCAGGAAACCGGAATCGGCCGCCTCCACGTACAGCCCGTTCTGGCGCACGCTGCGCGGCAACCGCGGCTCGATCGCCTTGATCCGGTTCTGCACATCGACCTGGGCCAGTTCGGGGTTGGTTCCCGGCTGGAAGGTCGCCGTGATCGACGCCTCCCCGGAGGTATCCACCGACGATTCGAAGTACAGCAGGTGCTTGACGCTGGACAGTTCGCGCTCGATCAGCGCGACTACCGCATCGTTCAATGTCTGCGGGCTTGCGCCTGGATAGCTCGCATAGATGCTGACACTGGGCGGAGCGACTGCCGGGTAACGCTCCACGGCCAACCGCGGAATCGCCAGGACACCGGCAAGGATGATGAAGATCGCCAGCACCCAGGCGAACACCGGGCGATCGATGAAGAAACGTGCCATGTTGGATTTTCCTGGATCGGCCGGGTCCTGGCGGACTCAGCCCTGACGACCTGACGGTGCAGCCCCGGCAATGGCGACGGGCCGTGACCAGTCGTGCATCTGGACCACCACGCCCTCCTGCAGGCGCTCCTGGCCTTCGACGACCACCTTCTCGCCCGCCTTCAGGCCATGCCGGACCAGCCACTGCCGATCCACGCTGCCATCGATCTCCAGCGTGCGGATCACCGCCTTGCCGTCACTGCCGACCACCCAGGCGTAGGCCTGACCACCGGCACTGCGCAGTACGGCCTGCTGCGGCAGAACCAGCGCACTGGACGGAGCACCGCGCGGCACTCTTGCCCGTACGTACATTCCGGGCAGCAGCTGGCGCTGCGGGTTGTTCACCAGGATGCGCAGCATCACGTCGCCCGTACGCGCATCGACGCTGATGCCGGAGAACAGCAGCTCGCCACGTTCCGACAACGGCCGGCCCGCCGGGCCGATGATCGCCACCGACGACTGTCCACCGCTCGCGGCGCTGCGCTGCAGCGACTCCAGCTGGGACGCAGGCTGGCGAACATCCACGTAGACCTGGTCGATCTGCTGCACCACCGCCATCGGCTCGGCATCGGCCACGCCGACAAGCGCTCCCTCGGTCACCCATGCCTGATCGATGCGTCCGCTGATCGGCGCGCTGACCGTCGCATAGCGCAGGTCCAGCTGGCGGCGGGCAAGAATCGCCCGGGCTTCATTCACCGCGGCGCGCGCCTGCTCGTACTCGGCGCTGGCGTCGTCGCGATGCTGCTGGCTGACGGCCTGCGCCGCCGCCAGGGCGTGCAGCCGCTGCGACTGCACACGGCTGCGGGCAAGCGCCGCCTCGCTGCGCTGCAGGGCCGCCAGCGCCGAATCGACGTCCGCACGGAAGGCCGCCGGATCGATCTGGAACAACGCCTGCCCGGCGGTGACTTCGGCCCCCTGCTCGAACAGGCGACGCTGCACGATGCCGCCGACCTGCGCACGGATCTGTGCGGTACGCACGGCCGTCACGCGGCCCGGCAGCTCATCGTCGCGCTGCACGACCTGTGGGCCGACGGTGACCACACTCACGCGCGGTGCGGGTTCGGGGCTGGCTTCGGGCGAGGAACAGGCCGTCATGGCCAAGGCGAGGACCGCGATCAACGCGGCCGGGGTCCTGAAGGTTCTCATTGCTGTGCACAATGCCGCAGGCGCGGCGGATAGGTCATGAAGCGCGCAGTCTGCGCGGCGATGATGGGGTTTCGATGGAGGAAGTGTGGAGATACGATGGAGGCAAGCACCTTATGGCCTGATCCACGCATGCACGCCTCCACTGCCCTCGCCGCCCTGGTCCTGATCGTGGAGGACGAGGCCGAGATCGCCGACATCCTCACTGCCTATCTTGAACGTGAGGGCCTGCGCACCCTGCGCGCCGGCGACGGCCACAGTGCACTGGACCTGCACCGCAACATGCGTCCGGACCTGGTCCTGCTGGATGTACAACTGCCGCGGCTGGACGGATGGAGCGTGCTGAGCCAGCTGCGCCAGCGCGGGGAAACGCCGGTGATCATGCTGACCGCGCTCGACCAGGACCTGGACAAGCTGACCGCGCTGCGCATGGGCGCCGACGACTACGTGGTCAAGCCGTTCAACCCGGCCGAGGTGGCTGCGCGCGTGCGCGCGGTGCTGCGGCGGACGCTCAGATCCTCACGCGTGGATGCACCGGCGGCACTGCGCATCGGGCAGCTGCTGATCGATCCGGCAACCCATGCCGTGCATGTGGAAGGCGATGGCTACAGCCATGAAGTCCTGCTGACGCTGACCGAGTTCAAGCTGCTGCACTGCATGGCCCTGGCACCGACCCGCATCTTCAGCCGCAGCGAACTGATGCATGAATGCCTGCCTGAGAGTGAAGCGCTGGAGCGCACGGTCGACAGCCATGTCAGCAAGCTGCGCCGCAAGCTGGACGACGTGGGCATGGTCAACATCCCGGCCAGCGTGCGCGGCGTCGGTTACCGCCTGATGGCCGACCGCTGATGCGCCGGTCCGGGCTCAGCCGGCACATCGTCGTCTCGATGTCGCTGATGGTGATCGGCGTCATCGTGATGATGATCCTCTCGTCCTGGCTGCTGTATGCGGTGCTGGTCGAGTTTTCGCCGGCCAGTACGGTCGAGCCGGAGAGCTGGCTGCCCACCGGTCCCGAACTGGCCTGGATGGTCGGTGTCATCCTGACCGGGCTGGCCCTTGCGATCGCCGCATCGTTCCGCCTCGCCCACCGTATCCTGTCCCCGTTGAATTCGCTGGTCGACAGCGTGCGCGCGCTGGCCAGCGGCGACCTGGGCGCACGCGCCAGCGCCGACGGCAACTCTCCCGGCGAGGTCGCCGCGCTGGTCGACGACTTCAACGCGATGGCGCGCCGCCTGCAGCACATGGAAAGCGAACGGATGATGTGGCACGCCGCCATCGCCCACGAACTGCGCACGCCGGTCACCATCCTGCGCGGTCGCCTGCAGGGCCTGGCCGAAGGCGTGTTCCACCCCGACGAATCGCAGTTCCGCAGCCTGCTGGCGCAGGTGGAAGGGCTGTCGCGGCTGATCGAGGATCTGCGCGTGCTGAGCCTGGCGGACAACGCCCGGCTGGACGTGCGCCGCGCCCGCACCGATGTGGTGGCCCAGGTGCACTCGGTGATGACCCTGGTCGATCCCCAGTTCCGCGCGGCCGGCTTCGTGCTGGAACTGGAGACCAGCCGCGAGGAGCACAACGCCCACTGCGATCCGACCCGCCTGCGGCAGGCGCTTCTTGCGTTGCTGGAGAACGCACGCCGCTACGCCAGCCCGGGCCGGGTGCGGATCGCCGTGCATGACACCCCGGGGCACGTGCAGGTTGCCATCGAGGATGAGGGCCCCGGCATCGATCCGGCACTGCACGCGGACATCTTCAGCCCCTTCATGCGCGCCGACGGTTCACGTTCGCGCCAGGGTGGTGGCAGCGGCCTGGGCCTGGCCGTGGTCAAGGCCATCGCCGATGCACATGGCGGAAAGGTCTACTGCGCGCCCGGTGGCAGCGGCGGCAGCCGCTTCGTCATCGAACTGCCGCGTCAGTAGGCGTCGCCTGCCGTCGCAGACGCTCACCCAGCGCCGCCAGGTTCGCGTCGATGTCATCGAGTTCCCCCCGCTGCGACGCCGGCAGCTGCTGTCGCAGCTGCATGCGCAGGGTCCGCCATGCCGGCACCGCCTGGGCGCTGGCCAGCGCAACGCGGTCGGCCAGCAGTACCTGTTCCTCGGGCAGCGGCAAGCCGTAGCCACCGTCCGCCAGCAGCTCCCCAGGACGCAGCCACTGCCCGCTCAGGTCCAGCAGTTCACGCAGACTGCGTGCCTCAGCGCTCTCCGGCGCCGCCAGCAGACTACGCTTCAGCACGTCACGCGCGCGCAGCTCCGCGCGTCGCTGCGCGGCCTGTTCCAGCAGCAGCAGGCCAGCACTTGCGCGCAGATCACCCTGCAGCAGCCAGGGGCCGCGCTCGCGCGCGGGCAGATTCAGCCATGCGCGCACGTCGCGCGCCGGCAAGGCGAGCTGGGTGGCAGCCACGGAAAAAAGCTGCTGGTAATGATCACGCGCGGAGGCGAAGTAATACCCCTGGGCCTGCGCACCCGCCCGATCCGCCAGGACCTGGTCGTCCAGAACATGCAGCCGTGCCAGCCGACGCCGCAGTCCCCGCGGGGTGAGCTGGGCGAGCCCGGCCTGGCCGAGCCGGGGCACGCCGGCCTGCAGCAGTTTCGCAGTCTCCACCGCGCAGTTGTTGCTGACGAAGTAGTAGCGTCCGTCATAGGTCCAATGCACCTGCGCGGTGCGTTCCAGCAGGCTGGCGATTTCTTCGCGCTGCAGGCGCAGGGGCAGCGACTGCAGGCCACGCAGCTCGACCTTGGTGTATTCATCCACCACCTGTTGCAGCGGCAGCACGAACAGGCGCGAAGGATAGTCGCCGGTCAGGCCACGCCAGTTGGAAATCTGCACATCGCCCACGAACGCGCGGAAGGACAGCACGCGGTGATGTTCGAGATCCAGCCGGCACGCCGGTCCCGGCGTCCGGCCCGGCCGGCAGATGACAAGCCGCAGCATGCTGTGGCCCCAGCGGCTCATCGGCTGCCGGCTGCCTTCGGCGAACAGGTAGTCCACCGCATAGACGCGCGCGGGATCCAGCTGCAGCAACGAGGCTGCCCCCTCCTCCGCTTCGGCCTGCAGCAATGGGAGGGTTGCCTCACAGTGCGGGCGTGGCAGCGATGGCGGCGTGCCGAAATGCGCCCGGTACCACTGCGCCAGGGCTGGACGGCGGCAGGCGAACGCACCATCGAGCACGAAATGCTCGGCATTCACTGCCAGGTACTCGGCCGCATCCGTCAGCTCGTAGGGATCCGGGCTGCGGTCACGGAAATCATTGTCACCGCGGCCCAGATGCCACGGCCTGCGCTGCCAGCCGGACAGATCGCGCCAGCGCGCGCTGCGCGACCAGCCTGCACCGTTGCGGTCGGCAACGTGGGCCAGTTCGTGCACCAGCGCGCTGCGTCGCGCGCGGCGGGCGCCGGGCACCTCCTCATCCAGCAGGTCGCGACGCAGCGACACGCGTCCGCCAAAGGCCCGACCGTGCACATCGGCCGGCAGGGCCTCACTCCAGCGCACCTGCACCTGCGGCGGCAACGCGCGCAGCAGCCCCTCGGGCAGCAGCGACTGCACGTCGGCCAGGGTCTGCCGGGCCAGCCGTTGTTGTGTTGGGTCCAGGCCTGCGGGGTCCAGCTGCAGGCGGTCGGTCGCATGCGCCACCGGTATCGCCAGCCACGCCAATGCGATACCCCATCCTGCATGCAGGGCACGCTTGGACAGCGCCGGGTCGCGGCCGGCATCTGCTGCTGCCCGCGTACGCAAGACGTTCAGCCGTGCATCGGCCGGCGCCACGGCAAGCGAAACCGCGGGCGGCATGCGGCCCGGATCAACGCGCCAGCAGGGCGCGCGCCAGTTCCAGATCGCTCTGCTGCTGCGCGGCAGCGTCCTGCTCGCGCAGATGGACCAGCGCGGCCTGCAGGCACGCGCCACGGATCTGGCCGTCGCTGGCGACAAAGGCCGCGGCATCATCGCGCGCTGCGCGCACGACCTTGTCGTCACCCGAGCTGCTGCCCGACGAGCCGGACGATGCACCGGTTGCCGAACCGGCCGAGGTGCCGGCGAAGCTGGAAGCGAAGCCGGCCAGCGGCAGGGACAGCAGGGCAATCAGCAGGAACGGTCGGATCATCGGTCGAAGGCCGGTTGAAGGAATGGGAGGAGCGTAACGGGTGCGTGAAGGGTTTGCCCAGATCAGGCGTCGAACAGCTTGCCCGGGTTCAGCCGCCCTTCGGGATCGAACGCGCGCTTGACCGCCTTCATCAACGCGATTTCCGCCGACCCGCGCGTGCTGTCCAGGTAACCCTTCTTGACCAGGCCGATCCCGTGTTCGGCCGAAATGCTGCCATCGAAACGCGCCAGCACCTGCGCCAGCAGCTTGGTCACCTGCTCGCACTGGGCAAGGAACTCGGCGTCGCTGGTGTCGTCCGGCTTCAGCACGTTGATGTGCAGGTTGCCGTCGCCGATATGGCCGAACCAGACCACATCGAAGTGTGGATAAGCTTGGCCGATCAGCGCCTGGGTCTCGGCCAGGAATGCCGGCATCGCCGAGATACGCACCGAGACGTCATTCTTGTAGGGCTTGTAGCGCGCCAGTGATTCGGTGATGCCCTCCCGCAGGCGCCACAGCTGGGCCGCCTGGGCGTCGCTGGCGCTGATCACACCGTCGCTGACCCAGCCGTTGCCCATGCAGTCCTCGAAGGCCGCCATGGCCGCGGCTTCCTGTGCCTCATCATTGGCAGCGAACTCGGTCACGACATAGTACGGATGCACTTCGTCGAACGGCGCCTGCGCACCATGTGCCAGCACGTGTTCCAGCGCCCGGTCGGTGAAGAACTCGAACGCCTGCAGCTGCAGGCGCGCACGGAAGGCGGCGAATACCTGCATCAGCACCTCGAAGCTGGGCAACGCCAGCAGCATCACGTTGCTGGCCGGCGGGGGATCGGTCAGCTTCACCGTCGCCTCGACGATCACGCCCAGCGTGCCTTCTGAACCGATCAGCAGCTGGCGGAAGTCGTAGCCGCTGGAGTTCTTGATCAGGCCCTTGTTCAATTCCAGCAGTTCGCCGCTGGCAGTGACCACCTTCAATCCGGCGATCCATTCACGGGTGTTGCCGTACCGGATCACGCGGATGCCGCCGGCATTGGTGGCGATGTTGCCGCCGATCGAACACGATCCGCGCGCGGCGAAGTCGACCGGATAGATCAATCCATGCTCCAGCGCGGCGTTGTGCAGCGCTTCGAGCGGCATGCCGGCCTGTACCACCAGGGTCCGGTCGACCGCGTCGTAGGCCAGGGCCTTGTTCATCCGTTCCAGGCTCAGCACCAGTTCGCCGTGGGCGGCTACCGCGCCGCCGGACAGCCCGGTACGGCCGCCGGAGGGCACGACCGCAACCGCTTCGGCCGCGCTCCAGCGCATCACCGCCTGCACCTCCTCGACCGTGGCCGGCAGCGCGATCGCCAGCGGCGCCGGCGTCCAGCGCCGGGTCCAGTCGCGACCGTAATGCTCCAGGTCGGATGGGTCGGTCTTCAGCTTCAGGCCGGGACAGGCCTGCAGCAGCGAGGCAATGCGGGAATCGGTCATGTCGGTCCAGCGCGGTGCGTGACGAACGGGCAAGCGTGCCAGTGGCACGCGCCAGCGTCCAGCCCCGCAGTGCCGCACAGATAGCTACGGATGCAACCAATTGCGCACTGCACCATGGGCGGTCCGATCTGGCATAGTGGTCAGCCCCTGTCCCACTGGCCGTGTTGCCCCATGTCGCCGAAGAAGACCTCGTTCCCGAAGCAGGATATCCGCGTGCTGTTGCTGGAGGGGGTCAGCCAGACCGCCGTGGAGGTATTCAGCGCCGCCGGCTACAGCCAGATCGAGGCGCACACCAAGGCGCTGCCCGAGGACGAACTGAAGGCGCGCATCGCCGAGGCGCATATCGTCGGCATCCGTTCGCGCACCCAGCTCAGCGCCGAGGTGCTGGCCGAGGCCAAGCGCCTGATCGCGGTGGGCTGCTTCTGCATCGGCACCAACCAGGTCGATCTGGACGCGGCCGAGCTGGCCGGCATCCCGGTGTTCAACGCGCCCTATTCCAACACCCGCAGCGTGGCCGAACTGGTGATCGCCGAGGCGATCATGCTGACCCGTGGCATCCCGCAGAAGAACGCTGAATGCCACCGCGGCGGCTGGTCGAAGTCCGCCAGCGGCAGCCATGAGGTACGGGGCAAGACGCTGGGCATCATCGGCTACGGCCACATCGGCACCCAGGTCGGCGTGCTGGCCGAATCGCTGGGCATGCAGGTGATCTTCCACGACGTGGAAACCAAGCTGGCGCTGGGCAATGCGCGTGCCGCGGCCAGCCTGGACGACCTGCTGGCACGTGCCGACATCGTTACCCTGCACGTGCCGGAGACCCCGGCCACGCAGTGGATGATCGGCAGCACCGAGCTGGCGAAGATGCGCAAGGGCGCGCACCTGATCAATGCGGCGCGCGGCACCGTGGTCGACATCGATGCGCTGGACGCAGCGCTGGCCAGCGGCCATGTCGGTGGGGCTGCACTGGATGTGTTCCCGGTGGAGCCGAAGGGCAACGGCGACATCTTCGAATCACCGCTGACCCGCCACGACAACGTGATCCTGACCCCGCATGTCGGCGGCAGCACGCTGGAAGCGCAGGACAACATCGGCGTGGAAGTCGCCGCCAAGCTGGTGCGCTACAGCGACAACGGCAGCACCCTGTCGGCGGTCAACTTCCCGGAAGTGACCCTGCCCGAACACGAAGACAGCCTGCGCCTGCTGCACATCCACCAGAACGTGCCGGGCGTGCTGTCCAAGGTCAACGAGATCTTCTCGCGCCACAACGTCAACATCGACGGCCAGTTCCTGCGCACGGACCCGAAGGTGGGTTACGTGGTGATCGACATCACCGCCAGCGAGGAGCAGGCCACTGCGGTGCGCGAAGAACTGGCGGCCATTCCGGGCACGTTGCGCACCCGCATCCTGTATTGATTGAAGGTTCGCCGGGCACGGCCCGGCGGCCCGCGCATGAGGTGAACGTCCCCGTCAGCGCGCCAACCACCGGCGCGCCATGCGCTGCATCGATTCGTCCGATTCCGGATCGGCCGCGACTTCGGTCACCGGCCGCCAGGCCAGGTCCAGCGATTCCTCGCTGAGCACGAAGTCCTCGCCCCCCAGCGCCCGGATCACGAAGCGCACGTCGTAGTGCCAATGCCCCGGCACGTCCCCGCGTTCGGGGATCCAATGCTTGTCCAGGTCGAAGATCGCCGGATCGTCCAGCACCAGCCCGGACAGCCCCGACTCCTCCTCTGCCTCCTTCAGCGCCACCCGGGCCAGGTCGCGGTCGCCGTCGGCGTGGCCGCCCAGCTGCAGCCAGCGCTGCAGCTTGCGGTGGTGGGTCAGCAGCAGGCGCTGGCCATCGGCGCTGACCAGCCAGCAGCTGGCGGTGAAGTGGCCGGCCAACCGCTCGCGCCGGAACGGATCTTCCGGATCGTCCAGCAATGTGCCGAATTCGGCAGCCAGGGCGTCGTGGGCGGGCTCGAGGCGCGCATGGTCCCGCAGCAGACTGCGCAGGCGATCATCAAGCGCGGCAAGGGTTTCGGCGGTGTGGCTCATGAATGGGGGTGGTTCGGAAAAATACTGTTCATTATCGCCGCTCATTGTTGCGATTGCGCTTGTGCGTTGGCTTCAGCTTTGGCTAAGGTACAGCGGGCCGTTCGCGCGGCCTTCACCATTCAGGGCTGCCGGCAACGTATCGACGGCCCCCAAACCGATCATTAGGGAAGTACTGCATGCTGAAAGCTCTGTTGAGGGTCAAGCCGGTGCAACCGGCCGGGCACGTCGATGCCGGCGAACCCATCGAAGGTAGCCTGGACGGCGAAGCCACGCTGAAACGGACCCTCACGGCGAAACACCTGATCCTGCTTGGCGTAGGGGCGGTGATCGGTGCAGGCATCTTCGTACTGACCGGTCAGGCCGCGGCCAACCACGCCGGCCCGGCAGTGATGCTCTCGTTCGTCTTCGCCGGCATCGCCTGCGCACTCGCCGGCCTGTGCTACGCCGAGTTCGCCGCGATGATGCCGGTATCGGGCAGCGCCTACTCCTACTCCTACGCCACGCTCGGCGAGGGCATGGCCTGGTTCATCGGCTGGTGCCTGGTACTGGAGTACCTGTTCGCCTCGGCCTCGGTCGCGGTGGGCTGGTCGGCCTACCTGATCAGTTTCATCACCACCACGCTGCACATGCCGTTCCCTGACGCACTCAGTGCGGCACCGATCGCATGGACCGGGAGCGAGTTCATCTCTTCCGGCAAGCTGTTCAACCTGCCGGCGGTCCTGATCGTCGCTGCGGTCTCGGGCCTGCTGTATGTCGGCGTGACCCAGTCGGCCTTCGTCAACGCCATCATCGTGGCCATCAAGGTCACCGTGATCTGCCTGTTCATCGGCTTCGGCGCCGCCCACATCGATCCGGCCAACTGGCAGCCCTTCATTCCGGAGAACACCGGCGTATCCGGCGAGTTCGGCTGGAGCGGCGTGTTCCGTGCCGCCACCATCGTGTTCTTCGCCTATATCGGCTTCGACGCGGTTTCCACCGCAGCCGGCGAAACCAAGGACCCGCAGCGCAACATGCCGATCGGCCTGCTCGGGTCGCTGGCCGTGTGCACCCTCGTCTACATCATCGTCTGCGCCGTGCTGACCGGCATGATGCCGTATCACCTGCTGGGCACCGACAAGCCCGTGGCCACCGCGCTGGAGCCCTATGCCAGCCTGTCCTGGCTGAAGACCGCAGTCGAGATCGGCGCCATCGCCGGCCTGTCCTCGGTGGTGCTGGTGATGATGATGGGCCAGACCCGCATCGCCTACACGATCTCCCGCGACGGCCTGCTGCCGAAGTTCTTCGGCAAGGTCCATGCCCGCTTCCGCACCCCGTACTGGGCCACGATCGTGGTCGGTGTGATCGCTGCGGCACTGGCCGGCCTGATGCCGCTGAACGTGCTGGGCGAACTGGTCTCGATGGGTACCCTGCTGGCGTTCGCGACCGTATGCATCGGCGTGCTGGTTCTGCGCTATACCCGTCCGGAGCTGCATCGTCCGTTCCGCGTGCCGGTGGTGTGGATCATCTGCCCGCTGGGCGCGGCGGCCTGCCTGTTCCTGTTCTGGCAGGCCTTCGTGGTGCACTGGCATCTGTTCGTCGGCTGGACCGTGCTGGGCCTGCTGATCTACTTCGGCTACGGCATGCGCAACAGCAAGCTGGCCAAGTCCGCCTGAACCTGCGGGCCGGCCCTGCGCCGGCCCGTCTGCTCCTGCCAGTGTTTCCGCCCGCGCGCCCCCCCGGCGCGCATCGACAAGATCCCCACACATGTTCAAGCAACTCTGGGCCACCAAGCACCCGCATGCCGCCCATGAAGACGCCAATGGCCTCAGCCTGCGCCGCCACCTCGGACCCTGGGGGTTGACCGCCCTGGGCATCGGCGCAGTGATCGGCGGCGGCATCTTCGTCATCACCGGGCAGGCCGCAGCCAACCATGCCGGCCCGGCCATCATGCTCTCCTTCGTGCTGGCCGCCATCTGCTGCGCGTTCTGCGCCATGGCCTACGCCGAGTTCGCCTCGATGGTGCCGGTCTCGGGCAGCGCCTATACCTATACCTATGCCACCTTCGGCGAGCTCTCGGCCTGGTTCATCGGCTGGATGCTGGTGCTGGAGTACGGCGTGTCCGCCTCGGCAGTGGCGGTCAGCTGGACCGGCTACTTCCTGAGCCTGCTCAGTCACTTCGACATCCACCTGCCGGCCGCACTGGTGAGCGCACCGCTGGACGGGCAGCTGCGCCCGACCGGCGCGATCGCCAACCTGCCGGCGGCCATCCTGGTGCTGCTGCTGACCTGGCTGTGCTACGTGGGCATCAGCAAGTCCTCGGCCATGAACATGGCCATGGTGGTGCTCAAGACCGGCCTGATCGTGCTGGTGATCGTGGTTGGCTGGAAGTACGTCGATCCTGCCAACTGGACCCCGTTCATTCCGGAGAACCAGGGGCCCGGCAAGTACGGCATGGAGGGCGTGCTGCGCGGCGCTGCCATGGTGTTCTTCGCCTATATCGGTTTCGAGGCGGTCTCGGTGGCGGCACAGGAATCACACCGTCCGCAGCGCGACATGCCGATCGGCATGATGCTCTCGCTGGTGGTCTGCACGGTGCTGTACATCGCCATGGCGGCCGTCATGACCGGCCTGGTGCCGTACACCCTGCTCGGCACCGATGAGCCGGTGGTCACCGCCGTCGCGGCGCATCCCCAGCTGGGCTGGCTGCGGGTGGTGGTGGAAATCGGGGCACTGGTCGGCCTTTCTTCGGTCGTACTGGTGATGGTGATCGCGCAGCCGCGCATCTTCATGATCATGGGTCGCGATGGCCTGCTGCCGCCCGTGTTCACCCGGATCCATCCGAAGTACCGCACTCCGCATATCAATACGGTCATCACCGGAATCGGCATCGCCCTGCTGGCTGCGCTGTTCCCGCTGGATGTGCTCGGCGAACTGACCTCGATGGGCACGCTGATCGCCTTCGCGGCGGTGTGTGCGGGCGTGCTGATCCTGCGCCGCACCCAGCCGGACCTGCCGCGCCCGTTCCGCATGCCGATGGCGTGGCTGATCTGCAGCCTGGGCGTGCTCAGCTGCCTGGCGCTGCTGTCGGCGATGACCATGCACAACTGGATGCTGATGGGCGTGTGGACGTTCTTCGGGTTCGTGATCTATTTCTGCTACGGCTTCCGGCACAGCCGCCTGCGGGTGAAGTAAGGGGTTCTGCATTGCAGGGCCTGCGGCCCTGCACCCGCCGTTGAAGCCGGAGCAACGGCAACGGCAACAGCAACAGCGGGGCCGAGGGTTTGGCGGGACGGGTTGGGTTCGCGGGGGACGCCGTGAATCCATCCCTGGAGGCTTGGCCGCGGCATCCATGCCGCGGACACCCCCGCGAACCCAACCCGCCCCACCTCCGACAGTCTCCTGGCGCGTCTGGTTGGTCCACGTCTTGCGTGGATGAATTCGTCCAGGAGATGAATTTTCGTAGGTCGATGAATCCTCTGTAGAGCGGAGCCATGCTCCGCTCCGAGCAAGCGCAGCGAAGCGACCCGCTTTTCGCTTTTCCTTCTTCACTCCGTGGCTGACGCGCACGGAACCTGTCCGTGGCCGGGCGGGTGGGCTGTGCAGGGGTGTCCGCGGCAGGGATGCCGCGGCCAAGCCCCCAAGGATGGGTTTACGGCGTCCTCTGCACAGCCCACCCGCCCGGCCAAAGCAAGAAATCCCGCCCGGCGAGACAGCCACGAGGGGCTCCGCCGTTGGCCGAATCCAGTAAAATCGCCCGCATGAACGCCGCCCCCCTCCCCTACGACACCGCGCGCCTGAGCGAGCTCGCCCAGCTGCTGATCGACAACGTCCGCGAACTGGCCCAGGCCGGCTGGACCCCGGCCACCAGCAGCAACTTCTCCCATCGCCTCGACGACCGCCATGCGGCAATCACCGTCTCCGGCAAGGACAAGGGGCGGCTGATCGAGGACGACATCATGGTCGTGGACTTCGATGGCCAGGCCGTCGGCCGTCCCCTGCGCCCGTCCGCCGAGACGCTGCTGCACACGCAGCTGTACAGGCGTTTCCCGGAAGTCGGCTGCGTCCTGCACACGCATTCGCCGGTGCAGACCGTCGCCTCGCGCCTGTATGCACCGCAGGGGCACATCCGCCTGGAAGGCTATGAGCTGCTGAAAGCCTTTGCCGGCAACAGCACGCACGAGATGGCCATCGACGTTCCGGTGTTCGCCAACACCCAGGACATGAACGTGCTGTCGGCCCAGGTCGAGGATCTGCTGGACCGCCAGACGCTGTGGGGCTACCTGATCGATGGCCACGGCCTGTACGCCTGGGGCCGCGACATGGCCGAAGCGCGCCGCCACCTTGAGGCATTCGAGTTCCTGCTGCACTGCGAACTGGAACTGCGCAGGCTGCGTGGCTGAGCAGATTCCAAACCGCAATCTGCGCCCGCCCGCCACCCTGCTACCCTGTCCTCCCCCCGAGACGTTCAAGCTGCCGCCATGAGCCGACTGCGCATCTACGACGACACCCGCCCCGAATCCCCGCTGCTGGACAGCCAGGACGGCGCCATCATCGCTGCCGAGCTGCAGAAGATCGGCGTGACCTTCGAGCGCTGGCAGGCCACCGCACCGGTCGCGCCGGGCGCCAGCCAGGACGAGGTGTTCGCCGCTTACCGCGCCGACATCGATCGCCTGGTCGCCGAACGCGGCTTCAAGAGCGTGGATGTGGCGTCGATCGCGCCGGACAATCCCAACCGCGCCGAGCTGCGCAGGAAGTTCCTCGACGAGCACTTCCACAAGGAAGACGAAGTGCGCTTCTTCGTTGCCGGCTCGGGGCTGTTCACCCTGCACGTGGGTGACAAGGTCTACGAGATCGAATGCGTGAAGGATGACCTGATCGCCGTGCCCGATGGCACCACACACTGGTTCGACATGGGCGAGGAGCCGAGTTTCGTGGCCATCCGCTTCTTCACCGAGCCGGATGGCTGGGTCGGCCACTTCACCGGCACCGACATCGCGCAGAAATTCCCCCGTTACGTTCCGACCCAGGCATCCTGATCCATGCAGCCCCGCGTCATCCTGACCGACATCGAAGGCACCACCAGCAGCATCTCGTTCGTCAAGAACGTGCTGTTCCCCTATGCGCGCCAGGCGCTGCCCGGCTTCGTGGCCGAGCATGGCCAGCGACCGGACGTGCGCCGCTGGCTGGACACGGTGGCCAGCGAAATCGGCGGCGCCTGCCAGGACAGCCTGGTCGCCGAGACCCTGCAGGGCTGGATCGACCAGGACCGCAAGCACACGGCGCTGAAGGCGCTGCAGGGCCTGATCTGGGACGCCGGCTATCGCCGTGGCGACTACACCGCGCACTTCTATCCGGAAGTGGCGCCGGTGCTGAAGGGATGGCATGCCTCGGGCCTGCCGCTGTACGTCTACTCCTCCGGTTCAGTGCCGGCGCAGAAGCTGTTTTTCGGTTTCAGCGACGCGGGCGATCTCAGCCCGCTGGTGTCAGGCTGGTTCGACACCGAGATCGGCGGCAAGCGTGAGGCCGACAGTTACCGCCGCATCGTCCAGTCCATCGGCGTGCCGGCAGGCGAGATCCTGTTCCTGTCCGACGTGGTGGAAGAGCTTGATGCCGCGCGCGAGGCGGGTCTGCAGACCCGCCTGCTGGACCGTCTGGACGACTACCCGATGCCGCGCGTCGGCGACGCCGCCCACGGTCACGAGCGGGTCGAGAACTTCCAGCAGATCCAGCTGTAACACGATCCCTTTCTGGTCGCTGCCAACCCGGGGGGGCACCGGCCCAGGCCAGGTACCGCCGACGGCGCAGCCTCAACGATCGTTGAGGCTGCGCACCTCCAGCGCCTCGCGCAGCGTGGCCAGATCCACCGGGCCGCGCACGTTGATGTCGCGGCTCTCGCCCGGCAGCAGATCGAGCAGGTTGTCCTCCAGTTGCACCTCCAGGGCACCGAAGTCCACCCATGCCGCGCGCACGAATGCCCTGCTCTGCAGCCGCAGCCGGTAGTGGTCCCCCTCGACGTCCAGCGTGGCCCTGAGCGCCTGGCGGGGCAGCACCTGATCCTTGGCCTCGACGAATCCCACGACCTGACGCGCAGTCGTCTTCCCTCCCTGCAGCACCTCGAACACGGCAATCGTGCGCTTCGGATCGGCACCCGCCAGCAGTTCGGCATCACTGAAATCGCCGACCGCCGTCACGCCCGCGGCCGCCAGGGTCACCGCCTGCTCGCGACGACGTAGCACTTTGCCGTCGACATCCATCACCCGCAGCCGCCAGCGCGCCTCGCCGGCGTCGCCATCGTTGAGCAGACGCACGCGTGTCGTCCCCTCGTCACGCAGCGCCGCCACGGCAACGGGAGCGAAGAAGCGCCGCGCCTGGTAGTGCAGCGCCTTCCAGCGCCCGAAGTAGTCCACACTCGACCAGGACGCACCCGGCCATACGTCATTGAGCTGCCAGTAGAGCGAGCCCATCGTGTAGGGGCGTGAGGCGCGATGGTGCAGCGCTGCCAGAGCGATGCCATCGGCCTGCATCACCTGGCTGAGATACACGAAGTCCCCGAAATCCTTCGGCGTACCGTAACCCCGCTCGATATAGTGCAGCAGACGGCTGTTGCCCTCGCCCGCCATGAATTTCTGGTGCGCGCGAATCACCGGGCTGTCGATCCGCTGCTCGGCGCGGGTTGCGATCTGGTCCACCGTAGCCACGGCCGGCCACGCCTGCAGGCCGTACTCGGACATGAAGCGCGGCGTCTCGCGCAGATAGGCCTGCACCGGCAACGCCGGATTGCCCCACACCTGCCAGTAGTGCTTGTCGCCACGGGTGGAGTCGTTGGCCTTCTCGTCGAGGTCGTTGCTGGGCGAACTGGACCAGTACGGCACCCCCAGCCCTTCTTCACGGACCACCGCGCGAAGGTCATTGCCGAACAGGTCCACATAGCCCTGCCAGACCTTTGCTGCAAAGGCCGGATCCGCGGCCTTCAGGTCGCGGCCATGGCCCCAGTCCTTCCACGCGGTTTCCTCTTCGTTGTTGCCACACCACAACACGATGCTGGGGTGATGGCGCAGGCGGCGCACGTTGTCGCGCGCTTCGGCAACCACGCTGGCGCGGAATGCCGGGTCGTAGCCGGGCTGCATGCCGCCGCCGAACATGAAGTCCTGCCAGACCAGCAGGCCCAGTTCATCGGCAATATCGAAGAACACATCGTTTTCGTAGTAGCCGCCGCCCCAGTTGCGCAGCATGTTCATGTTGGCGTCGCGCGCGGCGGTCAGCACCTGGCGCACGCGCGCGGGATCCACATGGGCCGGGAACGCGTCGAAGGGAATCACGTTCGCACCCTTGGCGAAGACCGGCACGCCGTTGATCACGAATGCGAAGCCCTGGCCGCCATCAGCGTCCTTGTCGCGGCGCAGTTCGACCGTGCGCAGGCCGATGCGCTGCTCGCGCGCGAGCGACCCGCTATCGCCGCTGTCCAGGCGGACCGCCACCACGTAGCGATCCTGTGCCCCGTAGCCGACCGGCCACCAGCGGCGCGGCTGGGCAAGCGCCACCGGCAGCTCCACCGTATTCGCTCCCGGGGCCACTGCAACGTGCCGCTGCGCCCGCGCGACACTGCGCATCTCCGGATCGAACACCTCCACATCGACGGCCGCGGTACCCGCGGCAGCGTCCTGTTCCACCTGCAGCACTACCGCAAGCTTCGCCTGCTGCGCGTCCAGCATCTCGGTGCGTACGGCCACATCGCCGAGGCGGCGCTCCCCCCAGGACTCCAGGTCGATGCCACGCCAGACCCCGGCGGTGACATAGCGCGGACCCCAGTCCCAGCCGAAATGGTAGGCCGGCTTGCGCGCGAAATTACCGACCATCGCATCCTTCGGCTCGTCACCATAGGGCGAAGGATAATTGCCAGCAATCCTGTTCGGCATCGCCTGGACAGCGGGCAGCAGCGTGCGGATCGGCGAACGGAACACGATCTGCAGCGTGTTGCCCGTCGCCTTCAGGCGGCCGTCCACGCGCACGCGCCAGCTGCGGTGAGCGTTGTCGGCGCGCAGCAGCGGCCTGCCGTTGAGGGTGACTTCCGCGTACGTATCCAGACCGTCAAAGCGCAGTTCCGCGTTCGGCCTGGCCAGGGTCGCGGCGTCCACATCAAAGCGTGCACGGTATTCCCATGCCGCCAGGCCGATCCACTGCAGCTCGGCCTCGGCGGCGCCGACGTAAGGATCACGGATCAGTTCATGCGCCAACAGGTCGGTGTGGATGCTGCCCGGCACCTGCGCGCTGCGCCATTGCTGCAGGCCGGGATGCGCCGCGCCCTGCGCGTCGCCCGGCAGCATGCGGAACTCCCAGCTTGCCTGTAACGGAGCGGCCGCTGCCGGGAATACGAGAGTGGCAATCCACAACAGGGCCAGAGAGGCGAATGGGCAAACGGCACGGAAAGGGCGATGCACGGGCGGGACTCCTGTTGTGTCCGCCGGGCATGGCCCGGCGCTACCGATCATGCTTCCGCCGGGCATGGCCCGGCGCTACCGATCATGCTTCGCCGGGCATGGCCCGGCGCTGCCGGTCATGCTCAACGCACGACGTTCAGCACTTCGTAGCAGGCACCCATGGTGTGGTAATCCACCTTGCCTGCAGGGCTCTTTTCATCGCTGTATTTGCGGTTGTCTGCATCGAGAATGCGGAACCAGGCGCCGTAGCGGTGATCGACGAAGTGCTCCCAGGAATAGGCCCAGATGCGGTCGTACCACTGCCAGTAGCGGTCATCACCGGTGCGCGCAGCCATCAGCGCAGCGGTTGCCAGGGTTTCGGCCTGTACCCAGAAGTACTTGTCGTCGTCGCAGACGAAGCTGTCGCCGCCGATCGGCGCGCCGTCCATGCCCGGCTGCCGTCGTGACTCCGGCGCGAAACCGTAGTACAGGCCACCACGGGCCTCGTCCCAGCTGCGCTCCACGGCCACGTCGAACAGATGACGCGCCGTCGGCACCAGCCAGTCGGCCTGCACGTGCCGATCCAGGATCAGCAGCAGTTTGGCCCACTCCGTCTGGTGGCCCGGCTGGAAACCCCAGGGACGGAACAGATGCTTGGGGTCGTCCAGGTTGTAGTTCCAGTCGATCTCCCAGTTGGAATCGTAGTGCTCCCATACCAGGCCACCGGCCTTGGCTGCCTGGCGACGGGTCATGTTGTCGGCCAGCTGCAGGGCACGTCCCACATAGCGCTGTTCGCCACTGGCCTCGAACGCAGCCAGCATGGCCTCGCACATGTGCATGTTGGCGTTCTGTCCACGGTAACTGGTGAAGTTCCACTGGCCGTCCGCCTCGTCCCGGTACAGACCGTGCTGCGGCTCCCAGAAGCGCGCCTCCAGCAGCTGCCAGGTCTCATCCATCCACGCGCGGGCCTGCTCGATGCCGGCCTTCAACGCGCAGCTGTAGGCCAGCAGGACGAACGCCACGCCATAGCAGTGATTCATGTCGTCCTCGACCTGGCCATCGCGCAGGGTCCAGGCATAGCCACCGGTGGCCGGATTGCGGTGCACCTCACGCAGATAGCGCACGCCATGCTCGACGGCCTCGCGGTACTCGGCCTTGCCGAACTCGCGATAGGCCATCGCGTAGTTGAAGACGAAACGGGTGCTGCTTACCAGATGGCGATGGCTGGCATCGTAGACGCTGCCGTCGTCACGGAAATAATGGAAGAAGCCACCGGCCGGATCGATGCAGCGCGGATGATAGAACGCCAGGGTGTCGGCGATATGCGCGCGCAGGAACGCGGGCGAACGGAAGTCGGGCGAGGTGCTCATGCGGTAATGTCCTGTGCCTGCAGCAGCTGCTGCACTTCGTCGAGCGAGGGCATCGCGGCGAACGCGCCCTTGCGGGTAACGGCCAGCGCGCCGACCGCGGCACCGAAGCGCAGCGTGGCGTCGATGGCCTGCGGGTCCTGGCAGAACGCACTGAATCCCGCGCCTGCGCCACCCCGCTCCAGCAGTCCCACCAGCACGCCTCCCACGAAGGCATCACCGGCTGCGGTGGTATCGACAGCGGCGACCTGGAAGCTGGTCACCGTGCCCTGCGCTTGGCGGGTGTACCAGTGCAGCGTGGCCGCACCATCGGTCACGATCACCCAGTGAGCCTGCGCCGCCAGCAGCCGCTGCAGCACCGCGTCCTCGCCGCCGTCGCCCAGGGGCGCCGCCAGGTAGTCCAGTTCTTCGCGCGACAGCTTGACCAGGTCCGCGCGTTCGAGCGCCTGCCACAGGCGCGGCGACGGATCGACATCGGCCGGCCACAGCGCCGGCCGCAGGTTGAGGTCGAGACTGACCACAGCCCCGGCAGCGCGCGCGCGCTCCATGCCCGCGAAGGTTGCGTCCGCGATGGCCGCCTCGGTCAGGCTGTTGGAGCAGACGTGGAAGCACTGCGCACTGTCGAAGCAGGCGGCCTGGAAATCACTGTCGCGGAACAGCAGATCGGCCGCCGGCGGACGGTAGAAGCTGAAGCTGCGCTCTCCCTCTGCATCGAGAGCGACGAACGCCAGCGCGGTCTTGGCGGCATCGGTGCGAACGATGTAGTCGGTACCGACACCGTGCTCGGCCAGGCTTTCGGCCAGGAAGTCGCCGAACATGTCGCGGCCCAGCATGCCGACGAACTGGGTCTTCGCGCCCAGCCGCGCGGCAGCCACCGCGACGTTGGCCGGTGCCCCGCCGGCGTATTGCAGGAACGCGCGCGGCGTGTCCGCATTGGCCGGCGGCTGCGCCAGTAGATCGATCAAAATTTCGCCGAAGCAGACAATCGCACCCATTCCGGACTCAGCCTCCCTGCGTTGCGGAGGCCGGCGTACGTGCGCCGACCAGTCCGTAGAAAATGATGTAGACGTAGCACAGCAGCGGCAGGATGAAGCTGGCCTGCACCCCGATGTGGTCGGCCAGCACGCCCTGCAGGTACGGCACCACGGCGCCGCCGACGATGGCCATGATCAGCAGGCTCGAGCCCTTGTTGGTCAGCGGCCCCAGGCGCTCGATGCTGAGCGCGAAGATGGTGGGGAACATGATCGAGTTGAACAGGCCGATCGCCACCACCGAGTACAGCGCGACACTCCCGGCGCTGGCCATGGTCAGCGCCAGTAGTCCGACGTTGACCAGTGCGAAGATCGCCAGCAGGCGGCTCGGCGAGAAGCGGGCCAGCAGCGCCGAGCCGGCAAAGCGGCCGACCATCGCCATCGTCCAGTAGGCGGAAACGTAGTGTGTGGCCTCCTGCTCGCTGAATCCGCCGATGTCGGGCATCGACAGGTAGTTCACCAGGAAGCTGCCGATCGACACTTCCGCACCGACATAGAAGAAGATGCCAAGCACGCCCAGCAGCAGATGACGCTGGCGCAGCGCATCCAGATAGCTGTGGTGATGCCCCTGGTCGGCCTGTTCGGTCGCATCGCTCAGCGCCGGCAGGCGGAACAGGAACACGAACAACGCCAGCAGCACCAGCGCCACCGCGAGGCCCACATACGGGCCCTGCACGGCCTGCGCCTCGGCAGCACGATAGGCCAGCTGTTCGGCGGCCGGCATCGCCGCCATTTCATCGGCGCTCTTGACCGTATTGGAAAGAATCAGCATGCCGCCGAAGATCGGCGCGATCGCCGTACCCAGCGAGTTCAACGCCTGCGCCAGGGTCAGCCGGCTGGAGCTGGTCTGCTCCGGGCCCAGCAGCGCCACATAGGGATTGGCCGCCACCTGCAGCACGGTGATGCCGGTGGCGAGCACGAACAATGCACCCAGGAAGGCGCCGTAGATCCGCAGTTCGGCCGCCGGCCAGAAGCCCAGCGCGCCCACACCTGCAATCAGCAGGCCGGCCACGATGCCCTTCTTGTAGCCGAGAGCCGCGACCAGGCGGCCAGCGGGCAGCGACATCAGGAAGTACGTACCGAAGAAGGTGAACTGCACCAGCATCGCCCGCGCGTAGTTCAGCTCGAACACCGCCTTCAGGTGTGGAATCAGGATGTCGTTGAGGCAGGTCAGGAAGCCCCACATGAAGAAGATGGTGGTCACCACGGCCAGGGCCTTGCCGTTGGTGACGGCCGGTGCGTTGCCCGGGGAACCCGACGGACGGGGCGTTGCTGAGATCGGCATGCGGAACGCGCCTCGTTGCGCGGAATCGTTGTTGCGTGGAAGGAGTAACGGCAGTGAAATCAGGTCGGCCGGGCGGCACTGCTTTCGCGGATCCGCAGCTGCACCGGAGCCACCGTGCGCCGTGGCGGCGCATCCGGTTCGTCCAGGCGCTGCAGCAGCAGTGCCGCCGCCTGCCGGCCACGCTCGCGCGGGTCGGCGGTCAGCGTCGTCAACGGTGGCACCGCCACCGAAGCCTCGGAAATATCGTCGAAGCCGGTGACAGCGAAATCGCCGCCCGGCCGGATGCCGCGCGAGTTCAAGCCCAGCATCAGCCCCAGCGCGACGGTGTCGTTGTAGCAGACCGCTGCGCTCGGCCGATGGCCATCGGCGAACAGTTCGTCGGTGCGTGCAGCCGCCTCCAGCCGGTTCGGCGCCGATTCGATCATCCAGCCGGGTGGCAGCGACAGTCCAGCCTCAGCCAGCGCCTGCTGGAAGCCGGCACGGCGCTGGTGGCAGGAACTGGACGCCGCGTGGCCGCCGAAGAAGGCGATATGGCGATGGCCGCGCTCGATCAGGTGGCGGGTGGCCAGATAGGCCCCATGCTGGTTGTCCAGCGTCAGAAAGTCCCAATCGGCCCCGTCCAGCTCACGGTTGAACAGCAGGACGTTGGCATTGGCTCCCAGTGCCTGGCGCAGCTGCGTGGCATCGCTGCCTTCGGCCGGCGACAGGATCAGCCCCGCCGGGGTGTGTTCCATCAGCGTGGACAGCACCGCCTGCTGGCGTTCCGGCGATTCGCCGGTGCTGCCCAGCAGGGTCACGTAGCCACGCCCACCCAGCGCCTCGTCGACGCCGGAGGCGAATTCGGCGAAGAATGGATTGGACAGGTCGTTGATCACCAGTGCGATGCTGGAGGACGTGCGCCGCCGCAGGTTGGCTGCTGCGCGGTTGTAGACATAGCGCTGGCGCCGCAGCTCGGCCTCGACCTTGGCCCGGGTATCGACGTTGACCAGCGGGCTGCCGCGCAGCACCAGCGACACGGTCGCCCGCGATACGCCGATGGCGCGCGCGATGTCGGTCACCGTCACTGCCTTGCCGGCGCGTTTGCTGGAAGTGCTGCTGCCGTTGTCGTTCATCGTATTCCCGGGCTCCGCTGAGGGCTCAAGCCTAATGGATCGCGGCCGTCTCGTGCCGTGCCGTTCGCTGGGTCGCCGCGAACGGCACAGCCCCGATCAACGCAGCTGGCTGCCAGGTGCCGCGCACCAGGACACCGGCAGATCCTTCACCGCCGTGCCCCACCCCTGGGTCGGCGCCTGCGCGTCGAGGGCGAAGTGCAGGCGCGGGCCCTGCTGCAGGCGCTCCCAGTCCAGCCAGACCGGGGCATGCGCCTGGCCATCGACCTGCACGCCCTGCACGTACTGCAGGCGGCGGCCGTCCGCCCCCGGGGCATTGATGCGCAGGGTGCGGCCATTGCCCATGTCGACCTCGACCCGGGCAAAGCGCGGCGTATGCAGCAGGAACTGGCCACTGCCCGGTACTGCCGGGTACATGCCGATCGCACTGAACAGGTACCACGCCGACATCGTTCCAAGATCGTCGTTGCCGGTCACGCCATTGGGCGCATTGGTGAACAGCTGCTGCGCGGCCCGCACCACCGCGGCGGTCTTCCACGGCTGGCCGATCAGGGTGTAGAGCCACGGCGCGTGCAGATCGGGTTCGTTGTTCGGGTTGTAGCGGAACTGGTTGTAGTAGCTGTAGGGTCCGACCACCCATTCGCGCCGCGCGGCATTGAGCGGGTCGGCCTGCAGTGCATCCATCGCGAAGAAGGCATCGAGCCGGCGCCCGGCCTGCTCACGACCGTCCATCGCCTCGACCAGCCCCGGCATGTCCTGCTGCGCCAGCCACTGGTACTGCCACGCGGTGCCTTCATGGAAGCCGTGGTGGGAACGTGGGCTGTAGTGCCCGTCGGCCGGGGTGTACCACTGCCCGTCCTCGGTGCGAGGCCGCGGGAAGCCGCTGAAGCCGGTCTCGGCGTCGCGGACCTGCGGGTCCCACACCTTGCGCCAGTTGCGGCCGCGCTCTCGCAGCGTCGCCGCATCCCGGGCGTGACCCAGGCCATCGGCCATCTGCGAAAGCGCGCAGTCGGCCAGTGCATATTCCAGAGTGGCCGAGCCGCCGTGATGCGGATCGACGTCCATGCCCTTGGACGGGAACGCACGGTCGTAGACCACGTAGCCCTTGTCCAGATAGGTCGGATTGCCCGACCGGCCCGCATGACGGGAATTCAACGGCGGGGTGCCGAACGCATTGCGGCGCAGCGCATCCCACGCCTGCGATTCACGGCCCTTGAACGCACCGAAACGCCACAGGTCGACCATGAACGGGGTCACCGGATCGCCGGTCATGATGTTCGTCTCAAAGTTGGCGTAACCCCAGCGTGGCAGCCAGCCCCCCTGCTCGTCGATCGCGAGCAGCGTGCGGCCGATGTCACGCGCCACATCGGGGCGGGTCAACGCCAGCCATTGGTTCTGCGCGCGGTAGGTATCCCACAGCGAGAAGTACTCGTAGTAGGTCCAGCCATCCGCGCGATGGATGCCATCGTCGTAGCCGCGGTAGCGGCCGTCGGCATCGCTGCCGGTCAGCGGCTGCAGCAGCGCGTGGTAGGCGGCGCTGTAGAACACCGTGCGGTCATCAGCACTGCCGCCCTGCACGCGCACCCGGCCCAGCTCCTCGCGCCACGCCTGCTGCGACAGCGCGCGCATGCGGTCGAACCCCATCAGCGCTCCGCCCTGCATGCCCTCGGTGCGCAGGTTGGTGCGCGCGCCTTCGGCATCGACATGCGAAATCGCGCTCACCGCCGTGACCGACTGCCCCTTGGCCAGGTCGAAGCTCAACCAGGCACCGTTCGGCTTCTGCTCGCCTTCCATGCTGTGGCGCGCCCCCGGCAGGCCACCGGCCTCGCCCCAGGTACCATGCGCCTTGAACGGGCGATCGAACTCGATGCGGAACCACGTCGTGTACTGGTGGCCACCGCAGAAACTCTTGGTGACCAGCTTGCCCTCGACCACGCGGTCGCCGACCACGTCGATCACGCTGCCGATCACCGAATGGCGTTCATTCGCCTGGCCGACATTCACCAGCACGTGGCCATCGCCGCTTCGCTGGCTGAAGGTGTAGCGCTCGGCGGCGGCACGGGTGCGCGCGGTCGCCTCGGCATCGATGCCACCGTAGCTGGTCAGGCGCACCTTGTAGTAGCCGGCCTGGCCGATTTCGCCGTCATGCGTGTACGACGCGGCATAGGTCTTGTGGTTGAAGCTCTTGGCGTCGGCGGTGTCGAAATCGCCACCGGGACCGATGCTGCCGGTCACGGGCAGGACCGAGACCTGGCCGCCCTGCTCCCAGCACCCGGCACCGGACAGGAAGGAGTGGCCGAAGCCACGGATCTTCTCGTCGTCGTAGCGCCACCCCGAATAGTGGCTGCCGATGGGGCTGACCTGGATCAGGCCGAAGGGTGCCGAGGCGCCCGGGAACGTGTTGCCATCGTCCTTGCTGCCGATGAAGGTGTTCACCTCGCGCTCGAGTGCGGCCGGGGCGGCCTGCAGCAGCACCGGCGACATCGCCAGTGCGAGCAGCCAGGCCAATCGCGTCAACGGGCGCGGCGTCGAGGGGACAGCGGGAGCGGACGGCACTGGGCGCATGTCGGGTTCCTGTGGTCGATGGTGCGGTGGCAGACGGCTGGAGCCTGCAACGCCTTCCGCTGAGCGCTGCCTGCCGGCAGCCTGCTCCCCGTGGAATGGCGCGAGACCCGCGCAATCGTGAATTTAGATCGATTCAAGTAGAGCATGGCGATTCCCGCCAATGCATTCTGCGCCGCAGCATACGTCCCGCCGCGCGGCCTCTTGGCCGGCCTGCCGGGGAATCGCGCGAGAAAACGTTTCCAGCCGATTCAGAAAAACGTCATGCCCCCGCCACGGCAATACCATATTGCGCAGCAGCATGCGCCGACGGGCAACCCATGCTAAAAAACGCCCGCCCATCGCTTAGATCGATCCAAGACGACGTTGCGGTGGCCGGGAGTTTGGGGAAGCAGCGACAGGACGGGCCGGCACAGACACAGGATGCAGTTGCAACTGCGTAGCGACCGCACCGGCATCACCACAGATTAGATCGATTCAAGTCATCCGCACCACGTCACACGTCACCGGATCAATCCAGGAGAGAGGGAGAGATGGGAATGAGTCACTCAAAACGCATGCATGGCCAGGACGCGCTGTCGCTGGCCATCGCGCTGGCATTGGCCGCCGCCGTCCTGCCGGCGGGCGCCGCCGCGCAGCAGGCCACCACCGGCACGCCCGACGCCACCACGCTGGACAGCGTCCAGGTCACCGGCTACCGCTACGCCATCGAAAAGAGCCTTGAGCAGAAGCGCGACGCCAACGCCGTGGTCGAAGTAATCACGGCCGAAGACGTCGGCAAGTTCCCCGACAAGAACGTGGCCGACGCGCTGCAGCGCGTACCGGGCGTGGTCATCACCCGCGACGGCGGCGAAGGCAAGACGGTCAGCGTGCGCGGCCTCGCTGCAGACCTTACGCTGACCCAGTTGAACGGCAACTACGTCGCCACCTCCGAGACCAACGACGAGGCGACCCGCTCTTTCAACTACACCCTTCTGCCGTCCAACATGCTGTCCAGCGCCGAGCTGTTCAAATCGCCGGAAGCGCGCATCGATGAAGGCGGCATCGGCGGCACGGTCATCCTGCACACCCGGCGCCCTCTGGACATGGAGTCCAACTCGGGCTTCGTCACCCTCGAAGGCACCTCGTCGGATACCAGTCACGACATCGATCCGCAGGCCTCCGCACTGTACTCGTGGCACAGCAAGGACGAGCGTTTCGGCGTGCTGGTCGGCGTGACCCAGCAGAAGCGCACCAGCCGCACCATGGAAGTCACCACCGAGAACTATCAGTGGTACGGCACCGATACCGATGCGCGCGACGTGCATGGCAACCCCATGCTGCAGGACGGCATCGAGTACTGGTGGGGCAACTCCGGCTTCAACAACCAGAACGGTCGCAACTACACCGACTTCTTCATGCCGACCTCGGTCAATTTCGCGGTGAAGGAGGAAACGCGCGAGCGCAAGGGCGGGCAGCTGACCTTCCAGTTCAAGCCGGTCGACAACGTGACCATGACGGCCAACTACTTCCGCTTCGAGCTGGAGGGCAACTACGCCCAGCACATGCTGAAGGTGCCGGAGTGGAGCATGGCCCGCTTCAATGGTGACGGCAACTGGGCCGGCGGCCGCATGCTCAACGGGCTGGACTTCGATCCCAGCGGCACCGTCGTCACCGGCGCGCAGTTCGAGAAGCTGGCCGGCAAGACCTATTACTGCAATGAAGCCGAGGCCGAAGCGGCCGGGCTCGAGCCGGGGGGCTGGGGCCCCGATGACTGCACCATTCCGACCCCGCAGCTCACCGGCGGCTACAGCCGCGAAAAGGCGCTCTCGCAGACCGCCGACCTCAGCATCGACTGGGATATCAGCCCACTGTGGAAGGCGTCGTTCACCGGCGGCCGCACCTGGTCCGAAGGCGGTCCCTCGATGAACTTCCGCATGTCGGCCAAACCGCGTCGGCAGACCAATGGCGTGTGGGAATCGTCCAGCAGCACCTCCTGGGACCTGACCGGCACGCCGTCGGGCACCTTCGCTCCCGACCTGCAGCAGCAGCTCATGGCCGGCATCGCCGAGATCGACACCGGTTCGACCGACTCGTCCTGGAAGCAGACCGAGATCAAGCAGAACTATTTCCAGGCCGATGTCACCAAGCTCTTCGAATCCGGCTGGCTGGACTCGATCCAGTTCGGTGCCAAGTATCGTGACGGCACGGTGCACCGCAACACCGGCAATACCTACTGGGTGTGCCAGGGCCGAGACCCGTCGGACTACGACAACAACCGCTACCAGAGCGGCTGCGACCCTACGGCCAATATCGCCCAGCCCGGCTTCTTCCTGTCCAACCCGATCAGCAACATCCCCGGCGGCTTCAATACCAACGTGTTCCCGGGCATCAACTATCCGGCCTACATCGATTACCTGAACAAGACCTACGGCGGTTCGCACAACCGTGTCGAGGACGACTTCATCTACAACGTCAACGAGAAGATCTACTCGGGCTACTTCCAGGCCAACTTCCGCACCGAGCGGGTGCGCGGCAACGTGGGCGTGCGCGTGGTGCGCACCAAGCAGCTGGCGCAGTCCACCGATTCGATCGAGCGTTTCGACGACTACTTCCTCGACAACGCCGCAGGCGCACCGATGGCGTGCTCCGATCCGGCCGCGGCGGCCTACCCGAACTACAGCTGCGAGAGCGGTTTCGTGCGCCTGCCCTACAACCTGGCACAGAGCAAGAGTTTCGAGCTGCTGGGCGTGGACCGCACCTACACCGACGTCCTGCCGAGCTTCAACATCGCCTGGGACATCACCGATACCCTGCTGCTGCGCGGCGCCGCCTCCAAGGTCATCGCACGCCCCGGCTACACCGAGATCGGCGCTCCGGGCAGCCTGCGCTACTACAGCGAGGAGTACGTCAATGACCGCCGCGTGGCCGGCGGTGCACCGACCCCGGGCTGGACCGGCGACGGCAGCAACAAGCAGCTTGAACCCTTCGAGGCCACCCAGTTCGACCTCGGCCTGGAGTGGTACTTCCAGCCTGGCGCGGTGGCCGGCGTGGGCCTGTTCCGCAAGAACGTGGACAACTTCACCGTGCCTGTCGTGCGCGATATGCAGATGCAGGTCGGTGGCGAAACCGTGACCGTGCAGGACTACGAGACCCGTGCCAATGGCCAGGACGGTGTGTCGCAGGGCGTGGAGCTGTACGGCCAGTACACCTTCGATTTCGGCGTCGGCGTGCAGGCGAACTACACCTACAACGACACCAACCTGGCCTCGATCGTGCTGGATGGGCAGAACATCGGCTCGTCGCCGCTGGTCGGCAGCGCCAAGAACCAGGCCAACGTGACGGTGTTCTACGAGAACGACAAGTTCCTTGCCCGCGCCTCGTACAACCGTCGCGGCCAGGTGGTCGGCGGACTGAACAACGGCATGACGGTCTACACCGAGCCGTACGACCAGCTTGATCTCAACGTGGCCTACAACCTCACCCCGGAGTGGACCCTGACCGCGTCGGTGATCAACGCCACCAAGTCCGAGCAGCGCGTGCATCTGGGCAATGACACCAAGGCCCGCCTGATCTCCAATACCTACGCGGGCCGCCAGCTGTACTTCGGCGCGACCTGGAAGTTCTAAGGCAGTCGCCCCGCCTGGCGCGGGGACGTTCCTCCACGGCAGCCACGCTGGTACAGGTGGCTGCCGTTTTTCATGGGCACGGCGGAGGCATCACTTGACCCTGCCATCGTTGGAAGGTGCACACTGGCTGCATTCCCCGGAACCGAAGGAGCTACAGATGGACTTCCATGTTGACGGCATGACCTGCGGCGGATGCGCGCGCAGCGTGACCCGCGCGATCCAGAGCGTTGATCCGCAGGCCCGCGTGGTCGCCGATCCGCCGACAGGCCGCGTGCAGGTGCAGACCACGGCCAGCGAAGCGGAGATCTTCGCCGCTGTGAAGGACGCAGGCTTCCCGCCGCGCACCGCCTGATCGCCCGGCTCCGGGCGATGCTCACGTCCTTCTGAAGGAGCCACAGCACTCCCGCCGCGCAGGTGCGAAGGCCCCTGCGCCCCGCGGCTCAGCTCCGGCGCGCCTGCCGCCGCCGCGCCGCGACTGGCTCCGCGCCTTCCTCGCCCTCCTCCAGCCGCTGCAGGATCGGGCACTCCGGCCGCTCGTCGCCCGCACAGCAGCTGATCAGCGACTTCAGCGTATCGGCCATCTGCCGCACGTGGTCGATGCGCTGCTCGAGATCATCGATGTGCTGCTCGGCCAGGCGCTTGACGTCGGCGCTGTGGCGCGAGGTATCGTTCCACAGACCCAGCAGATCCGTGATCTCGGCGACCGAGAATCCCAGGTCCCGCGCGCGGCGTATGAACCGCAGTCGATGCACGTCGGCGTGCGAATAGGCCCGGTAGCCGGATGCCGTACGGTCGGCAGCAGGAATCAGCCCGATCTGCTCGTAGTAGCGGATCATCTTCGCCGAAACGCTCGATGCCTTCGCGGCCTCACCGATGTTCAAGACAGTCTCCTTTTCAGTGGCTGGCGGCGTCGGCCATCGGCGCCCGGAAGCGACGCAGGCGCAGTGCATTGCCCAGCACGAACACGCTGGACAGTGCCATCGCACCGGCGGCGAATACCGGCGACAGCAGGATGCCGAAAGCCGGATACAGCACGCCGGCGGCCACCGGAATCAGCGCGGTGTTGTAGGCGAAGGCCCAGAACAGATTCTGCCGGATGTTGCCAAGGGTGGCCCTGGACAGCGCGATGGCATTGGGCACGCCCAGCAGACTGCCGGACATCAGCACTACATCGGCCGATTCCACCGCCACATCGGTACCGGTGCCGATGGCCAGGCCCACATCCGCCTCCGCCAGCGCCGGCGCATCGTTGATGCCGTCGCCGACGAAGGCGACGTGACCATGCGCAGCCTTGAGGCGTCGCACCGCCTCCACCTTGCCTTCGGGCAGCACTTCGGCCACGACCTCGTCGATGCCCAGCTGGCGTGCGATCGCCTGTGCGGTGCGCGCATTGTCGCCGGTGATCATCGCCACCTTCAGTCCCAGCGCATGCAGTGCGGTGATGGCGGCCGGCGTGCTCGTCCTGATCGGGTCGGACACTGCGATCACCGCTGCCAGCCGGCCATCGAAGGCGGCGTACAGCGGCGACTTTCCTTCACCTCCCAGACGCTGCACCAGCGCGGCAACGCCATCGATATCAACGCCCTGCGTTCGCATGAACCGGTCGGCCCCGACTTCAATGCGGCTTCCCTGCACGATCGCACGCACCCCCATGCCGGTGACCGATTCGAACGCCTGCAGGGCCGGCACGGAGATGCCCTCCTCCTCGGCGGCCATCACGATCGCGCGTGCGATCGGATGCTCCGAGCGCGATTCAACGGCCGCGACCGCGCCCAGCACCGCCGCTCGCGCAAAACCGTGGCTCAGTTCCAGATCGGTCAATCGCGGGCGGCCCTCGGTCAGGGTTCCGGTCTTGTCCACCGCCACCACCCGCGCATCCTTCAGCAGCTGCAGTGCCTCGCCCTTGCGGAACAGCACGCCCATCTCCGCGCCCCGCCCGGTGCCGACCATGATCGAGGTCGGCGTTGCCAGCCCCATCGCACAGGGGCACGCAATGATCAGCACGGCCACGGCATTGACCAGGGCGAAGGTAAGCGCCGGGGACGGCCCGAGCAGCAGCCACGCCACGAAGGTGGCCAACGCGGCCAGCATCACCGCAGGCACGAACCACAGCGTGACCCTGTCGACCACGGCCTGGATCGGCAGTTTCGACCCCTGTGCCTGTTCAACCAGGCGGATGATCTGCGCAAGCACGGTCTGCGCACCTACCGCCGTGGCACGCACGGTCAGTGCTCCCTGCTGGTTGACCGTACCACCGACCACGGCCGCGCCCGATGCCTTTTCAACCGGAACCGGCTCACCGCTGATCATCGACTCATCGACGAAGCTGCGCCCCTCGACCACCTCGCCATCCACCGGGACGCGTTCGCCAGGACGTATTTCCACGAGGTCGTCACTGACCACCCCGCCCACCGGGACGTCGACCACCCGACCATCGCGTACTACGTGGGCGACCTTGGCCTGGAGCTTGACCAGCCGCTTGATGGCTTCCGACGTACGGCCCTTGGCACGCGCCTCGAGAAAGCGGCCCAGCAGGATCAGCGCGACGATCACCGCCGCAGCTTCGTAATAGACGTTCACCGTGCCGGGCGGCAGCAGCCGCGGTGCGAAGGTCGCGATCACCGAGTAGCCGAACGCCGCCGCGGTGCCCACCGCGACCAGCGAGTTCATGTCCGGTGCCAAACGCAGCAGTGCCGGAATGCCCTTCTGGTAGAAGCGCCGGCCGGGAATCACCAGAACCAGCGTGGTCAGCACGAACTGCACATACCAGCTGGCCTGCAACCCGATGGTCGACATCACCCAGTGGTGCATGCCCGGGATCAGATGCGATCCCATTTCCAGTACGAACACCGGCAGGGCCAGCACGCTGGCCAGTATCAGCGCGTGTTTGAGTTCAGCACGCTCGGCGTCCTTCTTCTCCCCGCCGTCATCGGCCTGCGCGCTGCCATCGAGAAGACGAGCGCCGTAGCCCGCCCTGTCGATCGCCGCCAGCAGCGCCTCCCCGTCTGCTGCGCCGCGAACGGTGGCACGCTCGATGGCCAGGTTGACGCTCGCCGCGCTCACGCCCGGCACGGCCAGCAGTGCGCGTTCGACCCGGCCCACGCAGGACGCGCAGGTCATGCCCTCCACGGCCAGCTCCACGGTCGTGGCCGCAACCTCATAGCCGACCTTGTGCACCGCCTGGATCAAGGCGGCGCGGTCCACCGGCCCCGACGGACGGATATCGGCACGTTCCGTGGCCAGGTTCACCGAGACGCTGCCGACCCCCTCCACCTTGGCCAGCGCGGCCTCGACCCGGCCTACGCAGCTCGCGCAGGTCATGCCTTCGATGGGCAGGCTGATCTGATCAGGCACGGAAGCGGCGGTGGTGGCGTGCGACAGACTCATGACGGGATTCCCGGATTCCTTCTGGACAGGAACAGGCTAAACCTTGCCATCGTGGGAAGGTCAAATCCAGCCTGTCCTGTCCGCCGGCCCAGCGTTCACTTCATCCGCGGGCCATGGATCCACCGGTCGAGGGTGGATCCATGGCGCGGGCTCAGAACGTGAACACGTATTCCAGCGCGAACTCGCGGCCAACTGCACCGAGCAGCCGGGTCGGCGCGAAATCGTAGTCCAGCTTGTAGGGATCCTTGTGGTTCCAGCTGGCCGAGTTGAAGACGTTGTTGACGTACACATTGACCTTGGCACGTTCAGTCACCTGATAGCCCACGTTGACGTTCCAGGTGATGAACGGTCCAACCCGGCCGTAGTAGCGCGCCGTGCGCTGGCCTGCATTCGGATTCGGATTCGGCGAACCATCGGGACGCGTGGCAGGTTCCAGGCAGTCCAGCGAAGGACTGTCGCTGGGTACGTAGCCATCGGAGAACGGCAGGCAGCCGCCGGGATTGTCCAGGCGGTCGGTGCCCCAGTGGTAACGCACGCCCGGCACCGAGCCGATGCGGTCGGCGTACACATTCGCGTTCCAGTGACCACGCTGCCAGGCCAGGCTCGCTCGCAGCTTGCTGCGCAGGTCGCGGTCACGGCGCTGCGGATTCGGATCCGCGGCATAGCGCTGCTCCTTGGTCGACAGCTGGTTGGTGTAGTTCACGCCGAACTGGAAGCTTCCCCATGCTGCGCTGTCCCACCGGTAACGCGCGGTCAGGTCGATACCGCGGACCTCCCGGCTGGCCAGGTTGAACGGCCCCCGCTCGATCGACACCAGGCGGCCATTGCTGTCGCGGTTCACGCGCGCCAGGATGCCGGCGCAGTAGTCCGCACCGGCCGGATTGGCCCACGGCGTGCCGTCGATGTTCAGTCCCGTGCGGCAGCCCGCTTCGCTGGCCAGCACCTCGTCGGCGCCGACATCGACGATCATGTCCTCCAGCTTGATCGCCCAGTAGTCGGCACTGATCGAAAGATTGGACATCACATCCCAGACGAATCCGACCGTCCATGAATCCCCCGTTTCCGAGCGCAGCAGCGGGGTACCGCGACGATTCACGTCGAACGTGTACCAGACATCGGTATTGCCCACGCCACAGTTGTTGACCAGATAGGCACCGCTTTCGATGCAACGCAGGCGGTCATAGGTCTGCACCTCGGAACTGCTGGGCTGCCCCAGCAGGTAGTGCATGTCAGGCGCGTGGAAGCTGGTGGCGTAGGAACCGCGTACCAGCAGCGACTCCACCGGCCGCCATTCCAGACCGACATTCCAGGTGGTCTCCTTCTGGCTGCCGATGTCCAGCGCCTCTGCATTGGCGTCGGCCTTGTAACTGCCGTAACGGTCATAGCGTGCCGCCGCGGTGGCGATCACGCTGTCCAGCAGTGGAATCTTGAACTCCACGCCCGCCGAGTAGCGCGTGCGCTCGCCGCCACCGCGATCAACGTTCTGCAGGTCGAAATCGATGCCGGCGCGAGGGTCGGGAGCAAGGTGATATCCCTGTTGCGCCACCTCGGCCACCGCCGCGAACGAAACAGGCCCCGCCCAGCCCTGGAACAACTCACCGGTGATGTCCGCCGACGCCTGGTTGACCCAGGAAGACGCACGGTTCTTCGCCACCGTACCCATCTGCCAGTACTGGTCCGGCGTGAGCGGGTTCCACCAGCGTGCTTCGTCCAGTGCGTAGATCGCTTCACCATCCGCCGTCGTACCCAGGCGCGGGCCGAGGAAGAAGTCATAGGACTTCTGCTCGTCCACTACATTCTGCCGCTCTTCCACGCGGTAGTAGGAACGGCCGATGGTGGCACTCCAGTCGAAGCGGTCCGCCAGGCGCCCGCGCAGGCCTGCACTCCAGTCCCAGGAGAGCTCCCGGTTGGTGTTGCGCAGGGTGTCCAGGCCGCCCACTTCGTTGGGCGTGAACTGGCGCACGCCCAGGATCGCGCGGTTGCGGTTGGCATCCCAGTAGTAGCCGTTGTCATCATCGATGAGCGTCACGCTGGGCGGATTGGTCCCCCAGACCGCCTCCGACCGGTACACCGCCAGGTTGGTCCAGCCCTGCAGGTCGCTGTCGAAATCGAACGTGGCATACAGATTGCCGGACACATTCTCGGCACCACCGGTCAGCAGCCAGTTGGCATAGTCGGCCGTCATGCCACACAACTGCCCGGTATTGGTGATCGTATCGGTGTTGTAGTTGTAGACCAGTCGATCGGCGGTGTAGTACTCGCCGTCGAACTTCTCACAGGTGCCGGTCGGCGGCGCCAGTCGCTGGCCGGTACCCGGGTCGATCAGGGCCAGGCCGGCGGTAGGACGGAAACCGACCTTGCGCTGTTCCATGTTCCAGGAGGGGCGCGGCGCATCATCGGCATCATCCATCTGCGGCCGGTCACGGCCGAACAGCGGATCGCGCTTGGTGTACTGCAGCGCGTAGGTCACGCTCCAGTTGTCTCCGGTCCTGCCACCCGCCCACGACAGATCCCAGGTATCGCGACCACCTTCAGTGGAGGTGCCGCCGCGCACGCGCACTTCGTCGCCGTCGTAGTGGGTCTTCAGGATGACGTTGACCACGCCTGCAATGGCATCCGAGCCGTAGATCGCAGAGGCACCGCCGGTCAGGACCTCGATGCGCTCCACCGCAGCGGCGGGAATGTTGCCGTAGTTGGAGAAATTGGTCTCCCCGCCATAGGGCAACGGGTAGTCGGCCACGCGACGGCCATTGACCAGCAGCAGTGAGCGGTTGGGGCCCATCCCGCGCAGATTCAGGCCGCTGGCGTTGGGCGTGTGCGAGCCCCACTGCGAAGCCGCCTCCACGGTGCCGGTGGCTTCGGTCAATGTCTTCAGCGCATCGTACACGCTGACAAAGCCTTCCTTCTGGATCTGCTGCGCGGTGATCACGTTGACGGGAGCTGGGCCTTCGACGCTGGCGCGCTTGATGCGCGAGCCAGTGACGGTGACCGCGTCGAGATCCTTGGTGGACGAGCCTGAGACTTCCTGTGCATTGGCAGCCAGCGGAAGCAGGGCCAGGACCAGGGCCTGGGACAGCAGGTGACGACGATTGCGGACGAACTGAGCCATGTGGTCGCTCTCGGAGGGTGTGGTCGCACGGATGGGTGGTGGCGCGGCACTACGGAAGATCCAGGTGCCGGGTCGGTTCAAGCCGGTTCCGGCGCCCCCCTGTGGATCGATCCAAACTAAAGCACGGCTGAACCGGAGAGAGCATTCCGCGACGCAACACGCCGCTGCGGATCCGCTGCCGTCCCCGCTTGAAAAGTAGATGAATCAGTGGCTTGCGCAGGTTGGCCGCCGCAGGCCGGAGATGAACTGATGACACGCGAGCGGCAGACCCGCGCGGAACCGACTTCGCCCGGTATCAGGACAGATCGCCGTCCAGCGCCCGCCGCAGCCCCGCCACGATTGCGGCATCGGTCTGATCCCAGTACGGGTCCAGCCCGCGCAGTGCCGGGTTGTGGAACTGCATGGCCGAGTGCCGGCGGCTCTTGGCCGACGCGTGCAGCTCAACGCAGCCGCTGTGCCGCGCCACCGCAGCGATGTTGGCCGGGTTCAGGCCAGCACCCGCCATCACGCTGATGCGCCCCGCCGCCCGGGCGACCAGGCCTTCCAGCACATCGACACCGGCAACCGCGCTGGCCTGTCCGCCGGACGTCAATACACGGCGGCACCCCAGAGCGATCACCTGCTCCAACGCCGCCGGAAGGTCACGCGCGGCGTCGAAGGCACGGTGGAACGTCACCTGCAGCGGACCCGCCGCCTGGATGAGCGCGCGGCACAGGGGCAGATCGATATCACCCTGCCGGTCCAACGCACCGATCACCACGCCATCGCAGCCCAGCGCACGGCACTGTGCGATATCGCGCAGCATCAGCTCGGCCTCCAGGGCGTCGTAGTGGAAATCGCCCGGCCGCGGCCGCACCAGCACGAACAGCGGAATCGACAGGCGTTCTCGGGCCATGGCGATGCTGGCGAACGACGGAGTGGTGCCGCCCTCGGTGAGGTTGTCGAACAGTTCGATGCGGTCGGCACCACCGGCCTGCGCGGCCAACGCCGAAGCCAGCGAGTTGCTGGCGATCTCCAGGGTGAGCCGCGTGCTCACGCCTGTGTGCTCGTGTAGATCGACGGTGAATCGCGCAGGTCGTCCTGGCGCTGCGCATCGCAGACGGCATAGACGAAGCCGCGATGCAGCGCATAGGCGCCCACCTCGCCCTGCTTGTTCATGGCCAGGAAGCACACCTGCAGGGTCCTGCTTGCCTCGGGACGCTTGCGTACCACGCGGTCGATCGCCTCACGGCAGGCCTGGGCGGGCGTTCGACCCTGGCGCATCAGCTCGACCACCAGGAACGAGGCCGCATTGCGGATCATCTCTTCGCCCACGCCCGATGCGGTGGCGGCACCGACCTCGTTGTCGACGTACAGGCCGGCGCCGATGATCGGACTGTCGCCGACCCGGCCGTGCAGTTTCCAGGCCATGCCGCTGGTGGTGCAGGCACCGGCGAGATGGCCCCGGGCATCCAGCGCCAGCATGCCGATGGTGTCGTGGTTGTCGCTGTTGCCGGGAAGGCCACGTCGCTCGGCGTTGATCTGGGGCTGGTACTTCTCGGTCTTCAACCACTCGCGCCAGGCCGCTTCGGCCTGCGGCGTCAGCAGACGCCTGCGCTCGAAGCCCTGCTGCACGGCGAACTGCTGCGCCCCTTCACCCACCAGCAACACGTGCGGGCTGTTTTCCATCACTTTGCGGGCCACCGACACCGGGTGCGGGATGTCGACCAGCGCGGCCACCGCACCGCAGCGGCCATCGCCGTCCATGATGCTCGCGTCCAGGCTCAGCACGCCGTCCCGATCCGGATTGCCGCAATGGCCCACGGTGGGATTGCACAGCTCGCTCTCGGCCCAGCGTGCGCCGGCCTCCACTGCGTCCAGGGCACTGCCGCCCTGCGCCAGGACCTTCCATGCCGCCTGGTTGGCCGGCACACCGAAGTCCCAGGTCGAGACCACCTTCGCTCCGCCCTGCACACGTGCCTGTACGCCCGGCAGGGCGGCCATGCCTGCCGCCAGCGCTCCGGCCTGCAGGAACTGCCTGCGATCCACCATGTTGCCTCCCAGTCTGCAACGTGTCGCCGGCCCGATGCCGGCAGCACCGATCAATCGTGTACGGGGTACCGCGCCGCATGCCAGACGGCGGCGCCCAGCACGCCCAGTTGGCCGTGTTCGACCCGCCATACCGGCACCTGCCGCAGCACGTCGGCCAGCACGCCCTTGTTGAGGAAGCGCTCGCGGAAGCGGCCATCGGCGAGGAAATCCTGCACGTGGGTGGAAATGCCGCCCGCCAGGTACACCGAGCGGGCCCCCACGGCGATGGCGGCATCGCCGGCCAGACTGCCCAACCAGGCGCAGAACACCTGCAGCGTCTCCACTGCAAGTGCGTCTTCGCCGCTGCGTGCGGCGCCGATCAGCGCTTCGGTGCTGGACCACACAGGCGTGACGCCACGCATCTCGCACAGGCACGGATACAGATTCATCAGACCGCTGCCGGACAGCACACGCTCGTTGTCCACATGTGGCCACCGCTGCAGCAGCCTGCCCAGCACCTCCAGCTCCAGCGCGTTGCCGGCCCCCAGGGCAGCGTGGCCGATCTCGCTGGGCAGCACCGGACGCCCGCCATCGGCGAAGCGCAGCGCCGCGCCCAGGCCGGTACCGGCCCCCAGCACCAGCGCCGGGAACGCCATCGCCGGGTCGGCATCGCCGTTCAATGGAACCAGGGTGTCGGCCTGCAGGTAGGGAATGGCCAGTGCCACCGCCTCGAAATCATTGATGAGCTGCAGATCGTCCAGACCGGACTGTGCGCGGGTGGCGGACAACGACACCGTCCACGGCAGATTGGCATTGATCAGCACATCGCCATCGAGCAGGCCGGCGATGGCGACCACCGCCGACCGCACCGGCAGTGCGAGGCTCCGGGTGAAGTCGGCCAGAATCGCCGCCAGGCTGGAATGATCGGCACACGCGTAGGTGCGATGACTGCCCAGCCGTGGCGCCTGCCCCGGCAGCGTTTCAGCCAGCGCCAGGCGGGCAAAGGTACCGCCGACATCGGCGACGACCAGGCTTCGCGGAAGACCGCCGCGGGAGGAGTCGGTGGAAACCGGGGGCACTGCTGCGATGGTCACTCTGGCCTGCTTGAATCGATTGAATCGCACCGATTCTCAGGCATCAGGGTCGCTTTGCCTAGCGCGGCGCAGCGCCGGCAGCCGACCCTGCCATGGCCTTGTCCGCAGCGTCCGGGTGGCGGCAGCCGGGACGCAGCGCGCAGCGGCACCTGCGGATCAGGGCTCTGCGGTCTGCAGACTATAACGGGTGGTGGCGGTGAATACCGCACCATCCGGCTGGGTCGAACGCACGTCGATCCTGTGGTCGCCCACGGCCAGGTGGGTGGGCAGCGCGCCGCGCCACAGATGCGGCGAAGCGGTGGCCTCCGGCGAGCGATCGTAACCGCGCAGCACGCTGGACAGGTCGTCCGCCGCATTCTCCACCAGCAGCCGCGGGTCGGGCTGGCGGACCTGCTTCATCGGCTGCCATGCCCCACCGTCCACGCGGTACTCGACCACGCTCGCGTCCTCACCCATGTACACGTTGGCATACACGCCCCACGCCGGATACGCGCCCTGGCGCAGCACCTTCGGCGCATGCAGGCCGATCTGTTCGCTGGCTGGCGCGCCGGCCACGCGATACTGCAGGCGATAGCTGCCGTTGCCAGCCACATCCAGCAACGCGTAGCCCTTTGGCGTGCCGTCGCTCATGGTGCTGTCCGGCACGCCGGCAGCATCCTTCACACCGGACCAGAACGCACCGCAGTTGGCACCGACGTTGTACTCGTGCAGGGGCTTTTCGCCGTGCCAGCCCTCGGCCTTGCCATGGTAGACATGCTGCTGGGTGTGGCTGTGGCCGCTCAGGACCAGCACGTTGCGGAAGTCCTTCAGCAGGTCGAACAGGCGCTGCCGGTCGGCGTGCCGGAAGCTCTCGCGACCCGGCGCTGCATCGAACAGCGGAATGTGCATGCCCAGCACCAGCAGGCGGTCGCGATGCAGACCCCTGAGGTAGGCGGCAAGGAACGCGAACTGATCCTCGCGCAGGCCACCGACATAGCTCGGCCTCGCCTTCGGGTCGTACACCACATCGTCGAGGAACACGAAGCTGGCACCGCCCTCCTCCACGGCGTACGTGTCCGGGCCGTAGACGTTGCGCCAGCTGTCCAGCGAATGCTCGTCGACGGCGGCATCGAAATCGAGATCGTGGTTGCCCGGCACATGGAACCACGGCGCGCCCAGCTGCGTGGTGACCTTGTTGATGGCCGGATACAGCGTCAGGTCATCATTGACGATATCGCCGAGCGTCGTGCCAAGCCGCGCCCGGGTCTGGCCGACCAGCGGCGCCACGATGGACTGCTGGTAGTAGCCGATGTCCTTGAGGCTTGCGGTCTGTGAATCAGTGAACACCAGCATCTGGAAACCACGCCGATTGTCATGACGATCCGTCTGCAGCGCGAAGTCCCAGTTGCGGGTGGCATCGCCGGTTGCGGCGATGCCACCGTACTTCAGTGCAGGCGAGCCGTTGGGCTGGAAATGACGCCAGAACGACGGCAGCCCGTCGCTCGCCTTCGGGAACGCGTACGCATCCGGCTTGATCACGAACACCGTCTGGCCCTCGCGCACGGGCAGGCTGTAGCTGCCATCGGCTGCGGTCTTCACGATGCGCTCGCCGTTGGACACCTGCACCCCGGCCAGGCCCGGGTCGGTCGCACCACGGCCGGGCCTGCCGTCGCGTTCCAGGTAGACCTTGCCGCTGACAACCGCATCCGCAGCCCAGGCCGGCGAGGTCAGCAACAGGCAGCACAGCCACGCAGCGGGCGATTTCATGGGCAATCCGGCAAAGAAGAGGACTGCCTATTGTAGAGCGGAGCCATGGCTGTCTGCCGCGCGGATGCAGCCGGGCCGGCGCCGGCGCCGAAAGCGCGTGCGGACCGCAGGCCACATGCAGCCATCAACGATGGCGCGTTTCCAGCACCCGGCGCGCGTCGTCAAGCGACAGGCCGCGTGCGCGCAGCAGCACCAGCAGGTGGTACAGCAGGTCCGAAGCCTCGCCCAGCAGCGCCGCGTCATCCTGTGCGACTGCGGCCAGAGCGGTTTCCACGCCCTCCTCGCCCACCTTCTGCGCGATACGGCGGATGCCGTCCTCGAACAGGCGGGTGGTGTAACTGCCGGGTGGACGCTGTGCTTCACGCGTGGCCACCAGTTGCCCCAGCCCGCCCAGGAAATCCTTCGGCGCCTGGTCGAAGCAGCTCTCCGCACCGGTGTGGCAGGTCGGTCCTGCCGGGCGGGCCAGCACCAGCAGCGTATCGGCATCGCAGTCCACGCTGATGGACTGCACCGCCAGCACGTTGCCGGACTGCTCGCCCTTGGTCCACAGGCGCTGCCTGCTGCGGCTGTAGAAGGTCATGTGCCCGACGGCAAGCGTCGCGGCCAGCGACTCCGCGCTGACGTAACCCAGCATCAGCACCTGCAGGGTATCGGCGTCCTGCACCACCGCGGGCAGCAGGCCGTCCCCCTTGCTCCAGTCCAGCCCCTGCAGGGCCTCCAGCGACGGTCGCACCTCAATAGACATCCCGTACCTCGATCTGCTGTTCGCGCAGGTAGCGCTTCAGGTCTGCAATGGCGATGGCGCCGCTGTGGAACACGCTGGCGGCCAGCGCACCATCCACGTCGGCGCGGTCGAAGGCCTCGGCGAAATGCTCCATCGTGCCCGCACCGCCCGACGCGATCAGCGGCACCTGGCACAACGCACGCGCCTGCTGCAGCTGGGCCACATCGTAGCCGCGGCGCACCCCATCGCTGTCCATGCAGTTCAGCACGATCTCGCCTGCGCCGCGGCGCTGTGCCTCGACGATCCAATCCAGCGTCCGTATGGGTACCGCTCGGGTCTTGTCCGGGTCGCCGCTGAAGCGGCGCACCCGCCATTCGCCATCGGCCTCGCGCACCGAGTCGACGCCGACCACCACGCACTGCACGCCGAACTCGGCAGCCAGCTCGTCGATCAGTGCGGGACGGCCCAGTGCCGGCGAATTGATCGAGATCTTGTCGGCACCGGCAAACAGCACCCGCCGTGCGGTTTCCACGCTGTCGATGCCACCGGCTACGCAGAATGGGATATCGATCAGCCGTGCGATGCGCTCGACCCAGGCCACATCGACCGAACGCGCCTCGGGGCTGGCGCCGATGTCGTAGAACACCAGCTCATCGGCCCCCTGGTCGCGGTAACGCTGCGCCAGCTCGGCGATATCCCCCATGTCCACGTGGTCACGGAAGCGCACCCCCTTGACCACCCGTCCTTCGCGCACGTCCAGGCAGGGAATGATGCGGCGACTCAGCATGCCAGCGCCTCCGCCAGGTCCATGCGCTGTTCCAGCAGCGCCTTGCCAAGGATGGCGCCGCCACAGCCGGCAGCACGCGCATCGGCCACGTCGGCCACATCGCGGATGCCACCGGAGGCCTGCACCTGCACGCCCGGCAGCAGCGACACCAGGTGCTGGTACAGGCCGATGTTCGGCCCGGCCAGCATGCCGTCGCGGGCGATATCGGTACACAACAGGTGGCGCATGCCCGCCCGTGCATACCGCAGCGCAAGGTCATCCAGGGTCACGCCCGCGTTCTCGGTCCAGCCATGCACCGGCAGCTGCCACTGGCCCTGAGGGTCCTGGCGTGCATCCAGCGCGATGGTGATGTGATCGGCACCGAACGCCTGCAGCCAGCCGACCACTTCATCGGGCCTGCGCACTGCCAGCGACCCTACCACCACGCGGCTCGCGCCCGCATCGAGAATGCGCGCCACATCATCACGCCCACGCACACCGCCGCCGGTCTGCACCTGCAACGTCGTCTGCGTGCGAACCGCCGCCAGCAGCGGGGCCAGCGTGTAGCCACCGGCACGCGCTGCGTCCAGATCGACCAGGTGCATCCAACGCGCGCCCTGCGCGGCGAATGCCTGCGCGCGCGGCAGGGGATCGTCGCCGTAGTGCGTTTCCTGCGCGTAATCGCCCTGCCGCAGCCGCACCACACGGCCTTCGCGGATATCCAGTGCGGGGTAGACGGTGAAACTCATGCAGCGGTGCCCTCGAGGAAGTTGCGCAACATCAGCGATCCGGTATCGCCGGAGCGTTCGGGATGGAACTGCGCACCGAAGTAGCGCCCCTGCTCCACCACGGCAGTGAACAGGCCGCCGTGATCGCAGGCGGCCACCGTATGGCTGTTCAATGGCGCTGCGTAGCTGTGCACAAAGTAAGCGCTTGCGCGATCAGGCACATCGCGCAGCAGCAGCGAGGACCGCAGTGGCAGCAGGCGGTTCCAGCCCATGTGCGGCACGCGGATGCCGCACGCCGGTACCAGCTTGCGCACCACCCCGGGAATCAGGCCGAGCGCTTCCACGCCGGCTTCTTCCGAGCGCTCGAACAACAGCTGCATGCCCAGGCAGATGCCCATCAACGGCACCTCGATCCGTCGCAACGGCTCCACCAGTCCCTGCGCGTGCAGGCGCTGCATGCCCGGCCCTGCCGCACCGACGCCGGGCAGGATCACCCGCCGTGCGCCCGCCAGCCCCTCTGCGTCGCGCACCAGCCGGACACTGGCACCCAGCCGTTCCAGCGCATAGCGTACGGAACCCAGATTGGCGCCGCCGGCATCGATCAGCGCGACTTCGCTCACAGGGCCCCCTTGGTCGAGGGCAGCGCCGTGCCCTGGCGCGCCAGTGCCGGGCGCAGCGCGCGGGCCAGCGCCTTGAAACAGGCCTCCACCTTGTGGTGGTCATTGTCACCGCGCACCTGCAGATTGAGGTTCAATCCACTTGCATCGCACAGCGAGCGGAAGAAATGCGGCACCAGTTCGGTCGGCATGTCGCCAACGCGCTCACGCTTGAACTCGCCCTCGAAGACGAAATAGGGCCGGCCACTGAAGTCCAGCGCTGCGCTGGCCAGGGTCTCGTCCATCGGCAGGGTGAACCCGTAGCGGCCGATGCCGCGCTTGTCACCCAAGGCTTCGCGCAGCGCCTGGCCCAGCGCCAGCCCGGTGTCCTCGATGGTGTGATGCTCGTCGATGTGCAGGTCGCCCTCGGCGCGGATGTCCAGCGCAAAACCACCGTGCTTGCCGATCTGTTCCAGCATGTGGTCGAAGAACGGCAACCCGGTGCGGATGTTGGCGTCACCGGCGCGATCCAGATCCAGCTCGACGCGTATCTTCGTTTCCTTCGTGTTGCGCTGGACCACGGCCGTGCGCGGCGCATCGGCCAGTGCGTGGGCGATGCCCGGCCAGTCCCAGTCACCGCCGAACTGCGCCGTGCGCAACTGGAAGCCACGGATGTTGAGGTTGTCGGCGAACTGCAGGTCGGTGATGCGGTCGCCGACCATCGCCGAGCGTGCCCAATCGATGCTGCGGTCCTGCAGGTAGGCCGTCATCAGGCCGATGCCGGGCTTGCGGGTCGGGGCATTGTCCTGTGGCCAGCTGCAGTCGATCAGCACGTCACGAAACACGATGCCCTGGCTTTCGAAGATCTGCAGCATCAGATCGTTCGGTCCGTCGAAGCTGGCGCGCGGATAGCCCTCGCTGCCGAGGCCATCCTGGTTGGTGACGATGACGAACTGGTAGCCGGCATCACGCAGCTTCAGCAGTGCCGGAATCACCTGCGGCACGAAGCGCAGCTTCTCGTAGGCGTCGATCTGGAAGTCGGAAGGTTCCTCGATGAGGGTACCGTCGCGGTCGATGAACAGGATCGGGGTCATGCAACGGCCCTCCGGGCCGACAGGGCCGCAAGCACGCGGTCATTCTCTTCGGGGCTGCCGATGCTGATCCGCAGCGCATCCTCCAGCTGCGGGGCTGCACGCTGGTCGCGCACCACCACGCCGGCCGCCAGCAACGCATCGAACGCGCCCTGGGCATCGGCGAAGCGCACCAGCAGGTAGTTGCCTGCGGACGCATGGACCTGGCGTACGCCAGGCAGGCCCTGCAGCGCAGTGCGCAGGCGCTCGCGTTCGGCGATCACGGTGGCCACGCGCTCGCGTGTGCGTGCCAGCGCCGCCGGCTGCAGCGCCTGCACCGCCAGTTCCGCGCACGGCGTTGGCACCGGATACGGTGCCTGGCAGCGACGCAGCACCGCGATCAGTTCCGCTGCGGCGATCAACGTTCCGATCCGTGCCGCCGCCAGCGCATGGGCCTTTGAAAGCGTACGCAGCACTGCCACATTGGCGTGCGTGGCAAGCAGGGAGGTCGCCGAAGGACGCTGCGCGTACTCGACATAGGCTTCATCGACCACGACAAGCGCCCGACCGCGCAAGGCTTCGGCCACACGCTCGATGTCGGCCAGGGCGATATCGCTGCCGGCCGGATTGGAGGGCGCACACAGAAACACCAGCTTCGCATTGCGTGCTCTGGCCGATTCGATCACCGCATCCAGGTCGGCGTGCAGGCCGTCGGCGGCATCGACCAGGGGCACTTCGATCAGAGGCGCGCCCTGCAGCCGTGCACAGACTGCATACATACCGAACACCGGCGGCGTGACCAGCACACCATCGCGCCCCGGCACGCACAGCGCACGCACCAGCAGGTCGATGGCTTCATCGCTGCCACGCCCAACCAGCACCTGTTGCGGCTGCACGCCGTACAGCGAAGCCAGTCCATCGCGCAACGCCTGTGGCTGGGGCTCTGGATAGCGCCGGCTGTGGCCCTCGGCGTCCGCGGGGTTGGCCCAGGCCGATTCGTTGGCGTTCAGCCAGACATCGCCCTGCACTGCCGCACTGCGCGCCGAGCTGTAACCTGCAAAGGCCTGCAGGTCGGTGCGCACCAGCGCCAGTACCTCGTCGATCCCGGCATTCATGCAGCCACCTCCATGCGCAGGGCAACGGCGCGCTCGTGCGCGTCCAGCCCTTCGGCGCTGGCAAGGGTGCGCGCGCAGCCGCCGATCGCCGCCAACCCGGCGGCGCTGGCACTCTGCACGCTGATGAAGTTCTGGAAGCTGGCCACGCTGACACCACTGTACGCACGTGCGGCGCCTGCGGTGGGCAGCACATGGTTGGTACCACTGCAGTAGTCGCCCAATGCCTCGGGGGTGTAATCACCCAGGAACACCGAGCCTGCAGCCTGCACCCGATCAAGCCAGCCGCGTGGTTCGCGCAGGGCCAGGATCAGGTGCTCAGGGGCGTAGCGGTTGCTGATCGCGAAGGCATCGGCCAGCGTGTCGACCAGGATCAGGCGCGACGCCGAAAGCGCCTGGCGGGCGATATCCTGCCGCGGCAGCAGCGCGACCTGGCGTTCCACTTCGGACTCGACCGCGGCCAGCATCGCGGCATCATCGGTCAGCAGCAGCACCTGCGAATCGGGGCCGTGTTCGGCCTGCGACAGCAGATCGGCAGCCACAAACGCCGGATTGGCACCGGCATCGGCAATCACCAGAACTTCCGACGGCCCTGCAGGCATGTCGATCGCCGCTGCACCGTTCTGCGCGACCTGCTGCTTGGCTTCCGTGACGAAGCTGTTGCCGGGCCCGAACAGTTTGTCGCAGGCCGGAACGCTGGCGGTGCCATAGGCCATCGCAGCGATCGCCTGCGCGCCGCCCAGCTTGAAAACGCGTTGCACGCCGGTCAGCCGGGCAGCCACCAGCACCGCCGGATCGGCGCTGCCATCGGCGCGCGGGGGTGTGCACAGCACTACCTGCGGGCACCCGGCCAGCTGCGCCGGCACGCCCAGCATCAACGCCGTGGACGGCAACGGTGCGCTGCCGGCCGGCACATACAGGCCGACCCGGCCGATCGGCCGCAGCATGCGTTCACAGACCACGCCCGGCGCGGTCTCCACCGCATAGCCCTGGCCCATGCCTGCGCTGTGGAAGCGCGCGATGCGCCCGGCCGCTTCCACCATGGCCTGGCGCAGATCGCCTGGCACCGCCGCTTCGGCAGTCGCGAATTCGGCGTCAGACACTTCGAAAGACGGCAGTTGCACACCGTCAAAGCGTGCGGTGATCACACGCAGCGCCTCGTCGCCCTGCGCGCGCACCTGCGCGATCAGGGTCGCGACCGCATCGCGCGTCTGCTGGGCCACGGCCTGCACCGGGCGGGTCAGTGCCGCGCTGCGCGCAGCCTCATCAAGTTGCGACCAGATCAGACGATTCATGCCAGCGACCGCTCCACGCTCAACACCATCAGGCCCTGCGCGCCCGCACGCTCAAGCTCTTCCATGCGCTGCCAGCTCAGTGGTCCGGGGCACATGGTCTGCAGCCGCAGCGTGCCGCCGTCAGCCGGCAGGCGCTCCAGCGGCCCGGCATCGGCCAGCAGCTGGGCCAGGGCATCAACACGGTCTTCGCTGGCGCGGAACATCAGCAGCTTGCGGTCCTGCTTCTGTACCACGCCATCGAGACGGCGCAGCAGCATGACGCGCAGGCCCGCTCGAGCGTCATCGGGCACGCGCACCGCACCGGCCAGCACCGCCTCGCTGTCCAGCAGGTTGTGCACCGGCACAAGCTGGTTGGCACGCAGGGTGGCACCACTCGACACCAGATCGCAGATCAGGTCGGCCGTGCCCAGCCGTGGGGCGATCTCAACCGAACCGGACAGCTCCACCACCTGCGCGTCCACGCCCTGCTCAACCAGCCATGCCTTGAGGATGGCGGGATAGCTGGTGGCGATCCGCATGCCGGCCAGCTGTGCCGGCCCCTGCCATTGCCAGTCCTCCGGCACCGCCAGCATCAGCCGGCACTGGCCGAAACCCAGCCCCCGCAGGGCCTGATAGGCATCCGGCAGGCCGATCTGGCGACGCGCGGCGGCCTGCTCGTCCAGTTCGTTGCGACCGACGATGCCCAGGTCGCAGACACCGTCGGCAATCAGGCCAGGAATGTCGTCGTCGCGCACCAGCAGCAGGTCCACCGGCAACGATTCTCCGTAGCAGAACAGCTTGTCGCGGCTTTCGCGCCAGCTCAAGCCGCAGGCACTGAGCAGGTTGCGGGCGGGCTCGGCGAGCCGCCCGCTCTTCTGGATGGCGATACGCAGCCGGTCTCGTGCCGGGGCTGCCTGGGTTGCACTCATGGGAAGGTCTCGAAGTTCGGTACGGGGCGCGGATCAGCGCGAGGCCAGACGGTCGATGGCAGCGGCATAGCCTCGATGGCCATGCTCGAGCGAGCGCGCCACCCGTCCGGTGGTGGTCACGCTGACCCCGGTGCGCTCGTGGATCTCGCGGTACGGCACCCCCTGCTGCAGCAGCGGCACCACTTTCCAGCGGTCGGCCATGGCCTCCAGCTCGGCCGGAGTACACAGGTCACGCAGGAAAGCCATGACCTGCTCCGGCTCACGCAGGGCCGCGAACGCCTGGGCCAGGGCTTCCAGATCGGCCTGGGGGTCTTTGGCGGCGATGTCGGGGCGGGCTTTCACGGGGCGGATCTCTTGCATCAATGTAATAGCGCGCTAGTACATTAGCGCATTCTTGCGCAGTGCGTCAAACCACCCCACCGCCTCCACCCGAGCATTCAGGTTCCGGAAACGAAAAACGCCCGCCAGAGGCGGGCGTCTTCCAGGTCAGCGCCGCCCCATCAGGAGAGCGGCGGCACGGCAATGTCAGTTCACACCATCACCTTCGACTGTTCCAGTTCCACCTGCAGGGTGCTGGCCAGCTCCTCGCGGGATACCTCGAACTGCTGCTCGCGGAGCAGATCCTTCACCGCCACCACCCCCCGCGCCAGTTCGTCCTCGCCGGCGAGCGCCACGAAGCGGATGCCCGCCTTGGCCGCGTACTGGAACTGCTTGCCGATCTTCTTCGGCTCCATCTGCACTTCGGTGTTGATGCCACCGGCCCGCAGGCGGCGGGCGATATCCAGTGACTGCGCCATGCCCTGCTCGTCCATCAGCGCCACCAGCGCCTGCACGCTGCTGGCCTCGATTCCGTCGATCAGGCCCGCCTCACGCAGCTGCCAGAACAGGCGCGACAGGCCGATCGAAATGCCGACGCCGGGCAGCTTCGACTTGCTGTAGTGGCTGGCCAGGTCTTCATAGCGGCCGCCGGAGCAGATCGAACCGATCTGCGGGTGGTCGGTCAGCGTGGTCTCATAGACGGTGCCGGTGTAGTAATCCAGGCCACGGGCGATGGAGAAGTTGAGGCAGTAGGCACTCTCCGGCACACCCAGCGCCTGCACCAGCTGCAGCACTTCGCGCAGCTCTGCAACGCCGGCACGCAGCGTTTCCGAGGACCCCGCAGCGTCCTCCAGCGCCGAAAGCTGGGCCAGCGCATCGGCATGCCCCTGCGAACGCACGGCCACGAATGCCAGGATCTTCTCGACCTGTCCGGCCGGAATGCCGAACCCGTCGCCCACCAGCGTCTCGCGCACGTAGTCGGCGCCCCGCTTGTCCAGCTTGTCCACTTCACGCAGCACCGCCAGCTGGCGCTCGCCCTCGGCCACGCCCAGGCTTTCGAAGAAGCCACGCATCAGCTTGCGGTTGTTCAACTGGATGCTGAAGTCTCCGATGCGCAGCTCCGAGAACACCGCGTGGATCACCGCCAGCACTTCGGCGTCGTACCGCACGCTCAGGCTGTCCTTGCCGATCACGTCGATGTCGCACTGGTAGAACTCGCGGAAACGGCCGCGCTGGGCACGCTCACCACGGTACACCCGCTGCATCTGGTAGCGCCGGAACGGGAACGTCAGTTCGTGCTCATGCTCAGCCACATAGCGCGCCAGCGGCACGGTCAGGTCGAAGCGCAGGGCCATTTCCGGAAGCGAGCGGTCACCCGACTCGGCGGCATTGGCCAGCGCACCGGTGGACTGCACGAAGTACACCTGGCGCTCGGTCTCGCCACCGGACTTGGTCAGCAGCACATCGGACAGCTCGAACACCGGCGTCTCCACCGGCAGGAACCCGAAGCGCTCGTAGTTGCGGCGGATGACGTCCAGCATGCGCTGGAACGCAATCTGCTCGCGCGGCAACAGCTCAAGGGTGCCGGGCGGGGTACGGGGCTTGATCACGGGAGCAACTCCTGCTGGAACGGGACGTGGGAGGGGGCGACATTCTAGCGCCCTGGAGCGCGCGGCCGCCTGACGCAGGGTCGAACAGCCGCTTGAAGTATCATAAGGCCCTCCCCGCCCGCGATACGCCCACGCACCATGTCCCGGCCTTCCGGCGCCCCGTCCGCCAACAACGACATCGCCGGGCAGTCCTGCTCCACGTTGGACTGCCTGCACTGCTCGGTCCGCCACCTGGCGGTGTGTTCGGCACTGTCTCCTGACGAAGTGCAGGCACTTGAACAGGTGACCGTCTCGCAGGCGGTGACGATGGGCAGCACCCTCGCCCGCACCGGCGAAGAGCGCCAGCATGTCTATACATTGACCGCCGGCGCACTGCGCCTGGTGCGGACGCTGGCCGACGGCCGCCGCCAGATCAATGGCTTCGTGCTGCCGGGCGACTACCTGGGCCTGAGCGGCAGCGACCATCACCGCTACGACATCGAGGCGATCGCTGACAGCCGGGTCTGCCGCGTCGCGCTGCCGCAGATGAAGGCGCTGCGCGGGCGTTATCCGCACCTGGAGCGCAAGCTGCTGCAACGCGCCTGCCAGGAGCTGGACGCTGCGCAGGATGCGGCCCTCGCCCTGGCGCGGCTGCAGCCCGCGGAAAAGCTGGCTGACTTCCTGCTGCGCCTGGCCGCGCGCGAGGCGCGACTGGGCGGCGACGGCCTGCGCGTCTCGCTGCCGATGGGGCGCGGCGACATCGCCGACCACCTCGGCCTGACCATGGAGACAGTCAGCCGCACCTTCACCAAGCTGCGTCAGCAGGCGCTGATCGCGCTGCCGCACCTGAACGTCGTGGAGATCCTCGACGAGGACGGGCTGCGCCAGCTGGCGGGCGAAGTCCAGGGTTGAGCGTCGCGCCACGACCTGCGCCCGGTGGTACCGGGCGCCCCACCCTACCCCTTGCTTCAGACGACACCGCGCCATGCCCGGCACCTGTCCGTCAGCGCAGCAGCACCTCGCGCAGCGCCGCATAGTCGGCAGCCAGCGGTTCCGCATGCGCGGGACGCTGCAGCAGCGCCGCCAGCGCCGGAGGCACCGGCACTGCTTCGCCGATCAATGGCTCCACCACCGCCTCGAACTTGGCCGGGTGCGCGGTTGCCACCACCGCCCAGTCGCCCTTCGCCCCGCCCGCGCGGAGGTCCTGCAGCACCTTCACTGCCGTCGCGGTATGCGGGCAGAACAGCTCGCCCCCACTGGCGTGCGCACTGGCGATGGTGGCGCGGATGGTCACATCATCCACCGCGAAAGCACGGAGGGCTGCGCGCAGTTCGGCATCGTCGCCGTCGTACAGCCACCGCAGGCGCTCGAAGTTGCTCGGCGCGCCCACATCCATCGCATTGGCGACCGTGGCGACACTGGCCTGCGGCTGATACGCGCCGCCCTCGAAGTACTTCGGCAGCACATCATTGGCATTGGTGGCCAGCACGATCTGGCCGATGGGAACCCCCAGCGTGCGTGCGAGCACCGCAGCCATCGCGTTGCCCAGGTTGCCGGTCGGCACCACCAGATTGAGCCGGCGCCGATGCTGCCCATGATGGGCCAGTGCCGCATGCGCGTAGTAGCTCATCTGTGGCAGAAGACGCCCCAGGCTGATGCTGTTGGCCGAACTCAGCGGCACGTCCGCCTGCAACGCCCGATCGGCCAGCGCCTGCTTGACCATGGCCTGGCAGTCGTCGAACGAACCCGCCACGCGCAGCGCCTGGATGTTGTCGCCGAAGCAGCCGAGCTGGTGCGCCTGGCGCGGCGATACCCGGCCATCCGGATACAGCACCACCACGCGCACGCCCGGTTGGCGATGGAAGGCCGCCGCCACGGCGGCACCGGTATCACCGGACGTGGCAACGACGATCGTCAGGTCGCGTCCCTTGCCCGCCTGCAGCCTCGACAGCGCGCCTGCCAGGAAACGTGCGCCGATGTCCTTGAAGGCCGCAGTGGGACCATGGAACAGCTCGAGGACGTAGTCTCCACCGCCAAGCGGACGCAACGGCACCGGAAAATCGAACGCCTCACGGCAGATCGAAGGCAGCGCCTCCTGCAGCGCGTCGCCGTCGAAGAAGGGTGCCAGCAGATCGGCGGCGGTTTCGGCGAGGGTCTCGCCCTGCTGCACATGATGCGGCGCAGGCAAGGCGCTGGGCACATACAGCCCCCCATCGGGGGCGAGGCCGGCGGCGATGGCAGCACTCAGGCCTACGGCCGGCGACTGGCCGCGGGTGGAAACGAATTGCATGGGATCGGTATCCAATGAGAGGAAAGAAGTCAGCACAGTCGTGCTCCCGCCGCGTCCAACGGCGAGACCCACGCGTCACTGTCGAAGCCCGCAGCCGCAAATGCCGCGCGGACCTGCCCTGCGGCAGCCTGCGCCTGCATCGCGTCCTCGAACCAGGCAAACACACTGGGACCGGCACCGGAAATACCCGCGCCCATTGCGCCCGCCGACAGCGCGGCGTCACGCGCTGCCTCGAATCCAGCGATCAGGCCGGCGCGGCGCGGCTCGATCAGCACATCGCGCAAGCCGGCACGCACCAGCGTGGCATCGCCGCGATGGCAACCGCTCAGGACCAGGGCCAGATTCGCGCTCTGGGCGACAAACTCGCGCAGCGCGTAACTGCCCTGCAGCGCCTGCCTTGCCCTGCGCGTTTCCAGCACGGCATGCGGATGCACCAGCAGGCTGTGCCAGCACGCAGGCACCGGTACCGGCACCACCCTGTCGGCGGTGCACAGCGCCAGCCCGCCCGCCAGCAACGGTCCGACGTTGTCGCCATGGCGACCGCCGCTGGCCACCGCTTCGCCGTCGAGCGCGTGCGGATACAGGGCGGCGCGTGGCAGCGGCGCATCCAGCAGCGCGTTGGCTGCAACCAGTGCCGCGACGCAGGATGCTGCTGAGCCACCCATGCCGGAGCCGAACGGAATGCCCTTGTCGATCTCCAGCTCGAACCCGTAGCCCAGGCCCAGGCCTTCGCGCAGTGACAGCAGTGCCGCGCCAGCCGTGTTGCCCGCTGCCTCCAGTGGAAGCTCGACCGCACTGCCACGGATCGCCGCGATACGCACCGCAGGCTCATCGATGCGGCGCACGCTGACCGTGTCGCCGATACCGGCGATGGCATGGCCCAGAATGTCGAACCCCACTGCCACATTGGCCACCGATGCCGGCGCGAATGCACGTGCGATCACAGGCGCGCCCCTTCACCGGCCGCCACCCGCAGCAGGTCGGCAAACACGCCTGCAGCAGTGACCTCCGGTCCCGCGCCGGGCCCCTGCACCACCAGCGGATTCTCACAGTAGCGGCGGGTACGGAACTGCACCACGTTGTCGGTCAGGCGCAGGTTGGCGAACGCGTGTGCCGCCGGCAGCTCGTGCAGACCCACCGACGCGCCGTCCGCGTCAAGCCTGGCCACATAGCGCAGCACTGCGCCGCGCTCGCGCGCGTCCTGCAGGCGTTGCTGCAGTGATGCATCAGACTCGCCCAGGCGGGCCATGAAGTCCTCGACGCTGCCTTCGCGAAGCAGCGCCGGCACCAGGCTTTCCACCTGCACCTGTTCAAGACTGAGTGCGTGGCCGGCCTCGCGCGCCAGGATCACCAGCTTGCGCGCGACATCCACGCCCGACAGGTCATCGCGGGGATCCGGCTCGGTGTAGCCCATCGAACGCGCCTGCGCCACCAGCGAGGAGAACGGCTGGCTGCCGTCGAAGCGGTTGAACAGCCAGGCCAGCGTGCCCGAGAAAATGCCTTCGATGGCCAGCACCTCGTCGCCGGTATCGACCAGGTCGCGCAGCGTGGTGATCACCGGCAGGCCGGCGCCCACCGTCGCCTCATAGCGGAAGCGCGCGCCGCTGGCAGCCGCCGCCGCACGGATCCGCTGGTAGCGCGACAGCGGGCCGGCGCCTGCCTGTTTGTTCGGGGTGACCACATGGATGCCCGCGGCCAGCCAATCGGCATAGCGCTCGGCGACCTCGCTGCTGCCACTGCAGTCGATCACCACCGCATGCGGCAGGTGCGCGGCCAGCAGGTGCTCGGTGAAGCGGTCGAGATCGCTGGCCTCACCGCCCGCCTGCAGCGCCTGCCGCCAGTCGGCATGCAGACCATCGGCCTCCAGCCGCATCCGCGAACGCGATGCCAGTGCACGCAGGCGCAGATCGACATTGGCCTTGGCCAGCAGCTGCGGGCGCGCCGCCAGCAACTGATCCAGCAGCGCGGCACCGACGTTGCCCGGCCCGATCACGCCCACCGCGAACGTCTGCGGCGACAACCAGAATCCGGCGTGGGCGGCGCGCAGCGCGCGCGTCGCGTCAGCGCTGTCCACGGCCACCGAGATGTTGCGCTCGGAGGAACCCTGGGCGATCGCCAGGATATTGACCTGCGCCCGGCCGAGCGCCTCGAACAGGCGCGCAGCCACACCGGGCTGGCCCGCCATGCCATCGCCCACCGCCGCCAGCACGCTGACCCCTTCGTGGACCTGCACGCGCTGCACCTGGCCAACCGACAGTTCATGGGCAAAGGCCTGCAGCAACGCTCCGCGGCCACGGCCCGCTTCGGCAGCCCGCACCACGCAGCAGATCGAGTGCTCCGAAGAACCCTGCGAGATCATCACCACCGACACCTGCGCCTGGCGCAACGCTGCGAATACGCGCTCGGCGGTGCCAGGCACGCCGATCAGGCCGGTCCCCTCGAGATTCAGCAGGGCCAGGTCGGGACTCAGCGTGAGCCCCTTCACCGGTCCGCGCGGCGAGCGCTCGGCGCTGATGCGCGTACCCGGATGGGCCGGCTGGAAGGTGTTGCGGATGAAGATCGGCAGCCCGAGCCGGATCGCCGGCGACATCGTCTGCGGGTGCACCACTTTCGCGCCGAAGTACGCCAGCTCGCAGGCTTCGTCGTAGCTCAGCGACTCGAGCTGCACCGCCTCCGGCACCAGTCGCGGGTCGGCCGACAGCACACCATCGACATCGGTCCAGATGTGCAGCTCGTCGGCATTGAACAGCGCGGCGAAGATCGCGCCGGAGTAGTCACTGCCGTTGCGGCCAAGCGTGGTGATGCGGTCGTTGCGGTCCCGGGCGACGAACCCGGTGGCGACCACGCGCGTCTGCGGATGCTGCAGGCGCCATTTCGCCAGACGGTCGGCGCTGGCCTCCCAGTCCACATCCACGCCCAGCTCGCCGTGGCCGACCACGAGCACGTCGCGTGCATCAAGAACGGCGCAGTCCTCGCCGCATGCGCGCAGGTACGTCCCCAGCAACTGCGCGGAGAACACCTCGCCCAGGCCCTGCATGCGGTCGAGCACTTCACGCGGCAACTCGCCGATCACGGTCAGCGCGGCCAGTACTTCGGACAGCTGCTCGAAACGCGCATCGATCCACTCCACGGTGTCGCCCACCTGTTCGCCGAGCAGGGCCACCGCGGCCCCACGATGGCGGGCACGCAACGCATGCCAGGCCTCGCGCCACCCCTCGTCTCCCCGCGCCGCAAGCTGGGCCAGTTCAATCAACGCATCGGTGACGCCCTTCATGGCCGAGACAACGGTGACCTGCTGCGATTCGGGGCGGGCCCGCAGCAGGCTGCCGACATGGCGGTAGCGCTCGGCGTCGGCCACCGAAGTGCCGCCGAACTTGTGCACGACCGTGGACGGCGCGGCCAGCTCGGCCGGGGCAACAGGAGGGGGGAGAACGTGGGAAGACATGCAGACCTCGGCAGGAGGCCCCGTCGCATGCAGGTGTCGAGTTTCCCCGCCACCTGGATGGTGCGGGGCCGTGGTTTTCGGGAGTTACACGAAGACGACGGGCCGCACCAGGGCAGTGGTGACGGTGGTGGTGGTAATGGTGGTGATGGCGACCGGTGCAGTCGGACGCCCCGCGATAGCGGGTGCAATCAGGCTGGCGGTGGCGGCATCAAGGACCATAGCGGACAGAAAACACTGTTCGCCCCGCTGCTGTCAAGTGCTGCAGCGCAAAAACTCCCTGCGCCGATCATCTGTCAACGTGCCGTCATTTGGTTGCAATTGAGACCAAGCGGCGATCATCCACTTTGAGAACGCCTTCAGCCGGCATGTTCGGCGATCGCACGCGGCGCACGGTGGGCGTGCGCGCACAGCATCACCCCGGCCACCAGGAACACGATCGCCAATGCCTCCAGCACGGTTGGCCAGCGCTGCTGCCAGGCAAATGCGTACAGCAGCGCGAACAGGGTTTCGAACACGATCATCTGCCCGGTCAGGGTCAGCGGCAGCAGACGGCTGGCACGGTTCCAGAATGCGTTGCCCACGATCGACGCCACGACCGCGACACCTGCGCTGATGGCCCAGAATGCGCCCCATTGTGCGGCCGTATGGCTGCCGGCGGACCCGGCGAAGGCCATCGGTACCAGCAGCAGGGACAACCCGCCGGTGGTGACACCCGTCAGCAACGACCAGTCATGGCTGGACAGATCCGGGCGCCGCGCCAGCCAGCGGCTGTTGCCGATCGAGTACAACGCCCACGAGAACAGTGCACCGAAGGCACACAGCAGGCCGATCAGGCGCTGCCGCCAGGGCGTCGCCAGGTGTTCGGACATCAGCGCCTCCCACCCCACCAGGGTCACGCCAAGCACGCACAGCGCCAGAGCCGGCAACAGCTGCTTCAGGGGCACCGCCCCCTGCTCGCGCACGCCCACCAGGGTCACCACGACCGGAATCAGGCCGACGATCAGCGAGGCCGCAGCGCCACCGGCCCACTGCACGGCCGTGGCCAGCAGCAGGAAGTACACCAGGTTGCCCGCCAGGCTCAGCCACAGCAGGCCGTACCATTCTGCGCGCCCCAGCCTCGGCGCCAGCCGCCTCCAGCGCGGCAGCAGCAGGATCACGGCGATGAGGCCATAGACCAGATAACGGCCGGCAGACAGCTGCAGGGCGTTGAACGTGTGCAGCACGGCAGGCGCCAGGAACACCACGCCCCACAGCGCGCCCGCGGCTACGCCATTGGCGATGCCCAGGACCATCGGATTGTTGCGCATTGCGGATTCTTCGGGGGAGAAGAGGCCGCGCAGTGTAGCCGCCCACCGGACGACCTCTCTTGACCCAGGCTATTGCTGTCCCGGCAGAGCCGGACGCACTCGGCGGCGTTCCCGCAGCGCCATGGATCAGAGGCTGCCCCGCCGCCAGGCCGCAGGGGTTACGCCGCTCTCCCGGCGCAGCGCTCGGGTCAATGCGCTCTGTTCGGAATACCCCGCGGCCAGCGCAATCTCGCTGATCGGCAGCGCACTGGTCCGCAGCTGGTGCTTGGCCCAGCGCAGGCGGCAGGCACTGACCCAGGCCTGCGGACTCAAGCCGAATTCGCGCTGGAACAACGCATGCAGCCGGCTTTCGCTGACGCCGACGAATGCCGCCATGCGCGCGACCGGCCAGGGCTGCCCCGGGTCGGCCTGTACCGCCGTGCACAGCCCCTGCATGCGCGCGCCACTGCCTGCCGGTGCAAACACCCTCAGCAAGGCAGGCAGCAGCAACGGCAGCGGCTGCCCCTGCCGCACCTCGGCCAGCCCCTGGCGCAGGGCCAGCGGCAGATGCAGCCACCGCTGCCTGCACAGGTGCTCCTGCGTGTCGTCGTCCAGAACATCCGGACCGCAATCAACGATCACGAAACCGTTCGGACCCTCCGCCATCTGGTCATGCGCCTCGCCGGCGGCCACGAATGCGCCCTGCAGAAGGTCCAGCCGGCCGCCCCCCCCTTCCAGCTCGAACTGCAGCTCGCCCTGCAGTGGCAGCACCCATTGCGCGTAGTCGTGGCGATCCAGGCCGGTGGCCTGGCCATAGTGCCGGAGGTGGAAAATGGCGCCCATTCGGCAAGTCTGCGCGCCTGACACCGGCGGTGCAATTGACTGCTATAGTCGGGCCGTCTATCCAGCAAGGAGTGCAGGTCATGGCATATCGACAGGTTTCCCTGGCTCTGGCCGCGAGCATCGGCCTGTCCCTTTCCGTCACCGCCAGCGGGCAGGAACGCCGGGCGCCGGCACCGCACTGCCTCGACGCCGTGGGCGTGCAGGAGGTGGAGCAGGCCTCGCCGCGCTCGATCGCCGTCCGTGCCGCTTCCGGCCAGGCCTATCGGATCGACTTCAGCGAAGACTGCCCGAACGTGCGTGCGGCCACCTCCCTGAAGCTGGAAGCGCCGGCAGGCTGGGCCTGCGGCCGCCCCAGCGAACGCGTTGTCGTGGACGGGCACAGCTGCGCGGTCAGCGCGGTCAGTCCAGTGCAGAACCGCGACTACGCCACTGTCGCCCGTGACAGTGACCGCCTGAGCACCGCGACCCTGCCTGCGGTGACCATCAGCGAGCGGCGCGAGCAGCGCCGCAGCTTCGGCGGATCGCCCTCCTACTGTTTCGCAACCCGCAACGTCCGTGCCTGGTCCTCCGATCAGCAGGGACTGCTGGTGGAGACCAATCCACGCCGCAATGGCGGCCACCGCTACTACCGCGTCGAACTGGGCGGCAGTTGCCGCCAGCTGGACCGCGCGCCTCAGGTCAGCTTCCAGTCCGGGCTGCAGAACGGCCTGATCTGCGGCAATCCCGGCGATCGCATCCTCAGTGCCGAGTTCGAGCCCGGCGACGAGCGCGGCCTGGGGCCGCTGCCGCTGTACACCCGCGGCAGCTGCCAGATCCAGGCGGTCTACCCGGCCGCGACCCAGGCGTCGAACTAGCTCCCGACACCGAGGAAGGTGAACGGTGCGCTGGGAACGAAATGCTCCAGCGCATCGCCGGAGAAGGTGTTGCGCTGGTCCTTGCCCAGGTCCAGCTTGAGCACCTTGCCACCGAAGTCGATCCTGTTGAGGTCCACCCAGAACGTATTCGGCGTCATCGCGGACTCGAAGAAGTACAGGCGTCGCTTGTGGTCGGCCACGGTGCGCCAACGCGTGGACGAGATATTGGGCTCGCCCGGCGTGGTGATTCCGTACGGCACCGAGACATTGCGGATCACACTGAACACACTGGCCAGTGCCACCACGGGGTCTTCCGCCTTGGGAATCGCATTGATGTAGAACGACGCGCGTGCAAAACGGTCGGCCGATCGGTTGGTGCCCGGCAGCATCACCGTGCCGCCGATCTGCTGCCAGTAGCTGTTGAGCGCAAGCTGATGCTCGAAGATGGGCGAATTCGTCATCACCTGGTAGCGGCGATCATGATGGATGACCTGACGGCCACCGATGTATTCCACGATCGCGCTGTCGCCGCTGGCATCGGACAGAGAGAGATGCAGGGTCGCCTGCCGGTCCTCGCCGGGCACCTTGTCGGTAACGATGGAGTACGGCTCACGCTGCAGCGCCGCCACGGCCTCTGCAACCGTCGCGAAATTATCCAGCACGTACTGCGCCCACAATGAAATGGCCAGGCCGGGCTTGCTGCCGCGCTGCTGCGGATACTCCGATTCCACCAGCCATAGCAGATTGGCGACCAGCCCCTTCTCGTTCATGCCATCGGTGGTCGACACGTCGTAGCCGGTGGCCACCACGCTGCCGTACCGTGCAGTCCATGCCAACGACTTCGGCCCGGCCTCGCCGGTCCGTGCAATTCCGCGCGGCAACACGTACAGGTTGGTCGCCACATCGACCTTCCAGTCCATCGACCGCGCCGTGATCACATCGCCGTTCTCACCCAGATAGACCGCACGTGTGCAGGCCAAGGCAGGCATTACAGCGCCTGCCAGGGCCGCCACCAGCAGCGCGGCCCCTGTGAGTTTCATCCGTACCATGTTGCCCCCTTCCATGCCCTGGAGGTCCAATCTCAGCGCATGCAGGGTGAGACAGCGGTGAAGCCCGGCGCCCCTGCCGCGACTCAGCCGGCGTGGAGCGCCGGCTGCACGATATCGGCGAGCAGGTCCACCGCCGTCGGCGCCGCGCGGTCGCCCTGCAGCGCACGGCTGAATCCGGCCCAGTCGCCCACCGTGAGTCCATGCAGCATGGACGCCTCCACCTGCAGGACACGCATCGCCCAATAGGGAAACTGGCGCTGGCCAAGCCTGCTGCGCGCCAGCTCGACGATGTCGGCATGGCTGCCGGCCTGCAGGATGCGCTCATACACCGAATCAATGCCATCCGGCGGCCCTTCGATGTACTGCAGGAAGCGCCCGCCATCATGCAGCAGCACCCCGGTCACGCCAGCCAGCTTGTTGAAACGGGCGGCGTCGTCCACCAGCGCCTGCAGGCGATCTGCGGAAAGATCCGGCAGCGCCTGGCTGACGTAGGCGATGGCTCGCAATGGCATAGCGCTTCCCTGGCAAGATGTGCAGCCACGGTAGCAGTTGCGGATGAGCCCGTCATAAGGCTGCGCCCCGCTTGCTGAAGAATTCAGGTTCAGGCCATGTCCGGTCCACCGCACCGCCGCGGCAGTGCTGCCTCCAGCACGACCTGCCCTGCGTCGTTGCGCGCGGTCAATCGACCGCCGTGAGCGCGCACGAACTGATCGACGATGTACAGCCCCAGGCCGAGGCCCTTGCTCTGGTGGAAGCTGGCCTTGAAGGGCTCGAACAGCCGCGGCAGCAGCGCCGCGTCGATGTGGCCGGCATTGCTGACCCGCAACACCACCCGCTGCGGATCACGCCCGTCCAGTTGGACATGTGCTTCGCCAGCATGCGTCAGTGCGTTGCCGATCAGATTCGATGCGACCTGCCCCAACCGGTCCATGTCGCCCTGCAGGACGGTATCGCCCTGCGCCTGGAAGCGGATCCGCTCGAGTCCGTGGGCACTGCCCGCCTCCGCAATGACCGCGCGGGCCAGGGCGTCGAGGTCGCAGGTCGTGGTCTGCAATCGCAGGCCGCCGCTGCGGATGCGCGAGAAGTCCAGCAGCTGCTCGACCATCCGTGCCATGCGCAGCGTGCTTGCTTCCAGGTGCTGCAATGTCTGCTGTGCAGCGGAATTGCCCGCAGGCAGTTCCAGGCTGAGCTTGTCCGCGCAGAGCAGGATGGCGGACAGCGGCGTCCGCAGGTCGTGGGTAAGCACCGCGGCCATGGTCTCGTTCAACTTCAGCGCGCGCTCCAGGGCTTCGTTGCGCACCTTCAGCAGCTGCCGCTGCTGGTACAGCTCGATGAACACATTGACCTTTCCGAGGATCACCTGCGGCGCCACCGGCTTGTGCAGGAAGTCCACCGCGCCGGTCTCGTATCCCTTGAACGCGCGCACCGGATCATCCGGCGACGCGGTGAGGAAGATGATCGGCACGTCGCGGCTGCGCAGCGAGCCCCGCATCAGTTCCGCCAGCGTGAAGCCGTCGATCTCGGGCATGTGCACATCCAGCAGCGCCAGCGCCACCTCGTGCTCAAGCAGCAGTTCAAGCGCCTGGGCGCCGGAGCTGGCCAGCAGCAGGTTGACCCCCTCGCGCTGCAGCAGTGCCTGCATGGCCACCAGGTTCTGTGCAACGTCATCGACGATCAACAGGTTGACCGGGGCCTGGGACTGCGCAGGGTCCGGTGGCAACAGGTTCATGAAAACAACTCCTTCAAGCGGCGACACATCAGTTCAAGGGGCAGCACCGCATCGGCGCCGGCATGCTGCAGGGCCGAGGCCGGCATCATCGAAGCTTCGGCCTCTTCGGGGCATTGCAGCCACGCGCGACCTCCCGCCTCGCGCACTGCCGCCACGCCCTCGGAGCCATCACTGCTGGCGCCGGTCAGCAGCAGTGCCAGCACGCGCGGACCAAACACCGCCGCGGCCGATTCAAACAGGGGGTCGATGGCCGGACGCGAATACAGCACAGGGGGATCGATCGACAGGGCAACCGAGGACCGGTCTTCCACCAGCAGGTGATAGTCCGGCGGCGCAAACGTCACCGTACCGCGCTCTATCGGCTGCTTGTCCTCCGCCTCGCGCACCGGCACCGCGCAATGCGGCGCCAGCACCTCGACGATGCGGCTGTTGCGGTCACGGGGCACATGCAGAACCACCAGCACCGGCACCGACAGGCCCGCCGGCAGCGCCTGCACGATGGCCTGCAGGGCAGCGACCCCGCCAGCGGATGCACCGACCACCATCACCTCCGGCAGACCGGCGTCATTCATCAGGCGACCTTCCGGTACAGCCGATGTTCGCGCGAACACACCTCGAACGCGTCGTGATGGCAACCGAACTGCAGCGACTCCTTGCTGCCCAGGCCGAGGAAGCCACGGTGCACGAGCGCCTCCCGGAACAGGCCCACGGCCCGGTCCTGCAGGTCCCGGTTGAAATAGATCAGTACATTCCGGCACGACACCAGGTGCACTTCGGAGAACACCGTATCCGTCGCCAGGCTGTGGTCGGCGAACATGATGTTGCGTCGCAGGTGACGGTCGAACACGGCCCCGTCATATGCCGTCGAATAGTAGTCCGACAACGACGCCCTGCCCCCCGCCGCCAGATAATTGCGGCTGAACTGCGCCAGGCGGTCGATCGGGTATGCGCCGGCCTCGGCGGTCACCAGGGCCCCGGGATTGATATCGGTGGCATAGACGATGCTGCGCTCCAGCAACCCTTCTTCGTGCAGCAGCACTGCCAACGACCACACCTCCTCGCCCGTGCTGCAGCCCGCCACCCACAGCTTCACCGAAGGATAGGTGCGCAGCACCGGCACCACCTGCTCGCGCAGGGTGCGGAAATATGCCGGGTCCCGGAACATTTCCGAGACCTGCACGGTGAAGAACTGCATCGCCTGCGTGAAAAGCTCCGGCTCGTGGAGCAGGCGATGCTGCAGGTCCGACAGCTTCTCGCACTCGTAGCGCTGCATGGCCTGGCGCATGCGCCGTCGCAGCGACGACACCGCGTAGCTGCGGAAGTCGTAGTGGTAGCGCTGATAGATCGCCTCCAGCAGCACCTTCAGCTCCAGGTCGAACAAGGCCTGCTCGTTCATTGACGCGAGCACCACACCCGGCACAACGAAACCAGCTTGTCGACATCGATCGGCTTGGCGATGTAGTCGTTGGCGCCGGCCTGCAGGCAACGCTCGCGGTCATCGGGCATGGCCTTTGCGGTCAACGCGATGATCGGGAGATCCTGCAGGTGGCGCTGCGCCCGGATCTCGCGCATCGCTGTCAGACCATCCTTCTCCGGCATCATGATGTCCATCAGCACCAGGTCCACCTCGCGCTGCGCCAGCCGATCGACCGCCTCCTGGCCGTTGCGCGCGATCTCGAGGTTGACGCCCAGCGGCTCGAGCACGCTCGACAGCGCGAAGATGTTGCGCACATCATCCTCGGCCAGCAGTACGGTGCGCCCATCAAGGATGGTGTCGCGCCGGCGCGCCTCGCGCAGCAGGCGCTGCTGATCGGTGGGCAGGCTCGCCTCCACGCTGTGCAGGAACAGGGTGACCTCGTCCAGCAGGCGCTCGGGAGAGCGCGCACCCTTGATGATGATGCTCTTGGAATAACGACGCAGCCGTTGTTCTTCCTCGCGGCTGAGCGCACGTCCGGTGTAGACGATCACCGGCGGGAAGCCGACGTCATCATTGCCGGCCATGTGTTCAAGCAGGTCGTAACCGCTGCCGTCCGGCAGGGAAAGATCCATCACCATGCAGTCGAACGTGACACTGCTGAGCTGCTCCAGCGCTGCGGCCAGTGTGCCGACGGCGACGATCTGCAGTTGATCACGCCCCAGCAGCAGCTCCAGGTTGCGCCTCAGTTCGCTGTCATCCTCGACGATCAGCAGGCGCCTGACATCGCGTTGGCTGGTCTGCTCGAGCTGCTCGATGGCCGCCGCCAGCCGCTCGCGCGTGGTCGGCTTGATCGCATAGCCGATCGCGCCCAGCTCACGGGCCACCTGGCTGCGGTCCATCGCCGAGACCACGTGCACGGGGATGTGCCGCGTGTCCGGGTTGCGCTTCAGACGCTCCAGCACGCTCAGACCTGACACGTCGGGCAGGCCGATGTCGAGCAGGATGCCGTTCGGCCTTAGTTCGGCAGCCAGCGCCAGCGCTTCCTCTGCCGTGCCGGCAACCACGCAGTCGAAGTCCAGTTCATGCGCCAGCACCACCAGCGCTTCGGCGAATGCCACGTCGTCCTCCACCGCCAGGATCAGGCGTCCCATGCGCTGCCGCCGGCCACGATCATCTGGAACGTGTGTGGCAGCTGCGGGCGGGGGCGCAGGTGCAGTCGGCGCCATCTGTGCAACCACTGGACGCGCTGCCGGAGTCGCCACGCGCGCGGGCTCCGCTCCCGGCTCCGGCGCGGACACGGGGGCGCCCTGCAGTGGAAGCTCCAGCACGAAACAGCTGCCACGCCCCGGTTCGCTGTCCACCTGGATTTCGCCGCCCATGCGGGCAGCCAGGTCGCGCGAGATCGACAGGCCCAACCCGGTGCCGCCATAGCGCCGGCGGGTGCTGCCATCAGCCTGGCGGAAAGCCTCGAAGATCACCTGCAACTGCTCGCGCGCGATGCCGATGCCCGTATCACAGACCTCGAAGCGGATGCGGCCACTGCCGCCGGGACGCACGTGCAGGCTGACCTTGCCGTGCTCGGTGAACTTCAGTGCATTGGCCAGAAGGTTCTTCAGAATCTGCTGCAGGCGCTGGCTGTCCACCACCAGCTGACCCGGCGCCAGCGCATCGGCGCTGATCTCCAGGGCAAGCCCCTTCTGCCGCGCGATCGGATCGAAGGTCTCGCGCAGCCGCTGCAGCGCGCTGTCGACGGCGACCACTTCATCGCTCAGTTCGACATGCCCGGCTTCGATGCGCGACAGGTCGAGAATGTCATTGATCAGCGCCAGCAGATCGTTGTTCGACGACAGGATTGCCCGTGCGTACTTCACCTGCTCTTCGGTGAGCGTACCGTCCTTGTTGTCGGCCAGCAGCTTGGCCAGGATCAACGAGCTGTTCAGCGGCGTACGCAGCTCGTGCGACATGTTGGCCAGGAACTCGGACTTGTAGCGCGACGTCGCCGCCAGCTCGTTGCTGTTGCGCACCAGCTGGCTCTGCGCAACCAGCAGCGCCTGCTTCTGCGCCTCCAGCTCGTGCGTACGCTCCTCGAGCTGTACGTTGCTCTGCTCCAGCTCGGCCTGCTGCTGTTCCAGATGGGTCTGCGACTGCAGCAGGCTGCGGCTCTGCTCCTCCAGCTCCTCGTTGGCCACGCGCAGTTCTTCCTGCTGGGCCTGCAGCTCCTCTCCCTGGCGCTGCGACTCCTCCAGCAGCACGACCAGCTGCGCGCGCAGCAGCGACGCCCGCAGGGCCATGCCGATGGTGTCGCCACAGCGCTCCAGCAGTTCGCGGTCCAGATCACGCTGTTCGCCGACGCTGGATCGACCCAGCTCGACGATGCCGACCACGGCACCGTCACTGGTGATCGGTGCAAGGATCCGCTCACGCACCGGAACCCGCCCCAGGCTGCTCTGGAGTTCAAGTACCGAGGCCTCATCGCCCTGCAGGTGGCGGGTGCGCAGGTCGCGCGCGACCTGTCCGGCCAGCCCCTCCTGCAGTGCCAGCGACGCCGGCATGCCGGCCGGCAACGCCAGTCCGCCCGTCAATTGCAGGCGGCCGCCCTCAAGCCGGTACACGGCGCCGACATCGGCCTGCAGCTGCGAGGCCAGGCTGGTCGCCGCCGCCTCGGCGATCTGCTCCGGCCCCAGGTCTCCCCGCAGGCTCATGGCCACGGCGTTCTCCGCCTCCTGCAGCCACAGGGCGCGCATGGCCTGCCGGCGCGCCTGGATGGCGCGGGACACGATCAGCGCGATCATCAGGAAGGCCGCACCGCCGATGGTGCGATTCACCAGCGAGAACGCCGAATTCGTGCTTGCCGGGGCAATGTGATAGCCCACCATCAGCAGCGCGCAGGCCAGCACCGCGACCACGAACGGTGCGCGTGCACTCCGCTGGAACACCGTCACGCCAACGGCCAGGAAGTAGGCCAGCCACACCGCATAACCCAGAGGCACGACAAGTTCCAACGCGATGGTTGCGGCCAGCAATGCCGCGGCAGTCATCCATATCCAGCGGTCGCGCGAGGTTGCACCGGGACGCATACGGGGCGATTCCAGAAGGCAAAGAAGTGCGTGATGGTACCCCGTGTCGTATTCAGCCGCATACGACCAATGGCACGGGCAATCCCTGCACACATCCTTCACACTGCAGTGCCTAGCTTTCCGGCCCTCACAGGGGTAATGCTCATTTCCACGTGGACGCACCCGCTTCTACGAGGTCCGCTCTGACGGACACTTCCCAACAGCTGCGCCTGCTGATAGACAGCGTGCGGGACCATGCGCTGTATCTGCTCGATCCCGAGGGCATCGTCTGCAGCTGGAACCCCGGGGCCGAACGCATCAAGGGGTATGCAGCCGACGAAGTCATCGGGACCCACTTCGGACGCTTCTACCTGCCAGCAGACCGCGACGCCGGCGAGCCGCAGCGGCTGCTCCGGCTGGCCGCGCAGCAGGGTCATTGCTCCGCCGAAGGCTGGCGCGTCCGTCGCGACGGCGCCTCGTTCCGCGCCAGCATCGTGATCGAGCCGGTGCTGGAGAACGGCGAACTGCTCGGCTACGTCAAGATTACCCGCGACATCACCGAACAATGGCAGGCGCAGCGCCTGCTGCGTGACGCACAGCGTGCACTCCGGCAGACCCAGCAGTTCGAGACGGTCGGCCGGCTGAGTCGTGGGCTCTCGCATGAATTCAACAATCTGTTGACCACCATCGGCAACGCACTGGATCTGCTGGCGCTGCGCGTGGGCAGTGATCCGCGGGCCCACGAACTGCTTTCCACTGCACAGACGGCGACCGACCGCGGCGCATTGTTGACCCGCCAGTTGCTTGCCTTCAGCACCGGGCAGACCCTGATCCGTGAACCGGTGGACGTCAACGAACTGATCGTCGAGTCCTTGCCGGGCCTGCGGCGCGCGCATGCCTCGGGTACACTGCTGGGCACGGAACTGGCTCACGATCTGCCGCCGGTGTGCACCGACGCGCTGCAGCTGCAGACCGCCCTGGCAAACCTGGTTGCGAACGCTGTCGAAGCCACGGCCGATGGCGGCCACGTGCTGATCGCCACCGCACTGGAGCATCGCCTTGATCCGGATGGAGAGGCTGGCCAGCAGCGCCGATACGTGACGGTGAGCGTGCGTGACCAGGGGCGTGGAATGCCCGTCGATGTGGCGGAACGCGCGACAGAGCCTTTCTTCACCACCAAGGACATCGGCAAAGGCAGCGGACTGGGCCTGAGCCAGGTGTTCGGATTCACCACCCAGAGCGGCGGCTTCGTCGATGTCTCCACCACGCCAGGCGTCGGCACCACAGTCAGCCTGCTGTTACCCGCACTAGAGGAACCCGCCCCATGACCGATGATCCGATCCGCGTGCTGATGGTGGAGGACCAGACCGACCTGCGCGAAATGATAGGGCTGGCCCTGCGCGATTTCGGCATCGACGTGGCGACCACGGCCGATGGTCATGAAGCAGTGGCCCTGCTGCGCGGCGATACCCGCTTCGACGTGGTGTTCAGCGACGTCAGCATGCCCAATGGCATGTCCGGCATTGAACTGAGCGAACACGTCGCGCGCGACCAGCCGCACGCCCGCATGATCCTCTCCTCCGGCTATGCGCGTTCGCAGCTGCCTCCCCTGCCCGAACAGGTCGAGTTCCTGCCCAAACCCTATCGGCTGCGGCAACTGGTGGAGCTGCTCAGGCAGGACTGAGCCTCGCCAAGTGCGTCAGGGGAGTTTTTCCCTGTCCGCACGCCTACTGCGGCCCCTGCGCCGACGGTGAACCCGGCTGCAGATTTCAAGAATTCCGAGCACGCAGGCGAACACCGCGGCCACTTTGCCAAGGGCGATCAGCAGGTGCATGGCGACTCCCGTCTGGACCGAAGGCGTGCAGGTGGCCGGGTACCCCTCCCGGCATTGGGGGCCACTGTAGGCCCGGCAAACCCATGCAGCCCGCAGACTGCTATGCGTTTCCGGCAAGAATCACCCGCGGACTCAGTCATCCAGAGAGTCGGCCTCGCCCGGTTTCCGGCTGATCCGCGATCTTCGCCAGCCGCCGTGGGAGCGGAAGTAGCCGGTGTCCCCGCTCACGGTATAGCGCAGCGCTGCCCACGCGGCAGCGACCAGGGAGGCCTGCCAGCCCCGCGCCTTGCGGAAGGCGTACTGGAAACGCCCCATCACCCGGCCGCCGGGGGGATGATCGGGAAGGCGCGGCGGCGTGCGCGTCCAGGGAAGACGGCATGGCCCCCCCGGCAGCCCAGGGGGACGGCGCCCGGTCCGACGCCAACGGACGTCACGGCATTGCGATTCATTCGGATCCTGCTGGTCATGGGGGAAGCGCTGCGCACGGCAGGCTCAAGGCCTGCCACGAGTCCCCCTGCCGACCCGTCACGCTGCAGTGAAACTGGGCGCTGAGCAGTTAGCCTTGTGTGAAAACGGCTTGCTTACCTGACTGGATGTTCAGGCTCCCCGCCCCTCTCGCGAACCCTCGGCCCTCACCAGAACGAAGTAAGGGCTGTCAAGAACGAGAGTCTTAACAGTTCATGCTGTATGGTCACTGCATTCGGCTTCTCTTCGGCGCGAAATTCCTCGCCTCCGTGTCCAGCCCCTGACCGGCAAGACACATGACCACTCCTGTTGCATTCCGGATCCTGCGGATCCGCCCTTTGCTGCGCCTGGATGCCACCATCGAACGGCTGGATTCCGTGCAGGCCAAGTGCAAGTCATGTGGGGACGAATCACGGATGTCGCATGGGTGCGGGCTCACCGATGTGCACGGGGGTGTGCAACTGAGGTGTCCCGCCTGCGGCTCGATCGATGTCTTGACGGCGGCGGATGCCTGGGGCCACTGGGTGCAGCAGATCAGGCACGATCGAATACTCGCACTCGCTGGCCTGTTGCCAGAGGACCTGGATCGCCCCTAGGTGGGCCTGGCGGAAGGCAGGCAAGGCCGCCGCACGCCCTTTTCCAACGCACTGTGGCGGGTGGCAAGCACGCCGCAGCGAAGACGGCACGCCGCAAGCAGAAGCGGTACCCGCCTGATCATCTGCGGGCAATTGACCGATGGTGACCCCGGCCCGATTCGAACGGGCGACCTTCCCCTTAGGAGGGGGACGCTCTATCCAGCTGAGCTACGGGGCCTTGCGCAAGCGGTAAAGCATACCGCGTCCAGCTGAATGGACCAAGCCACCGACGATCGCCGCGCCATCGGCGGCAGGTATGCTGGCCGCCCCCACATCAGTCCCACCGGATGTCCGAGTTCTGGCTTTTCCTCTCCAATTTGGGCGACAGCCGCTGGCTGCTGCCCATGGCCATGGTGCTGCTGCTGGCATTGCCGCGAAGCGAATCGTCCTTGAGGCGACGCTGGGCCGTCGCCATCGCCGTGACCGCCGGGCTGACAGTGGCGTCGAAGCTCGCATTCATGGGTTGGGGGATCGGCATCCGACGCCTGGACTTCACCGGCATTTCCGGGCACGCCGCGATGTCCAGCGTGGTGTACCCGGTAGCTCTATGGCTGACGGTGAGCACTGGCGAACGCCGGGACCTCCGCTGGTTCGCTGCTGGCTCTCTGCTGGCCGGTGCAATCGCGTATTCACGACTGCCTATTCAGGCACATTCGACATCGGAGGTCATCTCCGGCCTGGCTCTGGGCCTGGCTGCAAGCTGCGCGGCACTGGGGACATCGGTCGCCCACTCGCGGCCGAAAGTCCGGGTGCTGTTGCTGGCCTGCGTGACGGGGCTGGTGGTTCCGGCGGCCATTTCGGATCTTCGGACACACGATCTCATCAGGGACGCCGCCAAGCTGCTGTCGGGGCGAAGCAGCACGCATGAGCGGCATGACCTCGGGAACTGAACCCGGCGCTTGACACTGCGGGCCTTCCGCCGCAAGATTGGGGTGAAATTTTCCCTAACGGAGTAGGTGCCTCTCCCATGTTCAAGAAGACGATCGCCGTTCTGGCCCTGGCGGCATTCTCCGCCTCCCCGATGATGGCCTTCGCGCAGGACGCGCAGGCAACCACTGACGCCGAGACCCCGGCTGCCGAAGTGACCGCCGGCGCTGAAGCCGCTGGCTATTCGAACGCTGCCATTTTCGGCACCACTGTAGTTGGCATTGCAGCCGCAGCTGTGGCTTACAGCATCGGTGGCGACAGCAGCAGCGGCAGCGACGACAATGGTGGCGGCGAACCCGGTGGTCCGGGTCCGGGCGGCCCAGGCACCGGCGGTACGGGTGGCACTGGCGGGACCGGCGGCACCGGCGGCTGATTCGCCCTGCTGTTCGAGCAAGCCCTCGCCGGGCAATGCACGGCGGGGGTTTTTTATGCCTGTCGGAAACCCACCACATGAACATGAAGCCTCTCCGTATTCTCGCCACTGCACTCACTGTGCTGGCCGTTTCCGGCTGCGCATTCGCGCCAGGTCAGCACCTGCGCCGAAGTGATGTCACTTCGCAGAGCAGCGACGATGGCCGACTGGAAATCGTCACCATCACCTCCAAGCTGATCGCCCAGGAGCATGCAGCTCGCAACGAACAGACGCTTCCTGCCGAGCTTTTCGATTACCAGCCTTCCCCTTACCAGGTCGGCATCGGTGACATCCTCTACGTGACGGTCTGGGATCACCCTGAACTCACCGTACCCGCCGGCTCCCAACAACAGGGCGCGCTCGCCGGTCGTCTGGTGCAGAGCGATGGCACGCTGTTCTACCCCTACATCGGGAAGGTCAAGGCGGCGGGCAAGACCCCGTCTGAGATCCGTGAGGAAATCAGCCGGCGACTCGCGCAGTACGTGGAATCGCCGCAGGTGGATGTGTCGGTCCTCAACTACGGCAGCCAGCGGGTGTGGGTCACCGGCGCGGCCGAGCGGTCCTCGCCCGTCCCACTGGGTACCTCGCCGCTTACCCTGACCGATGCCATCAGCCAGGCCGGACTGAACGCGGCCCAGGCGGATCTTTCCGGCATCCAGTTCAGCCGCGACGGAGTGAGCTACACCATCAACCTTGAAAGTCTGGCCAAGGAACATGGTGGGCGCCAGCTGTTCCTGAAGGATGGCGATTCAATTTATATCCCCTATCTGGATCGCAAGGAGGTCTTCGTCGTTGGCGAGGTCAACCTGCCAGGCGCGTACAGCTTCCGGACTGGCGACGTCACATTGAACCAGGCGCTCGGTCGTGCACGCGGGCTGCTGCAGCAGACGGCCAATGGCAATGCGGTGTACGTCATCCGCGGCAGCACCGATCTGCAGCAGGAGCCTTCGGTGATCTATCAGCTGGAAGCACGCTCACCAACAGCATTTGCCGTTGGCAGCCAGTTCAAGCTGCAGCCCGGGGACGTGGTGTTTGTCGGCGCCGCAGGTGTGAGCCGCTGGAACCGCTTCGTCAACCAGCTGCTGCCCTTCACCAATATCCTCTACACGGCCGCGCGCACCGGAACCGAAGTCAGGGACAACTGACATGGCGCGCACGGGAGCAGCCTCGGTGCGTTCATTCCGACGCACTTCAGGCCGTCTATTGCGCATGGCGTTGATCGCCGTGGCGCTCGTGCTTGCCGGTTGCACCACCGGCAGCCGGGCAACGGCGGACAGCTTCCGGCTGTTGCTGCACAAGCCCGTTGAGGTCAGCCCCGCTACCGTGGCGGCAAATCGCTTCCCGCAGGTGCTGGTCGAGACACGTGACCTGACCGCGGTGGCCGTTCTTGGCTACGTTGATGGTGGCCGGCAGCAGTGGTACGCCGGCACGCATGCCGTGATCGAGCTGGACGGCAACGGCGTGCTGCTGGGCTCAAGCGGGCTGGGACGTCAGTTGCAGACGCGGATCATCGGCGCGTCCCCCTTCGACCGCCTGACGTCGTTAAGCGGACCGGCACAGGTGCAACGCCAATACGACTGGATGTCGTCGTATCAGCTCGGCGTTGTCGTCACCGGCACGCTGACACCCGGCGCCACCGAGGAGGTCAGGATTCTCGGCCGCACCCGCACCCTGCAGCGATTCGTCGAGCATCTCCAGGGCGGCGGAATGGACGCGCAGAACATCTACTGGGCGGACCCGGCGACCGGATTCATCTGGAAGAGCCGGCAGCATCTTGCCCCCGGGTACGTCGTGGAACTCACCCAGCTCAAGCCCTACCGTGCCCCGAAGGGATGACAGGCATGAACACTCGAATTCTCTGCCTGATTCTGTCGGCACTACCGTCACTGTGCTTGGCGCAGGCACCGTCTACCGTGCGCGTCGAGGGTGCGGTCGCCCATCCCGGTGACCAGGCCATCCAGCCGGAGCGGCGAATGGCCGATGCGGTTGTCCAAGCCCAGCCTGCCGCCGACGCCTATCTGCTCGGCAGCAGCTATCTTCGCCGCCAGGCGCTCGTTGAACAGGTCCGACTGCGTGCCGGAATCCTGCATGGCCTGACGCAGCTTCAGCTCAACGCGGATCCGGCCGTCGTCGAAACCGCGGCGGCCCTCCAGCAATGGGTGCAGGCGCACGCTGCAACCGGACGTGTACCGACGGTGATCTCGCCACGCCTGATGCAGGTGCAGCCGCAGAGCAATCCGGTGCTCATGGCCGACGACGTCCTCCGCATTCCCGCCCGACCTGATCACGTCACGGTCCTCGGCGCGGTCCGAACCAGCTGTACTGTCCACCACTCCCCGCAGCGCGATGCGCGGGACTATCTGCGTGACTGCCCACCCAACGCGGCCGCCGATCCCGACTCGCTCTATATCGTGCAACCCGATGGCCGGGTTCAGAAGCAGGGCATTGCGCTCTGGAACCGCGCAGATCCCCAGGCGGTCGCCCCTGGCGGTTCGATCTATGTTCCGCTGCGCGAATCGGTGCTGAAATCCATCGACCCGGCATTCAACAACGACGTTGCCACCTTCATCGCCACCCAGCCTGTCAGCCCGTAATGACCGACATTCCCCAGCGTGCACGCGTGCCGCGCCCAGCCCGCTTTGCGCTGACCGCGCTCGCCCTGTCACTGAGTGCCGCGTTGCAGGCCCAGGAAGCCCCTCCGCCGACCGCCAACGAATGGGGCGGCATCGGCCTCCTGCAGACACCGACGGCACGCATGGCGCCCGACGGCGACCTCAGCTTCACGGCCTCGCACAATTCCCCGTACAGCCGCTACAACCTCACGCTGCAACCGTTCCCCTGGCTTGAGAGCACGTTCCGCTACATCAACGTGTCCAACATCCGCTATGGTCCGAACATCGCGGGAGACCAGAACTACAAGGACAAATCGATCGACTTCAAGCTGCGGCTCTGGCAGGAATCACGATGGCTGCCGGAGCTTGCCTTCGGTGTACGCGACCTCGGTGGTACCGGCTTCTTCTCCAGCGAATATCTGGTTGCCAGCAAGAATCTGGGGCCCATCGACGCCTCCATCGGCCTTGCGACCGGCTACATCGGCAACCGCGGCGATTTCGCCAATCCGCTGGGAGCGATCGACGATCGATTCAAGAATCGACGCCCCATCGCGGGCAGCAACATCAACGACGCCGGTCGCTTTGGTCTGGACAACATGTTCAAGGGCCCGGTCGGCGTCTTTGGCGGCATCACCTATCAGACGCCGCTGGATTCGCTGCTGGTCAAGGTCGAGTACGACGGTAACGACTACCGCCGTGAGCCGCGCGGGAACAATCTGGAACAGCGCACCCCCATCAACGTGGGGCTGGTCTACGTCCCCAACCGCAACGTGGAACTCACCGCCGCGTGGGAACGCGGTGACGCGGCGATGTTCTCGCTGACCTGGCGCGGCAATCCCGGCCATGCAGTGTCTGCGCCCAAGCCTTTCGATCCTCCGCCGCAACGGATCGTGCCTCGCGACCCGCAGGCAGCCGCGGTTGCGGCGACCGCAGCGCGCGACGCCGGCGCCACGACAGCAGAAGGCGGCCCGGACTGGGCTGCCATCAGCGCCGACCTCACCCGGAATGCAGGCTTCCGGGTCGAGCGCATCTCCCGTCGCGGCGCTGAGCTCTACGTGGACGGCTACCAGAACCGATACCTCCACAACGCCAAGGGCCTGGGACGCGCCGGCCGCATCCTGGCCAATGCGACGGGCGATGAGTACGAGTGGTTCACGCTGCGGACAACACGACTGGGGATGCCCATCGTGGACACGTCCGTCGCCCGCGGTGCCCTCGTGGGCTATCTGGATGGTCGGGTCAGCGAGGACGTGCTACGTCGCAGCACCGAGGTGCAGTCTCCCGACGACGTCACTCGCCAGACGTTGTATGAACCCAGGACACGCCCCTATGGCGGCGGCTTCAACATCGGCTACCGACAGAATCTCGGTGGCCCGGATGGTTTCATCCTTTACCAGATTGCCGCCAATTATTCCGGAAGCCTGTTCGTACGCCCCAACATGTGGCTTACAGGAACCGTCAGCGCCAACCTGATCAACAATTACGACAAGTTCAAGTACAACGCCCCAAGTCGACTCCCGCGCGTGCGCACCGATCTGCGCAGGTACATGGTGGACTCGGACGTGGTGTTGCCAAATCTGCAGTTCAATGTGGCTGGGCGCCTGGGCCGCGATCTCTATGGCATCGCGTACGCGGGTTATCTGGAGTGGATGTATGCCGGCGTAGGCGGTGAACTGCTGTATCGTCCCGGCGGTGAGCGATGGGCCGTCAGCGCGAACCTGAATCGCGTGCAGCAACGCGACTTCGATCAGCGCTGGGATCTGCGCGACTACAAGGTCACGACCGGGCACGCCACCTTCTACTACAGTTTCGACGCCCGCGAGCGCATCGTCGGCTCGCTGTCCGTCGGCCAGTATCTGGCGGGGGACAGGGGCGCAACCCTGGACGTCGCCCGCGTCTTCGACAATGGCGTCACGATGGGTGCCTATGCAACGAAGACCAACGTTTCCGCACGCGATTTCGGCGAAGGCAGCTTCGACAAGGGAATCTACATAAGCGTCCCGCTGGACGGATTCCTGCCACGGTCGACACGCGGACGAGCCGCGTTCAACTGGAATCCCCTGATCCGCGACGGTGGCGCCATGCTCAGCCGCAAATATTCGCTGTACAACATCACCGGCGATCGCGACGAGCGATTCTTCTACGACAACATCCGCTCGATCGACGATTGACCTGCCGGAACGCAGCAGGGCGGCCAAAGGCCGCCCTGCTGCACGTTCGCCCGGTGAAGACCTACAGGTACCGCACCCAACTTTCGATGCCTTCGGCCATCAATCTGTAGACATGCTCGAAAGCAGGACGCTGCTGGCGATAGGGATCGGGGATTTCCCGGTCCTGCTGCCACTTGCCCAGCAGGAAGGTCTTGCCCGACGCCTGCGGCGCGATCTCGGTGATGCGGTGAATGTGCTTGCGCTCCATGGCCAGCACCAGATCGGCCGCCCCAAGGATCGCATCATCGATCTGGCGTGCGCGGTGAGCCAGCCCATCCATGCCCTGCTCCACCAGCAGCGCCTGGGCAGTGGCGTCGATACCATGCCCGACGAGTGCTCCCAGACCTGCGGAAGACACCTGGATGCCTCTGCCCTGAACCGCCCGTCGAAGCATCACTTCAGCCGAGGGACTGCGGCAGATATTGCCGACGCAAACAAAAAGTACGTTATTGAACACTGACCTGGATCCTGTGGCATTCCATGCAGGCCCCGCCGCGAAACGGGCGGAGCGCTGACAGCTGCACAGATTACCTTACAGCGCCGCTGCTGGCGAGAAAATAGCCATGCAACTCATGGAATTACGTCGCAGTTCGCAGTTCTGCAGGCTCAATAAGCCGACTTCTGCCCGAGAACCTTCAGCGCCGTTAAGGCAATGATCCGAACATCCAGGGTCGGGCTCCAGCGACGGATGTAGTCGATGTCGTACTGCACGCGCTTCTTCATCGACCGCAGTTCCGGCGTCTCGCCCCGCAGCCCGTGCACCTGCGCCCAGCCGGTGATGCCCGGCTTGACGTAATGGCGGTGCATGTAGCGTTCGATCACCCGTTCATAGTGATTGTTGTGCTGGATCGCATGCGGACGGGGGCCCACCACCGACATGCTGCCGCCCAGCACGTTGAAGAACTGGGGCAGCTCATCCAGGCTGCTGCGCCGCAGGAAGGCACCGAACCGGGTCACCCGCGGGTCGCCCCGGGTCGCCTGCGTGATCTGCCCCGTCCCTTCCTCATGCACGCGCATGGAGCGGAACTTCAGCATCCAGAACTCCTTCCCGCCCAGACCGTGGCGGCGCTGGCGGAACAGGATCGGGCCGGGTGAACTGATCTTCACGCCGATCGCCAGCACCACGAACAGCGGCGCCAGCAGGATGACCGCTACGCCGGCCACGAGGATGTCCTCGATGCGCTTGAACAGGCGGAAATTATGGTCCACCAGGCCCTGGCGCACGCCGATCATCGGCACATCGCCCACCTGGTGCACGCCCGGATTCAGTGCTCCCAGGCCCGTGGTATCGGGAATCAGGCGGATCGGCACCGGGAACCGCTCGATCTGCTTGAGCATGTCACGGATGGGCGCGGTATCCCCCAGCGGCAGGGACACCCAGACCTGGTCGAACTCCCCCCGGTGCGCATCCAGGTAGCGCGGCACATCCTCCAGTGCGCCCAGGCGCTGCGGGGCATCGCCGCCACGCCGGGTGGCAATGTCGCCCTTGCTGGTGAAGTAGCCGATCACCTCCTTGCCCATCTCCGGCTTGCCGCGCAGCAGGCGATGCAGCCTGAGCGCCGGGGCCCGGAGCCCGACCAGCAGGATCCGCTCGTGATCCAGTCCACGCGAACGCAACCGGTGCAGCTGGACACGCAGGAGTACGCGCAGCCCCGCCATCGAGGCCAGGCCGCCGATGTACCAGCCCACCAGCCAGCGCGATGGCACGGCATCGGCCAGCCCCACCAGCACGGCATACAGGGAGAACAGGGCGAAGCTGCCGGACCAGGCCAGCAGCAGCAGCCAGAGGTCGGCCAGCAGGCCACGCAGGCGCCAGTTGCGGTAGACCGGTGCGATGGAGAAGCAGACGATGGCGCTGAGAATCACCGCACCGAAGACGATGCGCTGGGACTGGTTGGGGGCCGGCGTCCCGTAGCATACGACGTGGGCCAGTGCAGCCATGCCGGGCAGGAGCAACAGGTCTCCGAGGCGAAGCCCCAGTTCCAGGGCCGCCCGGGCTTCGACCCGGCGGCGGCCGGCATCGGCACGCTCTGCGGGGAGGTCATCTACCGATCCATGTAGCACTGCACTTCTCCAAGCTGTGTTCCGATCCAGCACTACAATGTGATGGCTGTCGCATACCAGGCCTCCCCAAGCCGGTGCGAACAGACGGAATTGCGTCAATAAGTCGAACGTGATTGTGAATGATGTGAAAGGCAATTGGTAGGAAGCGGCAGCCCGTCGTGCGCCCATTCACCCGCCCGACCCACCCTAAGTCATTAGAACTATTCCTATTTTTTAATATTTCAAAATGCGTCAAAATGATTCGCACTGCGTCCGACAGCGTCCAGAAATCGACGTTTGTTGCACGGAATCATCCCATCACGCTCCGAAGGATCAACCCGATTGGCGTCGCCGGGACGTCCCGTCCCAGCACGTCCGCCAGGCCTGGCACCCTGCACTGCACCAAGGCCGCTCATCGCCCTCTGCTACCATCAGCGGTTCTGTTCATCGCCCCCCACCCGCCCGCGATGACGCCAAACAACGTAACGAAACACAGGAGTCTGCATGTCTTCCGAGCTGCTCAAGTCCCTTGGCCTGGACGCGATCAACGCTGGCACGTACCTGGGCAACGGGGAGTGGTCGAGCGCTGCCAGCGGTGAGCTGATCACCCCGGTCAACCCGACCACGGGCGAGCCGATCGCACAGGTGCGTGCGACCACCGAAACTGAATACGAAACGGTGATCGCCCGCGCCCAGGAAGCGTTCAAGCAGTGGCGCACCACCCCGGCCCCGCGCCGTGGCGAAGCCGTGCGCCTGTGCGGCGAGGCGCTGCGCAGGCACAAGGACGCGCTGGGCTCGCTGGTTGCCCTGGAGATGGGCAAGAGCAAGCCGGAAGGCGATGGCGAGGTGCAGGAGATGATCGACATCGCCGACTTCGCCGTCGGCCAGAGCCGCATGCTGTATGGCTACACGATGCACTCGGAGCGCCCCGGCCACCGCATGTACGAGCAGTACCACCCGCTGGGCCTGGTCGGCATCATTTCAGCCTTCAACTTCCCGGTCGCGGTGTGGAGCTGGAATGCATTCCTGGCGGCGATCTGCGGCGACGTGTGCATCTGGAAGCCGTCCAACAAGACGCCGCTGACCGCCATCGCCTCGATGAAGATCTGCAACGACGCGCTGCGCGAAGCCGGCTTCCCGGACATCTTCTACCTGGTCAACGATGCCGGCACCGCACTGTCGGAAAAGCTGGTTGATGATCGTCGCGTGCCGCTGATCAGCTTCACCGGCTCCACCCAGGTCGGCCGCACCGTCAATGAAAAGGTGGCGCGCCGCCTGGGCCGCTGCCTGCTGGAACTGGGTGGCAACAATGCCATCATCCTCGACGAGACCGCCGACCTGAAGCTGGCTGTGCCGGGGATCGTGTTCGGCGCCGTCGGTACGGCCGGCCAGCGCTGCACCACCACCCGCCGCCTGATCGTGCACCGCTCGATCTACGCCGACGTGCTGGCCACGCTGGTCAAGGCGTACAAGCAGGTGGAAGGCAAGATCGGCGATCCGACCGATGCCGCCAACCTGATGGGTCCGCTGAACAGCGAAGGTGCCGTGCAGCAGTTCCTCGACGCCATTGCCCAGGCCAAGGCAGCCGGCGGCACCATCGAGACCGGCGGCACCCGCATCGACCGCGCCGGCAACTTCGTGCTGCCGGCCATTGTCAGCGGCCTGAAGAACAGTGATGCCGTGGTCCAGCACGAGACCTTCGCGCCGATCCTGTACGTGATGCCCTACGACAGCATCGACGAAGCCATCGACATGCAGAACGGGGTACCGCAGGGCCTGTCCTCGTCGATCTTCACCCAGAATCTGAAGACCGCCGAACGCTTCCTGTCGGCTGCGGGCTCGGATTGCGGCATCGCCAACATCAACATCGGCACCTCCGGTGCGGAGATCGGTGGCGCGTTCGGTGGCGAGAAGGACACCGGTGGTGGCCGCGAGTCGGGCTCGGACGCATGGAAGGTCTACATGCGCCGGCAGACCAACACCATCAACTACTCCGATTCGCTGCCGCTGGCCCAGGGCATCAAGTTCGACCTGTGATGCATCCCGACCCGGACGTCGCCGAGAGTGGGGCCCCGGCGGGGGCTCCAATCCTCGACTTCAGCGGCCGCCGGGTGCTGGTTGCCGGCGGCAGCAAAGGCATCGGCCGTGAGATGGCCCTGGCCTTCGCTGCGGCCGGCGCCCATGTCTCGGTCTGCGCACGAGGTCAGGCGGGGCTCGACGCCCTGCTGGCCGACGCAGCGGCCCAGGGGGCATCACTGCACGCCTTTGCCGCCGACCTGGCCGACCCCGGCCAGATCGACGCCTGGCTGCATGCGGCCGCAGCGTCCCTGGGCGGCATCGACGTGCTGGTCAACAATGCCACGGGTTACGGCATGGCCGACGATGAAGACGGCTGGGCCGCAAGCCTGCAGGTCGACCTGATGGCCGCGGTGCGGGCCTCGCGGCTCGCCCTGCCCTGGCTGCGCGAATCGAGCGACGCCTGCATCCTCAATCTCTCCTCGATCGCCGCGCAGCAGCCCCGGCCGGGGGGCGCCCCCTATGCGGCTGCCAAGGCCGCTCTTTCGCACTACACCACGTCGCAGGCGCTGGCACTGGCGCCAGACCGGATCCGGGTCAACGCGATCGCCCCGGGCTCCATCGAGTTTGCCGACGGTCTGTGGGACCGGCGCAAAACCAGCGACCCGGCGCTGTATCACGGCACCCTGGCAAGAATTCCGTTCGGCCGCTTCGGCCAGCCACGCGAGATTGCCGATGCCGCGCTGTTCCTGTGCTCGCCGCTGGCGCGCTGGATCACTGGTCACGTGCTGAACGTCGATGGTGGCCAGGTACTGATGGGCTGAACCGCTCGGGCCGGGCACTGCCCATGGGATTGCCCGGACGGAGGCACTATCATGTGCGTACTGCAAGGAGGACCCGATGAGCGTGGCACCCCGACAGACAAGCGCCCTGGCCGTGGTCAGCCTGGTCATGGGCATTGCCGCCTGGACTGTCCTGCCCTTCGTGGCCAGCATCGTCGCCATCGTCACCGGCCACATGGCCCGCGCCGAGATCCGCCGCCGCCCGCATGAACTTGAGGGCGATGGCCTGGCGGTCACCGGGCTGGTGCTGGGCTGGGTGATGGTGGCAGCCGCCCTGGCGGCAGTCCTGGCCTTCATCCTCTTCTTCGGTGGCCTGGCCTGGCTCGCCGCACTGTCGAACTGACCGCCATGACCTCCTCCGACAGCACCGAACGCTTCAGCAGCCGCGTCGCCGATTATGTCCGTTATCGGCCTGACTACCCGCCGGCGTTGATGGAATGGCTGCATGGACCGATGGGCGTCGACCACGATGCACGGGTGGCCGACATCGGCGCCGGTACCGGCATTTCCAGCCGTCTGTTCCTCGACACCGACCATCCTGTGGTCGCGGTCGAACCCAACGCCGCCATGCGCGCCGCCGCCGAAGGCTGGCTGGCTGCATATCCGTTGTTCCAGGCCGTCGATGGGCGTGCCGAGGCCACCGGCCTGGCAGAGCACAGCGTCGATCTGGTCAGTGCCGCGCAGGCCTTCCACTGGTTCGACACCGACGCCGTCCGTGTCGAATGGCAGCGCATCCTGCGCCCCGGCGGACTGGCGCTGATCTACTGGAACTCACGCCTGCTCGATGCCAGCCCGTTCCTGGTCGGCTATGAGCAGCTGCTGCTCGATTACGGCACGGACTATTCCGCCGTGGCCGAACGCTACCAGGATGACGCCACGATGCAGGCATGGTTTGGTGCCGGGTTGCGCGGCCAGGTGGAACTGCCGAACGTGCAGCATCTGGATCTGGACGCCCTGCGCGGCCGCCTGCTGTCGTCCTCCTATGCGCCACAGCCCGGGCATCCGCGCCATGCGCCGATGCTGGCGGCACTGCAGGATCTGTTCGCGGCCCACGCGGTCAACGGCCAGGTCGCCTTTGAATATCGAACCCGAGCCTTCCTCGGCACGCTGGACTGAACCGACGCATGTATTCGCTTGCCCGCCCCTTCCTGTTCTCGCTCGACGCCGAGCGCGCCCACGGCCTCGGCCTGTCCGCATTGGACGTGGCCTACCGCACCGGCACCACGCCGTTGCTGGCCGCACGCATCGCGCCGCTGCCGAGCACCGTGTTCGGGCTGACATTCCCCAATCCGGTCGGCCTGGCGGCCGGCCTGGACAAGAATGGCGAGCACATCGATGCGCTGTTCGCGCTGGGTTTCGGCTTCGTCGAGATCGGCACGATCACGCCGCGGCCACAGGCGGGCAACCCGACGCCGCGACTGTTCCGGCTGCCGGCGCACAACGCCATCATCAACCGAATGGGCTTCAACAACGCCGGCGTGGATGCACTGGTGCGCAATGTCGAGCGCGCGCGCAACCGTCGCGGCCTGCTCGGCATCAACATCGGCAAGAACAAGGACACCCCCAACGAGCAGGCCGTCGACGACTATGTGGCCTGCCTCGACAAGGTGTACCCGCTGGCTGACTACATCACCGTCAACATCTCCTCGCCCAACACCGCCGGCCTGCGCGAGCTGCAGGAGGAAACCGCACTGCGCCAGCTGGTCAGCCAGCTGCGTGACCGCCAGGAAGACCTGGCCGCGCGGCACGGCCGGCGCGTACCGATGCTGGTGAAGGTGGCGCCTGACCTCAGCGAGCGCGACATCGACGCTGCTGCGCGCGTGCTCGGCGAGCTGCAGGTGGACGGCGTGATCGCGACCAACACCACGATCGACCACAGCAAGGTGGCCGGCGATCCGCTGGCGAACGAAGCCGGCGGTCTGTCCGGTGCCCCGGTCCTGGAACAGTCCACCCTGGTCCTGCGGCGGCTGCGCTCGCGCCTGCCCGAGTCGGTGCCGCTGGTCGGTGTCGGCGGCATCCTGTCCGGCGCCGACGCAGTGGCCAAGATGGCGGCGGGCGCCTCGCTGGTGCAGTGCTACAGCGGCCTGATCTTCCGCGGGCCGGCGCTGGTATCGGAATGCGTGGAGGCGATCCGCCGCCGCCGCGAAGCGCCAAGCCGTGGCGCGGTGGCGCCGCTGTGAGCGCCCCCATGGATGGACTCGACACCGCCGCGCCGCTGCGCTGGACATTGACCCGGAACGCGCCGCTGCAGGCGCTGAACACCTTCCACGTACGTGCCAATGCCGCGCAGCTGCTGGAGCTGCATGACGCATCGCTGCTGCCGGACGTGCTGGCGCTACCGGAGGTTTCCGGCGGACCGCTGCTGGTACTGGGCAGCGGCAGCAATGTGCTGATCGCCGACGATCTGCCTGGCACCGTGCTGGTGTTCGGCAACCGCGACATCAGTTTCCTGGAGCATCGCGCCGATCATGCGGTGATCCGCGCCGGTGCCGGCGTGCCCTGGCACGGCCTGGTGATGTGGTCGCTGCAGGAAGGCCTGTCCGGGCTGGAGAACCTGGCCCTGATTCCAGGCACGGCCGGTGCAGCGCCGATCCAGAACATCGGCGCCTATGGCGCACAGGTCGGCGAGTTCATCCAGGCAGTGGAAGCCTGGGACTGCCACGAGCAGGCCTGGGTGCGGCTGGACAACGAACAGTGTGGCTTCGCCTACCGCGACAGCGTGTTCAAGCAGCAGGCAGACCGCTACCTGATCACCGCCATCGAGCTGAAGCTGCCCTTGCTGCACGACCTGCGCATGGACTATGCCGGCATCCGCGAAGAACTGCAGGCGCAGGGCGTGGAGCTGCCCAGTGCCGTGGACGTGGCCAACGCAGTCATCGCGATCCGCCGCCGCAAGCTGCCCGATCCGGAGGTGCTGGGCAATGCCGGCAGTTTCTTCAAGAATCCGGTCCTGCCCCTGGAGCAGGTCGACGTGCTGCTGCAGCATTTCCCGGACCTGCCGGTGTTCCCGGCCGATCGTGAGGACCGGCGCAAGGTCTCCGCAGCGTGGATGATCGAGGCCTGCGGCTGGAAGGGCTTCCGTGAGGGCGATGCAGGCGTTGCTGCCAGCCATGCGCTGGTCCTGGTCAACCATGGCAACGCCACCGGGGCCGAGCTGCTTGCGCTGGCGCGGCGCATTTCCGCGTCAGTGCTGGAGAAATTCGGCGTACCGATCGAACCGGAGCCCCGCCTGCTCGGCGCACAGTGGTGAACACCCCCGCCCTTTCCACCGGCGCCACCCCGATGCGGGCGGCACTGCTGATGCTCGGCAGCACCCTGGCGTTCGGCATGATGGCGGTGGCGATCCGTTACGCCACCCGTTACGTACCGACCCAGGAGGTCGCCTTCTTCCGCAATGCGTTCGGCCTGCTGGCACTGCTGCCGATGCTGCTGCGGCCGGGCCATGCGCCGCTGAAGACCCAGCAGCTGCCACGCTATTTCGTGCGTAGCGCGATCGGCCTGGGTTCGATGCTGTGCGCGTTCTGGGCGTTGGGCCATCTGCCACTGGCGCAGGCGGTATCACTCTCGTACTCCACACCGTTGTTCGTCACCATCGCCGCCGTGCTGTGGTTGGGCGAAACCGTGCGTGTGCGCCGCTGGGCCGCAGTGGTGGTCGGTTTCATCGGTGTGCTGGTGATCGTGCGGCCGGGCACCACCGGCTTCACCGCTGGCAGCCTGGTCGCCGTCGCCGCTGCGGTGCTGAGTTCACTGGTGGCCATCCAGATCAAGCAGCTCACCCGCGTGGACAGCGCCGATACCGTAGTGCTCTATACCTACGTCTTCTGGGTGCCGCTTTCGCTGGTTCCGGCAGTGTTTGTCTGGGTCTGGCCCAGTGGCGTGGCCTGGCTGTGGCTGCTGGTCACCGGCGTGATGGGCACGGTCGGCCAGCTGCTGTGGACGCGCGCGCTGCGCCTGGGAGAAGTGTCGGCGCTGACGCCGATCAGCTTCCTGCAGCTGCCGCTGGTGACCCTGTGCGGGTGGCTGCTGTTCAACGAGACCGTGGACCGCTGGACCATCGTCGGTGCGGGCATCATTCTGGCCGCCAACGCTTACATCGCCCACCGCGAGGCCGTGCTGTCGCGGCGGGCGGCGACGGCGGCGGCGTCAGCGGCGGCCAAGCCCGCCGAATGATCCACCGTCAACGCTGCAGCGGCGACGCATCCAGCGCGCGATACGCGCGTTCGGCTGCGTCGAACACATTGCCCGGCGCGAACTGTTCGCCCAGGTAGTGCAGCGACTGACGGCGCAGCTGCGGCGAGCGCTCCAGTGCGTCGCCCCCCAGCAGCACCTGTTCGAACTCGATCAGGTCCTGCAGGATCCGCCAGTGCCGGTACCAGGCTATCCAGCGTGGGTCCCCCAGGTCCGGGCCATACCCTTCCACGAAACCGAGCGGACGTTCGCGCCCCCAGCGTCCACCCACCGCCGCGCCGGGAAACATCAGATCCCGCTCGCGGGGCGCCAGGGACAGGCCATCCCAATCAATCAGGTGCAGGTTGCCCTCGTTGCCCATCAGCAGGTTTCCCGCATGCAGGTCGGTATGGCACAACCGCAGCGGCGGCCGTTCGTCGCGCAGTTCATCGTGGAGTTCCGACGCGCGGCGGTGGACCTCGGCGATACGTTCGCGGCGCAGCTCCCAGACGGCCAGGAATGCGCTGCCCAACCGATCCTGCGCGACCGGCAAGGCATCGCCCGGCTGCAGCCAGCGCCCAACGGTGTTCAACGCATCCGCTTCAAGGCGCAGGCTCGGCAGCGCGCGTTGCAGCGATTCGGGCACCTCAGTGTCATGCAGCCGGCGCAGCACGTTGCCCAGGCGCAGCCACTGCGCATGGCTGAGCGGCGCCTCGAAACCGGACTGGCCCTCGATGTAGGGAAACAGCGTGAACTGCAGGCCCCAGCGCTGGACCGACGCGCCGCCGGTCAATGCCGGCCATGGCGCCACGATCTCCTCGATGCCCAGGGTGCCCCGCAGCCAATGCAGCGTGTCCCAGACCGCCGGTTGCACCTGGTAGGTGCGGCATTTCAACCACCACTGACCGCGTCGCGCGTCGATGCGGTAAACGCTGGCATTGGCGTCTGCGCCAACCGGGCGAGGCACCACGGCGGCGGTGGTGATGCCATAGGACTGTTGCAGGACTTCGCCGATATGGCGCGCCGAAGCGGATGACATGGAAGCAATCGTGCATTGATACCCGACGTCACTATCGCAGATGGCGCATCGACGGCACAGACATGTCCGTCACAGCACTGTGCTTGCGGGCCGGGCGATCCATGCCGACGCGGTTGCCACGGCGTCAGCGCGCGTAGTGGCCCAGGAACATGGCGACCGCCGATGCCGCCACCCGCGCGCGCTCGTCGGCCCCCAGCGGCGCCTGCCCCATCGTTACCTGCGGCCAGAAGGCGAAACTCTTCACCAGTCCATGCAGCTGATGGGCGGCGAATTCGGGATCGACCGCACGTAGCCGGCCATCGGCGATCGCTGCACGGATCCAGGCGCTTTCCCCACTCTCCTTCTCGCCCATGCGACAGACGATTGCCTGCGCACGTTCGGGTGAATGGATGATCTCCGCCATGGCAACGCGGGCCAGGTCGATGAAATTGGCATCACCCAGCAGTTCCAGCTTCTGCTCCAGCAACGCGAGCAGCTGCGGCTCAAGTGGCTGCTCCGCACGGTAGGGCAGCTCGACGCCGGCCATGCTGCGTTCCCAGAGTTCCTCCAGAATCAGCGAGAACAGTTCTTCCTTGCTGGGGAAGTGGTTGTAGACCGTGCGTTTGGATACACCGGCCGCTGCCGCGATCCGGTCCATGCTGGTGGCTTCATAGCCGGCCGTGCGGAACTCCTCCACCGCCGCGCGCACGATGGCCTCGCGTTTGCGGTCGGTCAGGCGCTGCGGCGGACGGGACATGGCGACACCAGATAACTGAACGGATACCCCCATTTTACACCGATGAGTATACTTTTCCGCAGCAGGAAACTACACTGTGCAGTGTACCCTGCGGACGTCACCCATGAAGCGCCTGCTCCTTGTCCTCCTGCTTGGAATCCTCGCCGTGACCGCCTACACCTTCTGCAAGTCCTGGTCCCTCCCCGACTTCCCCGACTCCCCGCAATACCGCGAGGGCAAGTTCCACAACGTACTGCCGCGGCCGGCGATGGGCCTGCGCAACGGGCTGGAGATCTGGTGGACCTTCCTGTTCAACAAGCCGAAGGGGACCGTACCCGCGGGCGCCATTCCGGTGCAGGCGCTGGATCGTGCCGCGCTGGAAGCCGCGCCGGATCGCAGCCTGTTCCGGCTGGGGCATTCGACGATCCTGCTGAAGCTGCGCGGCCAGTATTGGCTGACCGACCCGGTCTTCTCCGAACGGGCGTCACCGGTGCAGTGGATGGGCCCTGCGCGCTTCCACGCCCCGCCGATCAGCATCGAACAGCTGCCGCCGATCGCCGGCGTGATCCTCTCGCACAACCATTACGACCATCTGGATCACGCTGCGGTGATGCAGCTGGCGGGCAAGACCACGCGCTTCATCGCGCCGCTGGGTGTGGGTGATCAGTTGATCGCCTGGGGCGTGGACGCGGACAAGGTCGAACAGCTGGACTGGTGGCAATCGACCGAAGCCGATGGCCTGCGCCTGACCGCCACACCCGGCCAGCACTTCTCCGGCCGCGGCCTGGGCGACAGCGACCGCAGCCTGTGGGCCTCGTGGGTCATCCAGGACGGCGACTTCCGCATCTTCTTCAGTGGTGACACCGGCTACTTCGATGGCTTCAAGGCCATCGGCGAGAAGTACGGCCCGTTCGATCTGACCATGATCGAAACCGGCGCATACGATCCGCGCTGGGCGTTCGTGCACATGCAGCCGGAGCAGACGCTGCAGGCCCACCTGGACCTGCGCGGCAAGTGGCTGCTGCCGATCCACAACGGAACCTTCGACCTGGCCCTGCACGACTGGCAACAGCCCTTCGAGCGCATCACCGCGCTGGCAGCCGCGCACGATGTGCCGATCGCCACGCCGATGATGGGCGAGGCGCTGGACATGCAGGCGCCGCAGGCAGGCACGCGCTGGTGGGAACAGGTGGCGCTGCGCTGAGCTTGCCTGGGCGCTGCTGTCACGGGGCGCCGGTTCGTGCAGGCAGTGACGTTGCGGACGATGGCTGTCGCGACGCCGTGCAGGGCGTCGCGCCACGCGTCCGCCCTCTGCCCTATTGCAGCGCGTCATGTAAACGATTACACCCCCTGCTAGCGTAGCGCCTGCCCGATCCTGGCCGAACCTCCAAGGCTGTCGACATGACGCTGCGTGCTGATCGCTCCCGCCCCTCCTGCGCCTGCCTGCGCTACGCCGCGCGCGCTCTCCTGCCGCTGGCCGTGATGGCCTCCGCCGCGCAGGCGCAGACACTGCCACCGCGCAGCCAGTGGCAGGCCAGCAGCTCATCACAGCAGGTCCCGGCGATGGCCATCGGCCATCTGATCGACAACGACCCGAAGACGGTCACCGGCGGCGCCTTCAGCCCCGGACACTGGTTCCAGATCGATCTGGGCGCACCTGCCCTGCTGGGGGGCGCACGCCTGACCTGGGACGTCTCCAATCCCGAGGGCTACACACTGCAGACCTCGATGGACGGCCGGCAGTGGCAGCCCGCATACACCATGGCCGACTCGCTGGGCGATGTGGAGACGCTGTACTTCGAACCGCGCCAGGCGCGCTATCTGAGGCTGGCCAGTCCCCAGCGCACGTCGGACTGGGGGGTCTCCATCTTCGAGATGGAACCCTTGGACGCCACGCTCAGTGCACGCGTGCACGGACTCGACAGCGCACAGGCAGCCGCGTTGTGGCAAGGCGGTAGCGGCGTCGCCCTCCCTACCGATGGCAAGGGCAGCCATGTGCTTGAAATCACCCTGCCGCGCGCTCAGCCGGGCACCGGCCTGGCGGTGGAGTGGGCGGGCCAGCGTGGCGCCGCACGCCTGCAGGCCCAGGATGCGCAGGGGCGCTGGCAGCCGCTGGCGCAGGACACGCAGGCCGCCAGCCATGCCCAGAGCTGGTTGGCCAGCGATACGGTGCACGATGTGCGTGCCCTGCGGCTCATCGTCGAAGGGCCCTCGCCACAGGTCACGCGCCTGCGCCTGCTCGGCCCGAAGGCCGTGATGACGCCGATGAAGCAGTACCAGATCGCCGCCAGCGGCGCGCAGCGTGGCTTGTTCCCGGCGTCGTTGCAGATGCAGCAGACGTACTGGACGGCCGTGGGCGTGCATGCCGGACGGCAGAAGTCGATCTTCGACGAATACGGCAACATCGAGGCATTCAAGGGCGCACCGCTGGTGCAGCCGATCTGGCGCAATGCCGATGGGCGTGCCGCCGGTGCCGCGGAACAGACCGTGCAGCATGCCCTGCGCGACGGCTGGAAGCCGATGCCCTCGGCCGCCTGGTCGCCGCAGCCCGGTCTGGAACTGCGCAGCGAAGCGTTCGCGATCGAGCGCGACGGCCAGCCCGTCACCTTCCTCCGGCATCGACTGCGCAATACCGGTACCACGCCGGTCGAGGGCACGCTGAGCCTGGTGGTGCGGCCGATGCAGATGAACCCGCCGTGGCAGAACGGTGGCCTGTCGCCGATCCGCGACGTGGCCATCGACGGCCAGAGCGTGCGCGTCAATGGTCGTACCCTGCTGCACTCGCTGTCGGCGGTCAGCGCCTCCGGCGCGGCACCGTTCGGCCCGAACGGCGAAACCGAGATCACCTCCGCCATCGCTTCGGGCCGGTTGCCCGGCGCACGCCAGGCCACCGATGCGCGTGGGCTGGCGGCGGCGGCGCTGGACTACCGGATCACCCTGGCGCCCGGCGCCAGCCAATCCGTGGTCGTCGCCTTCCCGCTGGGTACGGCGGCGGCCGACGCCAAGGGTGTACTTCCGGAGCCACCGGCACTGGACCTCGCGCGCCTGCCACGCGATGCCGATGCCGGCTTCGAGACGCTGGCCGCCGAAGCCTCCGCGGACTGGCAGGCACGATTGGGCCAGGTCGGCCTGCGCCTGCCCGATCCGTCGCTGGTCGACATGCTGCGTGCCCAGGCCGCGTACATGCTGATCAACCAGACCGGCCCGGCCATGCAACCCGGCCCACGCAACTACAACCGCTCCTTCATCCGCGACGGCATGGCCACCTCGGCGGTGCTGTTGCGGATGGGCGAAGCCAAGGTCGCACGCGACTACCTGGCGTGGTACAGCGAACACGGGGTACATGCCAACGGCCTGGTGTCGCCGATCCTCAATGACGATGGCAGCGTCAACACCGGCTTCGGATCGGACATCGAGTACGACAGCCAGGGCCAGTACGTCGCGTTGGTGGCCGATGTCGCGCGCCTCGACGGTGGCCCCGAGTCCGTGCGTGCGTACCTGCCGAAAGTGAAGGCCGCGCTGCGCTTCCTGCAGGAACTGCGTGAGCGCACGCTGGTACCCGGTTACAAGGCCGATCAACCGGCGCCGGAACGCTTTGCCGGCATCCTGGCACCGTCGATCAGCCACGAGGGCTATCCCTCTCCCACCCACAGCTACTGGGACGACTACTGGGGCCTGAAGGGCTGGCATGACGGCGCATGGCTGGCTGAATCACTCGGCGACCACGCCACCGCCACCTGGGCACGCGGGCAGTACAAGGCGCTGTATGACGCACTGCACGCTTCGATCCGCGCGACGATGGCGTGGAAAGGCATCGATTTCATTCCCTCCTCCGCCGATCTTGGCGATGGCGACCCGACCGGCGTCTCCATCGCGCTGGATCCCACCGGTGCGCAGAGCGTGCTGCCGGCTGATGCGCTGCGCACCACCTTTGCCCGCTATCTTGACGACGTCCGCAAGCGCAACCAGCCCGGTGCGCTGTATGCGTACACCCCTTATGAAATCCGCAACGTCCTGAGCTATGTGCATCTGGGCCAGCCCGCAGCGGCCGACGAGCTGCTGCAGGGCCTGCTGCGCGACCGTCGCCCGCTGCAATGGCAGGTGCTGGCCGAAGTCGTGCACTCACGGCTGCGTTTTCCGCGCTACCTGGGCGACATGCCGCACACCTGGATCGGTGCCGAATACGGCCGCACCCTGTTCGGGATGCTGATGCGCGAGGACGACGATGCCCTGTCACTGCTGCCGGGTACGCCGCCCTCCTGGCTGGCCGGCGATGGCCTTGCGGTGGAACGCCTGCCGACGGCGTACGGCACGCTGCGGATGCAGGCACAGCAACGCGACGGTACGCTGACCGTGACGCTCGGCGAAGGGCTGCGCAGCGCCACGGCCGTCAAGGTCTGGTGGCCCGCGCGCACGGCACCGAAGCAGGTGCGCGTGGACGGCCATAGCGTTTCCGACTTCGATGCCGAGGGTGTGCGGTTGGCGAAGCCGTTCAGGACGCTGGAGGCGCGTTGGTAGAGCAGCCGAGCATGGCTCGGCTCTACAGAAGCAGCCTTGGTGCCGGGGCATGCCCGGCGTCAGAGATCCGGCAAGCCCGGCGGGTTGGTCTGCGACTGCGGCACGGCTTCCTCGGTCACGTTCCAGCGCGCCAGTGCCTGTGCGTAGGTGCCGCTGCCGATCTGGGTATTGAGCGCCTGGGTCACCGCATCGGCCAGGCCGCTGCCCTTGCGCGTGGTGACCGAGATCGCAGCAGCGTTTGGCCAACCGCCCGGAAACAGGCCAACGCGCCGCACCTTGCCATCGCGCGCGGAGTACGCGCCGGTGGCGTTGGGTTCGAACGATACATCGGCCCGGCCGGTGATCACGGCCAGGCGGCCGACCACCGAATCATCGAAGTACTGGTATTGCACCGGCTCCAGCCCGGCCGCGATGTTCTGTGCATCCCACTGCCGCAGGATCTGGTCCTGGTTGGTGCTGGCACCGACCACCACCTTCAGGCCAGCGACATCGGCCGGCTTCTCGATCTTCTGGATGGGCCCGTCGGTGCGCGTATAGATGCCGAGCAGGTCATAACGGTAGCTGGAGAAGTCGAACTTCTTCTTGCGCTCTTCGGTCACGGTTACGTTGGACAGCACTGCATCGTACTTGCCCGACTCCAGTCCCAGCGGCCAGTCGGCCCAGGCGACCGGCACCACCACCAGCTTCAGGCCCAGCGCATCGGCCACCAGCCGTGCGATGTCCGGCTCGATGCCGATCACTTCCTTGCTGTCGGCGCCATAGTCGGCCAGCGGCAACTGACCGGGATGCGTCGCGACCGTCAACGTGCCCGGCGTCACGAAGCGGAAGTCCGCCGGAACCAGCGCCTGCGCTTTCGGATCCACGGTCCCCCGCAGCGCTGGCGCGCCGGCACCGGCCAGGCTGCTGGTCGCTGCGGGCACGGCCTCCGGTCCCTGCCGTGCACGGGAATAGACGATGCCGGCAATGCCGATGACCAGCACAGCGATGACCAGCAGGGTGCTGCGCGAGGGACGACGGGACGTTGCAGGGCTCATGGGGGTCACATCCGGATCAGAGGGTCTTGGCGAGAAAATCGGCGGTGCGCTGCTGGCGCGGGTGTTCAAATATGGCCTCGGGCGTGCCCTGCTCGATCACCCGGCCCTGGTCCATCATCACCACGTGGTCGGCAACGCGGCGGGCGAAGCCGAGTTCGTGGGTGACGATCACCAGCGTGGTGCCGGAACGGGCGAGCTCTTCGATCACGCTGAGCACTTCGGCCACCAGTTCCGGGTCCAGCGCCGACGTCGGCTCATCGAACAGCAGCACCTTCGGCTGCAGGGCCAGTGCACGGGCGATGGCGATGCGCTGCTGCTGGCCACCTGACAGCTGGCGCGGGAACGCATCGGCCCTGTCCGCCAGACCGACGCGCTCCAGCAGCACGCGCGCCTGCTGTTCGGCCTGCGTACGCGGCACACCGCGCACCGCGATCGGCGCCTCGATGATGTTCTCCAGCGCGGTCAGGTGCGGGAACAGGTTGAAGCCCTGGAACACCATGCCCACCTCGGCACGACGGCGGCGGATCTCGCGCTCCGGCAGCTCGTACAGGGTGTCGCCGTCACGGCGATAGCCGATCAGCTGGCCACCGACGCTGACGAAGCCGGTGTCGGCGCGCTCCAGGTGGTTGATCAGCCGCAGCAGCGTCGACTTGCCGGCACCGGACGGGCCGATCAGCACCGTTACGCTGCCGCCGCGCAGTTCCAGGGTGATGTCCTCCAGTACCGGCTGCCCGTCGAACGCCTTGCCGACACCGTGCAGCGATATCGGCGCTCCCTGTCCGGCCTCGGCCGCGCTCGCGATGCGCGGCCGCACCGCAACCGGCGATGCCGCACGCGGCGCGGGCGAGGATACCCGCGACACGCTGCGCTCACGCTGCAGCTGGCCACGCGCGAAGCGCTGCTCCACGCGCCGCTGCAGCAGCGACAGCACGGTCAGGATCACCAGGTACCAGACCGTGGCCACCATCAGCAGTGGCACCACCTCCAGGTTGCGGCGGTAGATCACCTGCACGGTGTAGAACAGCTCCGGCAACGCCAGCACGTAGACCACCGACGTGCTCTTGGCCAGGCCGATCACATCGTTGAAGGCGGCCGGCAGGATCGAACGCATCGCCTGCGGCAGGATGATGCGCCGCACCTGGCGGCCGCGCGGCAGGCCCAGCGCGGCCGCTGCTTCATACTGGCCGTGATCGACCGAGAGGATGCCACCGCGGATCACCTCGGCCGAGAACGCCGCCTGGTTCAGGGTCAGGCCCAGCACCGCAGCCGTGAACACACCGATCAGCTGGGTGGTGGGATACGAGAACAGGCTGATGCCGGTGAACGGAATGCCCAGTTCGATCGTGCTGTACAGATAACCCAGATTGTTCAGCAGCAGCAACAGCACCAGCAGTGGAATCGAACGGAACAACCAGACGTAGCCCCACGATACCGCCGACAACAACGGCGAGCCGGATACCCGTGCCAGCGCCAGCAGCGTGCCCAGCGCGAAGCCCAGGCCGGTGCCGAGCGCGGTCAGCAACAGCGTGCGACCCAGCCCTTCCAGCACCGGGCGGGCGAAGAACCACTCGGCGAAGGTGCCCCAGCCCCAACGTGGATTGCCGAGTACCGACTGCAGCCCGATCAGGATCAACGCCAGCGCCAGCACCGTGCCGAACACCTGCAGCGGATGCCGCGCCGGCACGATCTTCAATGCCGGTGCCGGACGCGCGGCCAGACCCTCGATCGCGGTGGACGGCGTACTCATGCGTGGACTCCCTGCACGGCGGCAGTGCTTGATGCCGGCGGACGCGCCGGTGCCCGCAGCTGCTTCTCGAACGGCAGATGGGCGATCGATTCCGGGTCGGCAGACAGATCGAACAGTGCGGTGTAGCCATGGCTCAGGTACAGGCCGACCGCCTCAGGCTGGCGGAAGCCGGTGGTCAGGTACACGCGGCGATAGCCCTGGCGTGCGGCCTGGTCTTCAAGCTCCTGCAGCACGCGCCGGGCGATGCCCTGGCGGCGCAGGCCAGGCAGTGTCCAGATGCGCTTGAACTCGGCCGTATCCGGGTCGCGGTGAGGCATGAACGCGCCGCCGGAAATGGCCACGCCCTCACGCAGCAGCAGCACGAACGCTCCCACCGGCGCAGCGAATGCCTGCGCTGGATAGCGTTGCAGCTCCTCGCGCGCACTGCCACCGATGCGTCGCCGCACATCGGCGTAACGACTGTCGTACTCCTGCTCGAGCCCATCGAACAGTGGCCGCGCCAGTGGATCGTCCACCGAGGTGTAGAGGAAGCGCTCCTCGAACGGTGCCGTACTCATGCTGCGTCCTCCACCAGATAGTGTTCGGCCAGCCGCGCCCAGAGGCTGGCGGCGGGAGCGATGACCGCATCGTTGAACACGTAGCGCGGGCTGTGCAGCGATGCACTGTCACCGTTGCCGACGAACACGAAGCTTCCGGGCCGGGCCTGCAGCAGGAAGGCGAAGTCCTCGCTGGCGGTGCGCGGCGCGAAGGCATCCAGCACCTGCCCTGCGCCGAATCCCTGCAGCGCCACCTCACGGATATAGGCGGTCTGCTGCGGATGGTTGATCACGCTCGGGAAGCCACGCGGGAACTCGATCTCGGCGCGCGCCCCGAACGCGGCGGCGGTCTGCTCGGCAAGCTCGGTCACGCGACGGCGCAGCGTGTCGCGAACGTCGGGCAGATAGGCGCGTACGGTCAGGGTCAGCTCCACCACGTCGGGAATCACGTTGGCCGCCTGCCCACCGTGGATCGAACCGACCGTCACCACGCCCATCTGCCGCGGGTCCACATTGCGCGACACCACACTCTGCAGTGCGGTGACGATGTGCGCGGCGGCGAGGATCGGATCCACGCTTCCCTGTGGTTCCGCACCATGCCCGCCCTTGCCGATCACCCTCAACCGTGCCCAGTCGACCGATGCCATCGCCGGTCCGTCGACAAAGCCGAAGTGCCCCGCCGGCACACCCGGCCAGTTGTGCAGTCCATAGATCGCATCCACCGGAAAACGCTCGAACAGACCGTCGGCGAGCATCCTTGACGCACCGGAGCCGGTTTCTTCCGCCGGCTGGAACACCAGTTGCAGGGTGCCATCGATGCGCCCGTGCCGGGCCAGGTAATGCGCCGCCGACAGCAGGATCGCGGTGTGTCCATCGTGACCGCAGGCATGCATCCGTCCTTCGTTCTGGCTGGCATAAGGCAGCCCGGACGCCTCCTGGATCGGCAGCGCATCGATGTCGGCGCGCAGCCCGAGCCGGCGGCTGCCCTGCCCCCGCTGCAGCGTTCCGACCACGCCGGTTCCGCCGACGCCCGTGGTCACCGTATAGCCCCACTGCTGCAGCAGTTCGGCTACGCGTGCGCTGGTGCGATGCTCCTCGAAGGCGAGCTCCGGGTGTCGATGCAGGTCGTGGCGGATGGCGATGGCCTCATCGGCGCGTGCGGCTATTTCAGGCAGCACGCCCGTCGGCCCGGTGGGCGCCACAGTCAACGATGCCCGGCGCAGTACGTTCATCGCCTCACCCCACCTTCCGCGCCGGTTCGGCGGCCGTCGAATGACGGCTGGCCTTGTACGGCAGGCCCAGGTGGTCGCGCAGCGTCTTCCCTTCCAGCTCGCGCTGGTGATACCCGCGCGCCTGCAGGATCGGCAGTACCAGGGTCACGAAATCGTCCAGCCCCTCGCGCTGCGCCGCAAACCCCAGAATGAAGCCATCGCTGGCGCCCGCCTCGAACCAGCGGATCAACTCGTCGGCCACGTGCTCGGGTGTACCGATGAAGTTGGGCCGCGGGCTCACCGCCTGCAACGCGACCTGGCGCAGGCTCAAGCCCTGCTCGCGGGCATCCTGCTTGATCCGATCGGTGGTGGAGCGGAACGAATTGCTGCCGATCTCGCCCAGCTCGGGGAACGGCGCGTCGGGATCGTACTGGGTGAAATCGTGATGGTCGAAGAAGCGCCCGAGGTAGGCCAGCGCATCGTCCAGGCCCGCGAGTGCGGCAATCGCCTGGTACTTGGCTTCGGCCTCCTCGGCGGTGTGGCCGACAATCGGCCCGATGCCCGGAAAGATCTTAACGTCATTGCCGCTGCGCCCGTGGGCGATGGCCGAGTTCTTCACCTTCTGGGTGAAGGCACGGGTTTCTTCCAGCGAGGGCGAGTGGGTGAATACCGCATCGGCATACTTGCCGGCCAGCGCGATGCCGTCGTCGGACGAGCCCGCCTGGAAGATCACCGGCTGCCCCTGCGCGGAGCGCTGGATGTTCAGTGGGCCTTCGACCTGGAAGAAGCGGCCCTTGTGGTCGAGGCGGCGGAACTTGTCGGTGGCGAAGAAGGTGCCCTGTTCGCGGTCGCGGATGAAGGCATCGTCGTCCCATGAATCCCACAGGCCCTGCACCACCTCCAGGTATTCGTCGGCGATCTGGTAGCGCAGCGCATGTTCCGGATGCGGGCGGCCGTAATTGCGGCCCGATCCTTCCAGCGGCGAGGTCACCACGTTCCAGCCGGCGCGCCCACCACTGATCAGGTCCAGCGAGGCGAACTGCCGGGCCACGGTGAACGGATCGCTGTAGGAGGTGGACAGCGTGCCGGCCAGGCCGATCTTCTTCGTCGCCGTGGCCAGCGCGGACAACAGCGAGATCGGCTCGAAGCGGTTGAGGAAGTGCGGGATCGATTTCTCGTTGATGTACAGCCCATCGGCAACGAAGCCGAACGCGATGCCGTTGTCTTCGGCCGTGCGCGCGATGTCGATGTAGAAGTCCAGGTTCACGCTGGCATCGGCCGGGTTGGACGGATGCTTCCACGCATGCATGTGGCTGCCCGGTCCCTGCAGCATGATGCCGAACGGGATGGTGCGCGGTGTCTTGCTCATGGGTATCGCTCCTGCAGGTCAGGCTACCGCCGCGCGTGGCGCGGGCGACAGCAGTTCAAGGGATGCCAGGCGTGCGTCGAGGTCGGCCACCGGCGCATCGAGGATGAATTCGCCCACGCCGAAGCGGCGGTGCAGTGCGTCCAGTTCCCCGCGCACCTGCTGCGCGTCGCCCGACAGCACGCTGGGCCGCGTCTCTTCGATACGGAAGTCGGTCACGCCCACCTGGCGGGCATACTCGGCCGCGGCGTCCGGGCTGGGCAGGTTCACCGTCTGCCCCGGGCCGAGGTGCAGCTTGTAGACACGCAATGCGCCGACATGGCGCGCCGCCGCTTCGCTGGTGGGCGCCGCGAAAGCGACGGTGGCCAGCAACGGCGGCTGCGTGGATACGGCGCGATAGGCCTCGAACGCCGCTTCGATGTGCTTCGGGTCGCCGTCGAAATGGGCGGCATAGACGAAGCGCCAGCCCAGCTCCGCCGCCTGCCGTGCGCTCTGCGGGCTGGCGCCCAGCAGGAAACGCTCGGCCGCCACCTGCGGCACCGGCCGCGCCTGCGCATTGGCATGCGCATGATCTTCGGCCAGCGAGCCGGACAGGAATCCTTCCAGATCGCGCAGCTGCTGATCGAAATCGGCGAAGGCCGGCCGCCCCGCGGCCAGCGCTGCGGTGGACGCCGGCAGGCCACCGGGTGCCTTGCCCACCCCCAGGTCGACGCGTCCGGGCGCCAGCGCCGCCAGCAGGTTGAAGTTCTCGGCCACCTTGTACGGCGCATAGTGGCGCAGCATCACGCCACCGCTGCCGATGCGGATGCGCCGGGTCTGTGCCAGCACCCATGCCGCCAGCACCTCCGGCGCCGGACTGGCCAGGGTCGGTGCGGCGTGATGCTCGGCAAACCAGTAGCGGTGGTAGCCCAGCTGTTCGGCACGCTGGGCCAGCTGCAGGCTGTTGCGCAGCGCCTGCTCGGCGCCTGCGCCTTCGGCCACCGGACTCTTGTCCAGCACGCTGATGAGGTAGCTCATGTCCGCGTCCTCGCTCAGGGGTGGGCCACAGGAATGCCAAGCAGGCCATTGAGTGCGGCCAGGATCGGCTCGGCGCCGGTCACGTACTGCCGGTCCTGGTAGGCACCGTTGGCGTGTTCGCTGCGCACGCCCTGCGGCAGCACCAGCTTCGGCAGCGACTCGTCCTGCTCGCCCACCGCCGCGATCACCTCGCGGCGTGGCCGCGCGAAGCCGATGCGGCGCACGTCCAGCTGTGCATCCAGGCCGTCGATGCTGGACAGCGCGCCTTCCAGCAGCAGGCTGTGCCGGCAGAAGAAGCGCTGGCCCGGCAACTGGCCGTCGACGAACTCGCGATCAAGCAGGAACAGGATGGGTTTGGGGGAGGCAGCTGCAGCCACGGGTTCGTCCTCGTCTGGGCCGGCAATGAAGTGCCGTTTCGCTATCGATGCTAGAGAAGCTGTGCGCCGCGCCCGTACCTGCTGGCGACAATCGCCGGTCGGATCCGGCCACGCAGATGCAGGTTGGCAATAAGCAGACTGCTGGCCGTTATGGGCAGCTCAGGCGATGCGGCGCAGGGGCGCCAGCCCGCTGGCGGCATGCGGCAGCAGATGCCCGGCAGCGCGCTCGGCAGCCAACTGGATGCGCGCCTGCAACGCCGCGCTGTTGATCTGCTCGCCATCGAAATCGGCTGGTGTGGCGTACACGCCGATGGGCAACGTATGCGCCTGCAGGAAGCTGAACAACGGTCGCAGCTGATGGTCGATCACCAGCGCATGCCGCTCGCTGCCCCCGGTGGCCGCCAGCAGCACAGGGGTATCCACCAGCGCCTCGAGGTCGATGAAGTCCACCAGGTGCTTGAACAACCCCGGGTACGAGCCACGATGGACCGGTGCGGCCACCACCAGCAGCTCGGCGTCCTCGAGGGTGGCCAGCGCCTGTTCCACCGCGGGCTCGGCCTCGCTGCGCGACAGCGTCTGCCCCAGCGCGCGCGCAATCGGCGCCAGCTCCACCAGTGTCACGCTGGCATGCAGGCGCTGCTGCAGCGCCTCCAGCAGGTGCCGTACCAGCAACAGCGTGCGCGAATTCGCCGATGCCGTTGGCGAACCGATCAACGCAACAATCTTCAACCCAGATGACATGCCACTCTCCTCGGTAACGCCGGACGCTGCCCGACGACGCCATGCCTGAACCTCAGAACCGGTAATTGACCCGCCCGTACCAGAACGCGCCGATCCTGCCGAGCACGTCACCGCTGTCCCAGGTGGTCTCGATGCTGGCCACGTCGGTGGCGCTGCGCGCGTACTCCGGCACCTTGCGGGTGCGCTTGTCGAACACGTTGTTGATGCCCAGCGCCGCACTCCAGCCCGCGCCCAGCTCCACACCGCCGGACAGGTTGGTCACCAGCACCGGTGGCTGCCTGTATTCCACGCCGTTGTTGAGGCGCTTGATCGACCCGTAGTAGGTAACGTCCACATTCGAGCGCCAGCGTCCGTTCTGCCAACCCAGTCCGGCCACCTGGGTGTAGCTGGGCGTACGGAAGCGCAACGCGTACTCGCCGGACTTCGTCAGCAGGTTGATGTTGGGCAGCCCCTGCAGCGCCGCAGGAATGGCGCTGACGCTGCGGATCGTGGTGCGTCCGACGTTGGCGGCGTAGCTCCAGCGCAGCTTGCCCCACGATGTGTCCTGGTTCGCCTCCAGCGTCAGCTCCACGCCGCGCGTGCGGGTGTCGCCCACGTTGGTGAAGTAGCTGGCATAGAACGCGTCGCCCGGCAGGATGCTGATGCCGGCCGAACCCAGCAGCGCATCGATCGTGTTCTTCTGCGCGGAGGTCAATACGGTGCCGCTGTTGTCGGTGATGCGCGCCGGATCCTGCGCGTTGTAGCCGATCTGGCTGGACTGGCCGAGCTGGCCGCGGATGTCGATCTGGTAGGCATCCACGGCCAGGTGGAAGGCCGGGCTCGGGTCCCAGGTCACGCCGATGCTGTAGTTGGTGGCCTTCTCCGGTTTCAGCGGGGTGGCACCCAGTGCCACCGCAGCGGGCGAGGACACCTGCGCCACCAGCGTCGTACCGCACGGGCAGCTGCCCGTGGCCTGGTAGAACTGCGCGCCCAGGCTTGGCGCGTGGAAGCCGTTGCTGACCGTCGCACGCACGCCCAGTGCGTCGGTGATGTCGAAGCGGCTGGTCAAGCGTCCGGTCGAGACACTGCCGAAGTCCGAATGGTCTTCCCAGCGCGCGGCCGCATCCAGGTACCAGCGCGAGGTGACGTTGGTCGCCGCCCCCACGTACACCGCCTTGCTGTTGCGCGTGGCGTTCACCGCGTCTGCGGTGGAGTAGCCGACAAACGCAGCGGCACCGAATCCGGTGTACGACTCCCACTGCCCTGCCCCGCGCTCGTAGCGCTCGTGCTGGTACTCGGCACCGGCACTCACTTCCAGGGGTGAGGCAAAGGCCGCTACGTCAAAGCCCCGACGCAGGTCCAGGTTGGCAATGCCCTGCTGGTAATCCAGCTTGCCGTCATAGAAGTCGGTGGGCGAGCCCGGGTACGGCAGCGAGTAGTTCACCGAGTTGCGGGTATAGGTGCGCACCGTGCTGCGGTTGCCGGTCAGGCTGGCGTCGTAGTCCCAGCCGGCCACCTGCCCCTTCACGCCGGCGGTGCCGGTGTACTGCTTCTCCTTGGTCTCCAGCACCGGCAGGAAGCCGTCGGGAAACACGCTCAGCACCCCCGGCGTCCGGTACGTGGTGAAGATCGTGGCCGGCAGGCGGAAGTTCTGGATCGCCTGCGCGGTGCGGTCACTGGCAGTGGCGTTGGCGTAGAACTGCGCGCTCTCACCCAGGCCATGGCCCACGTTCACCGCAAACGCCTTCAGCGCATACGACGGTGAGCTGAGGATGGTGTTGGCTTCGGCATCGCGCGTGGCCTCGGCAGGGTCCGGCGTCGCACCGGCCGGCAGGCGGTTGTTCGGCCGCAGCGCGACCCGGTTGCCATTGGCATCGATCGCCGGATAGCTCAGATAGCCATCGATGTAGCGTCGCGTCCGGATCGCGTGGTGCTGGCGCGTGGTCTCGCCCGAGAGGTTGACGAAGCCGCCCTCGCCCCAGGGCAGGCCGACGTTGGCGCGCACGCTGGTACGCGTACCGTCGCCATCGATGCTCTGCCCGCTCTCCACCGACACCTCGCCGCCCTGTGCCTGCGATTTCAGGATGACGTTGACCACACCGGTGATCGCGTCCGAGCCGTAGATGGCGGAGGCACCGTCGCGCAGCACTTCCACGTGGTCGATGGCCGACACCGGAATCAGCGCCAGATCCGCCCAGGCGTGGCCAGGAAAGCCGCCGCCGTTGGCACCGCTCACATAGGCACTGGCGTTGCGGCGCTTGCCGTTGACCAGCACCAGCGTGTAGCCCGGTGAAAGATTGCGCAGCTGATAGCCGCGGATCAGGCTCTCCTGGTCGCTCTGGTAGCCACCGATCTGGCTCAGCGACGGCAGGCTGCGCTGCAGCGCTTCGAGCAGGTTGGCCTGCCCGGTCGCAGCAAGATCCTCGGCGGAGATAACGTCGATGGGCGTGGAGCTGTTCTTGACCGTGCGCGTGCTGGTGCGCGAGCCGGTCACCACCACTGCGTCCAGGGTGGATGCAGCGACGTTGGCGGCAGCCGCTGTGGTTGCCGGCTGCGCATCGGCGTCTGCCGCATGCACGGGGGCCGCAACCAGGGCGGCGGCGATCAACACAGCAAGAGGACTCAGGACGGGGGCGTAGGCGGCAGGCATGGGGGCTCGTGGGGTGGGCCGGAAACACGCTTCCATTCAAGGGCCTGTTCACCCGCCACGACAGGCGTGATCGCGTCACCCAGCCGTAACATCCGGCCACCCACATGACCGCTGGTAATGACGTTAGGCAGCGCGCTTGCATGGGGTCGGATCCCTTTCGAAGGAAACGGATCCGACCCCAGCCGCCATATATCCCGCAGGCATCACCTCATGACCGCATGCCACGCGGCGGCATGCACCATCACCGGTAGCATCAGGCCATGCCCATCCACGCTGCCGATCCCACCGCGCCGACCGTCGCCATCGTGGCCTGCCACGGCCAGGGCCTGTTCGAGTTCGGTTGTGCGGTGGGCCTGTTCGCACCGGTGCGTCCGGAACTGGGCGTGGCGTGGTACCGCACGCAGCTGTGCGCGGGCGAACCCGGCGCGCTGCGCATGCTCGGCAATACGCAGGTGCAGTTGCCGCATGATCTCAACGCGGTGGACGATGCGGACATCATCGTCATTCCCGGTTGGCGCGAACCCAGTGAACGCCCGCCGCAGGCGTTGCTTGATGCGCTCGTCCGCGCCCACGCGCGCGGCGCCCGCATCGCCTCGATCTGCTCGGGCGCCTTCGTGCTGGCCTGGGCCGGCCTGCTCGATGGCCGCCAGGCCACCACCCACTGGCGGCTCACCGAAACGCTTGCGCAGCAGTTCCCCCGCATCGGCGTGCGCGACGACGTGCTCTACGTCGACGCCGGCAGCATCATCACCTCGGCCGGTTCGGCCACCGGCATGGACATGATGCTGCACATGGTGCGCAAGGATTACGGCGCGCGCGTGGCCAACCTCGTTGCCGAGCGCCTGGTGCTGGCGCCCTGGCGTGATGCCGGGCGCAGCCAGCGCGTCAGCCGCGCCATTCCCAGCGGCGAGCCGACACGCCTGGCCAAGCTGATGGAATGGATGCGGCGCAACCTGCGCGAACCGCACTCGCTGGGCAGCCTGGCCGAACAGGCCGCGTTGAGCCAGCGCACCCTGCAACGGCAGTTCCTCGACGCCACTGGGCTGTCACCCATCGACTGGCTGATCCGCGAGCGCGTGGCTTTCGCCCGCGAGTTGCTGGAAACCACCGACCGCCCGCTGCACTGGGTCGCCGATCAGGCCGGGTTCGGCTCGCAGGAATCGTTCCGCCGCCATTTCCGCGGGCTGGTCGATGCCAGCCCCACCGAGTACCGCAGCCTGCATCGGCAGGGCATCGAAGCCGATCGACTGGTCGGCTGCTGAGGGTAGGCCTGCGGCAACGTCCGCCTTTCCACTCCGCCATCGGACCGGCAAGATATCGCCATGTCCCGCAGGCCGATGGAACGGTGATGACTGACCGCCCTTACAGGAACTACCGCTTCGGGATAGGCGTGTCGCTGGTGCTGGCGGCGTTCATCGCCACCCTTTCGCTCATCGCCGTGGCCACCCCCAATCTGGGTTGGGGCGTTGTGGCGCTGGCCACCCTGGCGATCTGGGTGGGCGTACCGTTGCTGCTGGTGCTTGCGCTGGCGTGGCTGCGCTACATGGTACGGGACCGTGGCCAGGTGCCCGGCCGCGTGCACGCTGTGATGTTCGTGCCCACCGCCGCAGCCATGCTCATCGTTCCGCTGTGGCACTCCCTGCAGAACACCTGGGACAGCTTCGCCGGCGGCTCGCGTGCCGCCATCGCGGAACTGCACGTCAATCTCAGCGGGCTACCGCTGTGGCTGGACACCTCGCCGTATGCATCCACCGGCTCCGGCGCTGGCCCGGACCTGCCCATGCAGGGCGACACGCCCGAACGTTTCATCGCCTTCCACCGCTACCCCAACGCGCAGTCCGATGCAGACAGGGCATTCCCGTATGAAGACGGGCGCCTGAAACGCTCGGTGGATCACTACCGCTACGCCACGCCCTCCGGAGATCGTGCCGTCACCGACGTGCCCTTGCTGCGCCACCCCTATCCGGACCTTGCGCCCTTCAACGCGTCATGGAGGCGCCCGGGCACGCCGGAATTGGTGCACCTCTATTACCACTACCGCGATCATGTGGAGGTCGCGCCCGCGCTCGCACGCCTCAGCGGCACTACCGCAGATGATCTGGAGCGCAGCCGCTTCGAAGGCCTGGTGCTGTTCAAGGTCCACAACTACGGCGGCGCGCCCATCGTGCGGATGGAGGTCAATGGCCTCACGCTGGACATCGGTGACGGCGCCATCGCCAGCATCCCGACGCCACCCGCGGACTGCACCGCCTACGGCTACCCTGACAGCGCCGCCCTGCTTCCGCTCGATCAGCCCCTGCAGGTCCGCTGGCAGACCAGCAGCGAGCCGATGCGCTGGCACAGCGCCCGCGTGCAGGTACCGGCGTTCCGCACGCCGCAGCCCATGGAGGGCCAGTCAACCCTGCAGCGCGTGCTGCTGTATGTGCTGCCTGATGACGCGCTGGCCGCCGAACGCTACGCGGAAATATTCGACCGCGATACGCGGCGCGGCATCCGCGCTACTGGCCTGCCCGCGGCGGCCGCTACGGTGGCCACCTGCGGCAGCGCCTACGCCACCTATGGCGAAGACGCGCCGCCGCCGCTGGCAGACTGAGCAGCGTCGCCGCGGCGCCTGTTCTCAGCGGCGGCCACGCATCCGCCAGCACTGTGCGATGAAACCGAGCACGAACACCACGAAACACCCCAGCAAGGTCTGCAGCACGACCGGAGCCATCGGCGCGGCCGCAATCGGATGTGCCACCGGGATGCGGGTCAGCGTTTCATTCACGCCCGGCACCAGCGACAGCAGGAAGCTGAACGACAACGCGAAGGTGGACAGATACCGCGCCGCCCGCCCGAGGAAGCGCAGGCGCGCGGCTAGCACCCCGCCGAAAGCAACCAGCAGCACGATCACGCCAAAGGCGTGGCCGGGATTGAGTCCGCCCGTGCTGGACACGGTGAACGAGGTTGCCACCGACAACACCAGGCCCAGCAGGTAGAGCTTGCCGGCACGCGTGGCCGGATCGATGGCGCGGTGGCGGACCAAGCCATAGAGACCGGCCACGATGGGAAGCAGGCTGACGGCAGTGTGGATGACGCCGAGGGCGGACAGCGGGTGTGGCATGGGAGTGCTCCGTTGGATTCAGTAAACCTACTAGTAGGTAGGCTTGATGGGCAAAAAGAAGACCCGCGTTGCCGCAGGCCTTCCGCATACAGTTCTCAGGCGGCGCTCACCCGCGCGATCGCCAGCCGCGCCAGGGCCGCGAAGGTCGCCGCATCGCCAAACCCCCGCGCCGCCAGCATCGCACCGTGCACGGACGCCATGAACGCCTTGGCTTCGTCGTCCGCCGGGCCCTGCAGGCGCAGCTGCCCCTGCGCGGCGCCCTTCAGCAGGGTACGGGTCAACCACTCGGTCAGGTCCTCGAAGTGGCCGCGCACCTCCTCGGCAATCTCCACCGGGATCATCGGTGCTTCCGCGGCCAGCATCGCGCAGATGCAGAACGACGCCGTTCCGCCGGCAATGCAGCTGGACCAGTAATCGACATAGGCGTTGAGCTCCAGCAGCGGATCACCCAGCTGCCGGTCCAGCAGCGCCAGTCCCTCGCGTGCCTCGGCCCGGTACAGCACCACCACCGTGCGCACCAGATCGGCCTTGCTGGGGAAGTGGTGATGGATGCTGGCCTTGCTGATGTTCACCCGCGCGGACACGTCCGCGTAGCTGAAACCGTTGTAACCACCGGCTTCCAGCAGGGAACGGGCCTGCGCCAGGATCTCCAGCGCCTTCGGGGACAGCGACTCTTTCATGGGTGCAAACCTACTAGTAGGTAGGTAGGCCTGTCAACGTGCCGACCCGCGCCGTTCAGTGGGAAGACACATACAGCGCACCGGCCGGCGCCGGCGGCACCGCGAAGCTGCGCCGCATCCGCGCCACTTCCGCCGCCGGCGGCAGCCCGAACAGACGCTTGAACTCCCGGTTGAACTGCGACGGGCTGGCATACCCCACCGCCAGCGACGCCGCCTCGGCGGTCATCCCCTGGCGCAGCATCAGCAACCGCGCCTGGTGCAGGCGCGTGGACTTCACGTACTGCATGGGCGAAGTGCCGGTGACGTCACGGAAGTGATCGTGGAAGGTCGCCACGCTCATCCCCGCCTCCGCCGCCAGGTGTGCCACGTCCAGCGCCGTGGCATAGGCCGCATGGATCTGCCGCAACGCCCGGCCGATGCTGCCGAAACGGCCGCGCATGGCCAGCGCCTCACGCATCGCAGCGCCCTGCGCGCCGGTCAGCACGCGGAAGTACACCTCGCGCACCAGCGCCGGGCCCAGCACCGCCGCTTCCCGCGTGTCGCCCAGCGCATGCAGCAGCCGTATCACCGTGGCCTGCATCGGCGGGTCCATCGGGCTGGCCACCATGCTGCGCGCGTGTGTCTGCCCCGGCGCCTCATGCGCGTCCAGCGCAAGCAGCAGGTCCGCCGCCAGCTGCAGGTCCAGGTGCAGGTAGATCGCCAGCAACGGCGCATCCGCCGACGCGTCGGTTTCCATGGTGAACGGCACCGGCACCGACACCGCCAGGTAGTGCTGCGCGTCGTACTGGTAGACCTGCCCGCCCAGGTAGCCGCGCTTGACGCCCTGGCAGACGATCACGATGCCCGGGTCATACAGCACCGGCGTGCGCGCCAGCGGCCGGTTCGAGCGCAGCAGGCGTACGCCCGGCACGGCGGTGAGCGTGTAGCCCTCCTCCGGCGCCAACGCCTGCAGCAGCCCCACCATGCGCGCCTGCGCATCCTGCTGCACCGGATCATCGCCAGACCGCACCGCACACCTCAGAGGAATAGGCAAGATCGGCCGAAGCTTAGGCCTGTAGGGCATCCCCCACAAGCACTACTGTGCAAGCCCTCTTTCCATGAGGCCATCACCATGTCCCCCTCCCGTCTGCTGCTCATCACCGGCGCCAGCAGCGGCTTCGGCCGCGCCCTCGCCGAACAGGCCCTGCAGGCCGGCCACCGCGTGGTCGGTACCGTGCGCAACGAACCGGCCCGCCAGGCGTTTGAATCCCTCGCCCCCGGCCGCGCGTTCGGCCGCCTGCTGGACGTCACCGACCACGCCTCCATCGACGCGCTGGTCGATGCCATCGAAAACGGCATCGGCGCCATCGACGTGCTGGTCAACAACGCCGGCTATGGCCACGAAGGCATCCTCGAGGAATCCACGCTGGACGAACTGCGCCACCAGTTCGAGGTCAACGTGTTCGGCCCCGCCGCGCTCATCAAGGCCGTGCTGCCGCATATGCGCGCGCGCCGCCGTGGCCACATCCTCAACATCACCTCGATGGGCGGCTTCATCACCCTGCCCGGCATCGCCTGGTACTGCGGCAGCAAGTTCGCACTGGAGGGCATCAGCGAGGTGCTGGGCCAGGAAGTGGCCACGTTCGGCATCCACGTCACGGCCGTCGCGCCGGGATCGTTCCGCACCGACTGGGCCGGCCGTTCGATGGTGCGTGCACCGCGCAGCATTGAAGATTACGACGCCTTGTTCGACCCCATCCGCCGTACGCGCGAGGCCAAGAGCGGCCATCAGCTGGGCGATCCGGAAAAGGCGGCGCAGGCCATGCTGAAGATCATCGACGGCGACGCACCGCCCAGCCACCTGCTGCTGGGCAGCGATGCCGTGCAACGTGTGCGTGACAAGCTGCAGGCCATGTCCAGCCGCATCGACCAGTGGGAGGCCGTGAGCCGATCCACCGACGGCGGTTGACATGCAGGCATTTACCTGCCTATTCTGTCCGCCATGGATGCAGACAAGGTGTTCAAGGCCCTGGCCGACCCCACGCGCAGGACGCTGCTGGACCTGCTCTGCGCAGACAACGGCCAGACGTTGGGCCAGCTGTGCGAACACCTGGACATGGCCCGGCAATCGGTCACCCAGCACCTGGGCCTGCTGGAAGACGCCAACCTCATCAGCACGGTGCGCCGTGGCCGCGAGAAGCTGCACTTCATCAACCCGGTGCCGCTGCATGACGTCTACGAGCGCTGGGTACGCAAGTTCGAGCAGCAGCGCCTGAGCCTGCTGCATGACCTGAAACGAGAACTGGAAGGAGAATGACGATGTCCGCAGCGTCCACCCGCTTCATCCACGTGATCTACATCGCTTCCACGCCACAGAAGGTGTTCGAGGCCATCACCCGGCCCGAGATCGCCCGCCGCTACTGGGGCCACGAGAACGTCTCGGACTGGAAACCCGGCTCGCGCTGGCAGCACGTGCGCGCCAACGACACGCGCTCGGTCGAGCTGGTCGGCGAAGTGGTGGAAAGCACCCCACCCTCGCGACTGGTCATCACCTGGGCCGCGGCCTCGCAGGCCGACAACCCGGACAGCTACAGCCGGGTCACCTTCGAGATCGTGCCCTACCAGGACATGGTGCGGCTGACCGTCACCCACGACGATCTGGAACCCGGCAGCGGCATGGATACCGGCATCCGCCATGGCTGGCCGATCGTGCTGTCCAGCCTGAAATCGTTGCTGGAGACCGGCAAGGGTCTGGACGTGTTTGCTAAGCCGAGCTGACCGGTGAGGTGTCTGGCCGCAGTCACTTCAACGCCGGGTCGATGACCGGAAGCAGCCCGAGATCCACCAGGCTCATCTCGACCTGGTTGGCCTGTTGCACGGCATGCGGGTCGGCAAGATCGAGTACGTCGGTGGCGAGGATGAGTGTTCCGTTGCCCCGTCGCTCAAGCTTTGCCGCAGCAGGAACCTGATCACGGGTGAGCGCCTCATCCACATATCCCATCCAGCCCAGGAACTCACGATGGGGAAACGGTGCTCGATGCAGGCTGTAAAGCAGTAGATCAGCACCCACACGCTGTTTCACGTTCGTCTGTATCAAACACACATCGGGCCGCTTGGACATCGCATCCAGAATCGTCCACAGCACGCGCGATGGCCGCTCGAAGACCACCTCCACATCGCTGATGCTGATCCGAATCGAGCCAAAGCTTGGAGAGATCGCCAGCCCAACCCGTCCGCGCGCCCTCCAGCTCGCCTCATCTCCCGCGTTCGTCAACAGCAGGCCGGGAGCGCCGGCATGCCGAAGCTCTGGAAACTCGGCATCGTCCGCTTCCATTCGGGCGATGATCCTCGATCGCTCTACGAATGACACGAAATGGTCCTTCGGCCCTTTCGGCATGCCCCACCATTGCCGGAAATCAGGCGTGAGCTCTCCAAGATTCTCGATCAATGCAGCCGAATAGGCGTATGCCTCTGAGAGAGACAGCCTCTGTGGGACGAACTTCACGGTCAAGGTAACGATCATCTCAAATGGCACCCAGCACGTAAGGGGTATGGCGCGCACTCTCAGTTGGAATCCCGGCTTCAATTCCAGCAATGAAAGCGACGACGTCCATAAAGTGCCACTCAAGCTTCCCTCTAGGCATTGCAGGGGCGACGAGCGCGGATTGCACTCTGTAACTTTTGAGCCAGGACTCAGTTACGGCAAACGTAAATGGCGTTGCATCACGGCCATATTCGTCGAAGAATTTTTCAAAGTTGGCCTTCGCTTCAACCACGGTACACCGATCTCGCCAGAAGCCATCAAACGAGGTACCTCCGTATAGCCATTCAAGGGTGGTGTACTCTCCGCCCTTGCCAAAGAACCCCTTTACGACTTCTACGCCAATGCTCACGATCTGGTCAGCACTATCGCCTCGGCGTACATAGCCAAACCGCTCCGGACCGGCAAACATGTTGGCGATCTGTAGCTGGTAGTCATAGTTGATGCGTGTGCTCAAGGTTATGTATCTCGGCGTCGGCGGCTGCCCCACTCGCCCATTCCCCAGCAAGCACTGATTGCACTCGCTGTGGTCTGGCACATCAGAGCAGTCTGCTTCTCGACTTCGGACGTCTGGCTTGTCCTTGACGGCGTCGTTCGCCGCGGTGGCCGCGGCTGCCGCTGCCGCCGCCGCAGCGGCTCTCTCGGCCAGCTTGCCTATGCCCCAACGAACAGGAACCGCAACCATCACTCCTCTCCCTTCGGCCACCGATGCAAGGCGGCCAAGGCGCCGAGCACATCAGCCGCCTTGGTGCTCGGATGCTCCGCGTGGCGAATCGCGATATCCACTTCAGCATTGCGATGAAGCTCACCACCACTGCCGACATCCGTTTTCGTCCAGGCAACGAGCACCGGAAGGTGGGTGATGCCCAACTCGTAGGCCGCGTAGGCATAACAGCGATCGGTTTCCGCAAGAAGTGCGGCGTCATCCATGCCAAGGACCCGTTCGGGCATGTCACGACGAATCTCGCCAGCAAGCTTGGGGAGGAAATCGAACAGATCAGGCAAGCGCAGCAACGCCTCCTGCCTGGCACTGAACGTCAGCATCAGCTTTTCTCCACAACGTCGCGATCCAGCTGCCACTGCTGCCCCTGCAGCCAGACTGACCACCGGAGGAATGGCGCCATGAACGCTCTCTTCTGTTCACGCGTCATGACGGTCCACACACGATACAAGGCGCGTCCATCCCAGAACCGGAACAGCGCCAAGCCTCCATCTGACAGCCGTACTTCCAGGCGGGCTTGAAGATGCTCGATGACGGCGCCAACCGGCTCGTCACTGGTCACCCAGCACACCCGTCCCGGACGCGCCTCAAGATTCAGCAGCCATCGGCGCACCCATCCATCGCCATTCAACTGGATCAGCCAAGGCCCAACATCGGCGCTGCTGGCTTCAGGCTGATGTTCAAAGAGCGGCCACGCAATGCCCGATGTGGCATAACCCCCCAGAACATTGGCAATCTGCGGGGACGCAGCGGCGTCAACAATGGCGTATTCCATATTCATCTCCGCAGGTAAGCGGCACCGCTCCTTGCCGCCGCCAGAAGGCATTCCCGGCAGACCGGCTCCTTTGGGGTCGAGTGCACCGTGAACTCGTCGGGCGGTGGCGCGGGAGCCGTGGCATCCCCTTCCGACGTGGCAGGTGCCAACGCACCAGCAGCCGCGATGTGGGTCGTCTGCTGGGCGCCCGCCAGCAGGCTGCATCCGCAGGCCAGCCGATCACCGTCGCGCGCAACCGGCTGCCCATCGACAATCCAGGAATCGTCCCCGGTCACGATCGGGAAGATTCCCTGATGCTTGGGGCATGTCGCGCGGTCGGACACACGTGCTACGGCGTGCCCGTTGATATCAGTAAACGCAGAGCCCGTGATAACGCGCCCGCCGCCACTGGTTGCATCCCCGACGACCACAATCAATCGACCCATATCAGTTCCACACGAAGCAGGCACCGACCTTTCCAGCCAGCTGCGCGAAGCTACCGAAGCCGATGACAGGACTTCCAGGCGCGAAACGGCGGCGATCTACCTGCAATCCCGCAAGTGGATGAGCTACAAGGAGAATTCTGGAATCGTGTAAACACAACCACCTCTCAAATGCGGCAGAATGCGTCTCCAGTTAAGGGCGAACACGTCACCATGAGCGAGCAGCCGGCCTGATCGACCCACACCGTCCGCAAAAGGGGCAGCCCTAGCTCGCTCCCTCCCCCACCCCGCTCAACGCACACCACCCACTCCACCCCCATGCACCCGCACCTGGAAAAGATCGGCGACACCACCCTCCTGCGCGTCCATGACCAAGGCCCCGTGCTGGATGCCAGCGGCCTGCGCGACCTCGTCGGCGACGCGCTGGGTCACGATGCCGAGTGGATCGTGGTTCCCGCGCAGCGCCTCTCGCCGGACTTCTTCGATCTGCGTTCGGGCATGGCCGGGCAATGGCTGCAGATGCTGGTGAACTACCGCCTGCGTTTTGCCGTACTGGGGGATGTCAGCGCCCACCGCGCACAGAGCGAATCGCTGGACGCGTGGATCACCGAATGCAACCGCGGCCGCAACGGCTGCTTCGTGGCCGACTGGGACGCCCTGCTGGCGCGTCTTCCCGTGTCGGCTACCTAGCGCGCCGTCCAGCCCCCATCCACCGGCAGCGCCGTGCCAGTGATCTGCGCCGCAGCGTCCGAGGCCAGGAACACCACCATCTCGCCCAGCTGCTCGGGCGTCACGAACTGCAACGACGGCTGCTTTTCAGCCAGCAGCGCGCGAGCGGCGGACTCTTGATCCGTGCCTTCCCTCTCTGCCAACGCGGTGATCTGCTGCTCCACCAGCGCCGTGCGCACCCACCCCGGGCAGAGGGCATTGGCGGTGATGCCGGTGCCGGCATTCTCCAGCGCGGTCACCTTGGTCAATCCCACCACGCCATGTTTGGCTGCCACATAGGCCGACTTGTTCACCGAGCCCACCAGCCCATGCGCCGAGGCGATGTTGATGATGCGGCCGGCGCCCTGCTGCTTCATGTAGGGCAAGGCCGCCGCCGTGGCATGGAACACCGCCGAGAGATTCAGCGCCAGGATCGCGTCCCACTTCTCGACAGGAAATTCCTCGATCGACGCGGTGTGCTGGATGCCCGCGTTGTTCACCAGGATGTCGATACGCCCCATCCTCGCAACGGCGTTGGCGATCATGGCTCGTACCGCCTCGCCCCGGGACAGATCGGCGCCGTCATGCGCCACCCGCACACCGAACTCCGCTTCGAGGTTGGCGCGGAGGCTCTCGATCTGCGCCGCATCGCCGAAGCCATTCAGCACGATGTCGGCGCCCTGTCGCGCCAGCGCCGTGGCGATGCCAAGACCGATACCGCTGGTGGAGCCGGTAACCACTGCGACCTTTCCGTTCAACATGGGCGAGCTTCCATCACGTGCAGGGGGCCAGTGTAGCTCCGCAACTGCACGCCACGCGTGGATGCGCCCCTCTCGGCAGGAATTCATATTGGCTCTATAGTCGGCGCCATCCACCCAAGGATGGCTCGATGAACCCCAGCAAGGCCCTGCTGCCGGCGGCCCTCGCCGCACTGCTCGCTCCTTCCCTCAGCCAAGCCGCATCGCCCGAGCAGCTGGCAACGCCGCTCACCACTGGCAGTGTGCGCCTGGATATCGCCAGTGGCCGCGTGGAGGGCGATGCATGCCTGTCCAATCGCCCCGCCGACGCACAGAGCCACTTCGTGCTCAATGCCGGTCTGAACGTCGCACGGGTCACCGATGACGAGGGCAAGCCGGTCGGATTCGATGGCTGGTACGACCCGGGCGTGGATGGCGAGGCGCGCGTCTACACTCTGGCCGAGCACACGGCCACGCTCTGCGTGCAGTACGTGGGCGCGTTCCCGCTGTACCCGAAGCACGATGCCATGGGCGACTTCAAAGGCATGATGGCCTTCAACGGCGACAGCGCCCGTTTTACCGAGCAGTCTGCATGGCTGCCTCAGGCGTTCGACCCCAAGGCCCGCGTGCGCGGCAGCGAAAGCCGCTACGACCTGCAGGTGGACTGCCGCGGCTGCCGCTTCCTGTACCTCAATGGCAGCCCCGCCATCGAAGGCACGCAGGGCCGCTTTCGCAGCGACAACGCGCGGCCCATCCTGCTGTTCGGTGGCAGCGGCCCGATCACCCACACCGCGCAGGTCACCCTCCTCAACGAGAGCCTGCCCACGCCCAAGGTCGACGCGCTGTCCCGCGTCGTGCAGCAGGTGGCCGACGTGCACGCGCGCTACATGGGCGTGCCGCTGGCCGACCGCCCCACCTTCCTGCGCATGGTCACGCTCAACCAGGCCGAGCGCGACCGCGACGGCAGCGAATGGGGCTTTGCCACCTGGCCGACCATCGCCATGAGCGGCAGCATCGGCAACGTGGCCGATTCGCTGCTGGCCGGCGGTGAACAGGCCGAACGGCGCGTGCAGTACGTCGCGCACGAAATGGGCCATTACTACTTCGGCACGCTCAACCGTCCGCAGGGGCCGTACTACTGGGTGCTGCTGGAATCCAGCGCCGAATTCCTGTCGATCAAGGCGCTGCGTCAGATCAGTGGTGACGCTGCGGCGGACCACTATGTTGCAAGGTTGCAGGCCACCGTCGATGCGCTCGATACGCCGCTGCCGGCGCTTGATGCCGTCGATGGCCACTCGGACCTGGGCGAGATGTATCGCTACGTCTATGGTCCGTTGCTGCTACTTTCGCTGGAAAAGCAGGTGGGTGAGGCGAAGATGCAGGCCTTCATGCGCGGGCTGCTGGCCGCGCCTTCACCGAAAGACTGGGCGGAGCTGCAGGCCATTGCACTGAAGGCCAGTATCGATGCCGAGGCCTGGCAGCACTGGCAGGCCAGCTGTGTGGCAGGGGGCAGGCCGAGGTGTCGGGGCTGATGCCGGGACGGGCAATCATCGCCTGATCGCATCACCAACAAGGGCGCCCATTGGCGCCCTTGTTGATTGCAGGGGAATCAAGGCCGAAATGTCGCTTACGCCCCACTGGCATGGGTAGAATTGGCCAAACCCTGTCGTATAAGGCCATGCCATGGAACACCCTCTTGTCGAGGTTCGGGGCGCTGCCCAAGCGCTCAGGGAGTTCGCCGAAGCCCGTGACTGGGCCCAGTTTCACTCCCCCAAGAATCTTGTCATGGCCCTTTCCGGCGAAGTTGGGGAGCTGAACGAGATCTTCCAGTGGATGACAGAGGCCGACTCGTTCAAGGCGGCGACTTCGGAAACCACCGCCAAGGCCGTACGCGATGAAGTTGCCGATGTAGCCCTGTACCTCATCCGGCTGTCGGACGTGCTCGGCATCGATCTGAACGAAGCCGTCAGCAGCAAGCTGGCCACCAATGCCGCCAAGTACCCGGTGGACCTCTCGCGGGGCGTCAGCACCAAGTACAACAAGCTGTCGCAGCCATGATCGTCTACCAGGCAGACAAGGCGTCCTTCCTTCGCCAATGCAACGACGAGGAGATCGAGGAGGTCATCCGCGCCAGCTTCAAGGCGGCGACGAAGGGCGACGTAGGCGAGCCCGAGATCCGTTCCTGGCGCGAGTCGCTTCGGTACGTCGCGCGTGCACTCACCCATCACTCCATTCCCGATGACATCGGTGTGGCCGTGGAGTTCATTCTTCCCCAGTCGAAGAAGCGCATCGACGTCGTCCTGACCGGTCGCTCCGAGGACGGCTCGCCCCACGTCATCATCGTCGAGCTCAAGCAATGGTCCGCCATCAAGCCGACCAAACGCGACGCCATCGTGGAGCTTCGCGAAGGGCAGTCTCTCGTTCACCCCAGCTATCAGGCGTGGTCCTATGCTGCGTTCCTGGAAGGCTTCAACGAAGCGGTCCATGAAGGAAAACTCCAGCTCCACCCCTGCGCCTACCTGCACAACTATGTGCCGGACGGTGTGATCGATTCGCCCCACTATCAGCCCTACATCGAACGTGCCCCGCTCTTCCTGAAGAGCACCGGGGACCTCGAAAAGCTGCGTGGCTTCATCAGTCAGCACACCAGCAAAGGCGATGGCGCGTCCGTGCTTGCCGAGCTGGAGAATGGGCGAATCCGCCCTTCCAAGGCGCTCGCCGACGATGTGCATCGGCTGTTGAGGGGAAATAGTGCCTTTGCGCTGCTTGATGAGCAGAAGCAGGTATTTGAAGCCGCCAAGGCCGCGTGTGCCCAAGCGCACGCCAGCGGAAAGCCCCGTGTCGTCATTGTTGAGGGTGGCCCGGGCACGGGCAAGTCGATTGTCGCGGTGAATCTTCTTGCCGCGCTTCGCGATGGGTTGACCGTCAAGTACATCTCCAAGAATGCGGCACCTCGCGCCGTCTACAGCAACGCGCTCATCCAGAAGCCCGAGAACGCCCATCTGGTGCATCTTTTCGGCGGGTCCGGCTCCTTTACCGAGTCGGCACAGAACGCGTATGACGTGTTGGTCGTGGACGAGGCACACCGCCTTACCGAGAAGAGCGGGTTCTATGGGAACCTGGGCACGCACCAGATCCAGGAACTGATAAATGCCGCACTATGCAGTGTGTTCTTCATCGATGAAGACCAGCGCGTCACACTGAAGGATGTCGGCACCAAAGAGGCCATCCGGGACTTCGCGATTGCCCGTGGAGCGACGGTGGAGGAATACGTACTGTCTTCGCAGTTCCGTTGCGCGGGTTCAGACGGCTATCTGGCGTGGCTGGACGATGTACTGCAGATCCGGCCCACCGCAAACACAACGCTGGACGAGAACAGCTACGACTTCCAGGTATTCGATGATCCGTCCGCGCTGCATGCCGCCATCGAAGCGAGGAACACCGGCAACCGTGCGCGCGTTGTGGCCGGCTACTGCTGGCCTTGGAACAGCAAGAAGAACAGCAAGGAGATGGACATTGTCATCGGCAGCTACCAGCGCCAATGGAACCTCAATGACGACGGAAGCCTCTGGATCATCTCGCCGGACTCGATCGACCAGGTGGGATGCATCCATACCTGCCAGGGTCTGGAAGTGGACTACATCGGGGTGATCATCGGGCCGGACCTCGTCATGCAGGACGGCGCGCTCAAGACCGTGCCGCGCGCGCGGGACCGGCACGACAAAACCATGAAGGGTTTCGTGAAGCTGTCAAAGGCTCATCCCGCCCACGCCGCTGAACTCGCGGACACCATCATCAAGAACACCTACCGCACCTTGATGACCCGAGGGATGAAGGGCTGCTACGTCTACGCGACCGATCCGCAGGTTGCCGCCTACTTCAGGGCCCGACTGCAGTCCGTCGCCAGCGTTGAGCACGCTGTAGAGGTGGAGGCCTGAGCGCCTCCACCTGACAGGCCATCAGCGGTAGATTCACGCGGGGCGAAGATGCTCCCCCTCAACCCATCACTTCCAGTGATCCGGCCCCAGAAACGGCAGGCTCAACACAAACACCGGAACCGCCACAGGAATCAGAGCGGCGCCCAGCACCTTGCCCGCCGCTGACCCCACGCCCGGCCCGTCCTCCCGCTCCGGCAGGATACGCTCGGCGCGCGCGTTGATCGGCTGCGCCAGCGCCGCCTTCGCCGCCAGTGCCGCAGCATGCGGCAACTGCACGCGTTCGCCATTGCCCTCGAACAAGGCGCTGTAATAGCTGCCGCCCTTCTTTGAAAGGTCGCAGGCGCGATCAAAGGCCAGCGAGTAACGGCTCCGCTCCAGCGGCAGGTAGTAGCGCGCGCGCTCATCGACCACCTTGGCTTCGCGCGGCGTGACGTCAATCCGTTCCAGCCTGAACTGCGCCGCCTGTTGCGGCGTCACCTGCTCCGGCCGCAGCAGCAGCGCGTAGCTGCCATGCACCTTGGCCTTGTTGGCCGGATCGCGCCAATCCTCGTGGAAGTACATCTGCGCGCACACCACCGCCTCGCGCAGCGGGCTGTCCATCAGGGCGCGGTAGTCACGGAACGGCGCCGCATCGAAACGCATCGGCTCGTCGTAGCGCGGCAGCAGGTAAAGCTGCCCATCGTCGGCCACGAAGGCACCGGTAATCTCGCGGCTTGAGGTGTGCTGCTCCGGGCCGGTGGCGCACCCGGACAGCAGGCCCAGGCACAGGCCGGAAAGAATAAAGAAGGACGTTCGCATGTCGTGTCGAGGGCTTCCCTGGGAAAAGGCCTCGCCCGAATGCGCGAGGCCAATCCGCCATGGTGCCACGCCGGCCATCACACGCCCAATCCACCGGCTTACTTCAACCGTTCAAGCAGCCGCTGCCCCACCTCCAACGCCGAGGCCGGGTTCTGCCCGGTAATCAGCTAGCGGTCCACCACTACATGGCCGGTCCACGGCGTGGTGTTGCTGCTGAACTTCGCACCCGCCCGCTGCAACGCGGTCTGCGGGTAGAACTTCATCTCGCCGCCGCCCAGCAGCGGCTTGGCCTGTTCTTCTTCCTGGTTGCTGATCACCGTCATCTGGTAGCCGCTGTAGATCCACTTCGGCGTAGCCGGCATCGCACCCGCGTCCAGCTTTGCCACGAAACCCGCTGCATCCGGCAGGGTGGACAGCAGCGCGATCGGGCCGTGGCAGACCAGCGCGGTGGTCTTGCTGCGCTGGTGGAAGTCGGCCAGCAGCCGGCCCAGCGCCGGGCTCTTCAGCAGGTCCTGCATCGGCGCGTGGCCACCGGGAATGTAGACCGCATCGAAACGCGCGTAGCCCTGCTGCTCCACACGCGCCAGGCTGACCACCGGCGAGGCCGTCGGCGAGGTCAGCGCCAGTTTCTCCAGCAGGTCCTTGTGCAGCGTCAGCTGCGCGGCATCGTTGCCGAAGTACGCCGCCGTCACCGAGGACGCATCCACCGTCGGCGCCCGCCCCTGCGGCGTGGCGAAGGTCACCGCGTGGCCCGCGTCCAGCAGCAGCTTGACCGGCTGCATCAGCTCGTTGAGATAGAAGCCGGTGGACAGCACCTTGCCGTCCTTCAGGTCCAGGTGGTTTTCGTCGGACAGCACCACCAGCACGTTGGCGGCGTGGGCGCCGCTGGCAGCCAGGGTCAGGGCCAGCGCTGCGGCCAATCGGGTCATCAGGTTCATGGGAAGCTCCTATCGGGGAATGGCCGCCACTTTATTCATCGCCCCAGCGGCGATAAATTGGCCGCATCGAAAAACATCTGTTCCCCGGAGAGCCAAATGAGCCGCAAGTTCGACTATCTGGGCGATGTGGAGGTGTTCCTGGCGGTGGTGGAGCACGGCTCGTTCACGGCCGGCGCGGTGGCGCTGTCCACCACGCCGTCGGTATTGAGCCGCGCGGTCACCCGCCTGGAAGCGCGGCTGGGCCGCCAGCTGCTGCAGCGGACCACCCGCCGCGTGAGCCTGACCGACGCCGGGCGGCTCTATCGGGAACAGGTGCGCACGGCCTTTGGCCTGCTGGACGACGCCGAGCGCGACGTACAGGGCCAAGATGGCGCGCTGGCCGGCCGCGTGCGCCTGAGCGTGCCGACCACCTATGGCCACTACCGGCTACCCCCAGTGCTGGCGCGCTTTGCGCAGCGGCACCCGCAGGTGCAGGTGGAACTGAACATCACCAACCGCAACGTGGACCTGGTGGCCGAAGGCTTCGACCTGGCCATCCGCTTGGGCCAGCTGCCGGACAGCGGGCTGGTGGGGCGGAAGCTGGAAGACGCGCCGTTGCTGCTGGTGGCCGCGCCGGACTACCTGCAACGCCGTGGCACGCCGCAGACGCTGGACGACCTGCAGCAGCACCTGTGCCTGCCCTTCGTGATGCCGCGTACCGGGCGGCTGGCGCCGTGGATCTTCCGCGACGACGGGCGCGACGTGGACTGGCTGCCGCGTTCGTCCATCGAGACCTCCGACGATGTGCTGGGCGTGGTGTCGCTGGCCGAACAGGGCATCGGCATCTGCCAGAGCTATGAGTTCATCGTGCGCGAGCGGTTACAGCGCGGGCAGCTGGTGGAAGTGCTGCCGCAGCTGCGGGGCCGGTCACGGCCGTTCTCGGTGATCTATGCGCCGCATCGGCGGCAGTCGGCGGCGGCGCGGGCGATGATTGAGTTGTTGGTGGGGAATGCGGGCGCGGTTGAGGAAGGTGTTCGTTGAGGAGCGCTGCCTGCTGGCGGTGTCGTGATTGAACCGATTTTTCAGGTGCGCGGGTGATCGGGCGGTGTCGCCATCCGATTTTAAGCCGAAAGGGGTGTTAAGAAGGCTGTCGCGCTATTCGCTTGTGGCGTGGGCGATTACGCCAGTTTGATTCGCAATCAGCAGGGTGACTGCGCGAATGCGTCTGGCGATGTCGCGTGCTGCACGAATGGTGCGTGCCACAATAGTTCTTCGCTCTCGATTCCTGCGATTTCTTCGGGAATTTCTATTGGCATTCGGAGCGACGGCGTAAACACCATGGCGCGCCACCGACAACGGGTGGCCGGGCGTCCAAACCCGAGACAGAGAGTTGTTTACGCTTACCCGTCGGCACCGTCTTAAACCGGTGCCGGCGGGTAATCCGTCGGCCTTTATGGCGGGCGGTGCGTGGGGGTCTCCGGACCCGCCGGTCTTCTGACAACTGTCTGTCCCGGTTTGGAACCCGCACCGTCCGCCACCCTCTTCGCGGTGGCGCTGTTAAGTACAGCCAGGGAAGCCGACGCCATGAACGATTCCGAGAACTTTTCCTCGTATACATCCGTTGAGCCCATCAACGACGACACCCCGCCGCCCGACCTCAACTCCCTGATTGGCATCCTCAAGCGCATCCGCCGCTGCGAGGGCGCGGATGGGTTGCCTTGGCCGGAGAACGATGTGTCGCCTGGACGGCGAGTCAGCCTCGCCAGGAGTGAGCGCGCGATGGTGGGGGCGCTGACAGTGCTGGAGGTGCTACATGCCGCGGACCGCTGCCGGGTGGCGGCTGACCCGGAGCGTCATTTGGATGAGGGGGTGGTGGATGGGTTGTTTCTGGCTTGTAGGGGGTTGCTTGAGTGGGCTTGTCGGGAGGTTAGGCCGGAGTGATTGAGTTCAAGCCAGCGCACAAGCAGCAAATTTGATCGAGCGCGGAATCAGCCAACGTCCACGTCCGGCCAGCAGAAGACATGAGCCCGCGTGTTAAGCCGAGCCAAGACTACGCTCAAGCGTGCATGACCAGTCGGCCTCTCAGGTCCAGCAACTCACAAAACCGACGGTTGGACACATTTCGATTCACCGGCTATTGCTTGATCGCCAGCCGGGCACCCGAGACTCACTTCGGCAAGAACAACAGGCTCGTCGGCAACTCGGCCTCGGGGTAAATCAGCAATAGGATGTTGTGCTTGGTGTCAAACCCTTCCCCAATGCATTGATGCTTGATCCCATTTCTATCTACGTAGACGAAATCTCGTGGAGGCGTCATACGTTTTTTTCCAATGGGAATTAAGCTTGCGAGCGGGTGTTTGTGATCGATAACAAGATCAGTAGGTCGACCGAACTTCATCAGAAAACTAGGGGAAGGCTCAATCCTTCGCACTTCCGCCTTAAATCCACCAGCGTCACCGGGCACCAGTGGATTGAGGACATACACGACGCAGGGCGCATGGTGAGTGCGCGCAAACTCGCGCGCCGCAGCATAGTTGGACGAGCCAAAGCGCTTGGCAAGGTCGATCGGCGTGCGGATGCCCATTTTATGATCCGCAGCTGCTTTACGAAATGTGTCACCCTGGAAGAGCACGAAGCGGGCGAAATTGTTGGCTTCGCGCTCGAAGCGGTCTGCAATTTCAGGCGCGAGCGTTTGCTCGCATTCCTGGAACAACTTGAACACGGTCTTGTGCGTGGGCATCTCATGGTGCCCGGCTTCATGAAGCTTTAGGAAGGTCTGCTTCGCAGATCCAACCCCGTAGTCGATATGAACTACTCCCTCCGTGGAGTCATAAAGGCCGAACACCTTGCCAATTGCGCGCTTCAATGTCTCTGCAGCTTGTTGCGTCTTCTGCTTAATGTAAGCAAGGAATACTGAGGGGTCGAAGGCACTTTTAGGGGCCACTTGGAGCTTCGCCGCCTCCATTAGGGTATCCACTGGCGTTGGAAAAACACCCCATGCATCCGCTCGATCAAGGAACCGCTTTGCACGACCTTCAACAACAACAAGGTCTGCTGGATCAAGCGAGCTGTCATCGGGCTTCATGTTCGTTTCTTCGTCCGGAGAAATTGTAGGTAGTCGAGAAGCTCGACTTCCTCGTCCTTGCTTAAATTATGTTCGGCAAAGGTTGCCGCTCGACCATGACGTGCCTGATCGGGGCGCTCACTTGCGGCAGGAAGATAACCAGCCAGCTGCATCAAAGTGATGTAGTCAACATCATATGCTTCTGCAAGCGCGTGTAGAACATTGGGGCTTGGAGCAGTAATGCGACCATTCTCCAACTGGCTTATATAGGCGTTGGAGACTTCTTTGTTCGTCGCCTCCTCGACCTGCCGTAGTGACATTTTCCGATCAAGTCGGATCGAACTTAAGTATTGGCCAAGAGTCGGGCCCACTTGGCCCTCCTAATCGTGCAGGGGCGATTGATTGTAGCCGCTTCCGCTTGATGCGTCAAGCATGCTTTTAGTGCTTGACAAAGTACGCATGCGTTCTACATCATGTGCCCGACGGAGCGCCCTGCTCCCGGGAGACGTGACATGACAATTGAACCGGCTGTTGAAGAAGACGTTGAACGCGCAGTGATGGCTGGGCGTGCCGTGAGCCACGAGGGACCGTGGCGCATCCAAGTTGGTGATGACGCGCTTCAGTTCCGCTCCATCGTCGTAACGGATCCGATCCTGACGGGCAGTCAGATTCTGGCCGTTGCAGGCGTCAGGGACCGAATCGAACACTTGGTCTACCAGATGCTGCCAAGTGGGCTTTTGGAGGAAATCAACCCCGAAGAGACCACCGATATCCGCTCAAATCGCGCGGCCCGCTTCTTGTTGTTTAAGAACGACAGATCCTTCCGCCTGCTGGTGGACGACCGAACGCTGGATTGGGGTGCAGGCCGCATTTCCGGAGCCACGCTTCGTGCTCTTGCAGGTCGCGATGAGCCTGACCTTTTCATCTGGCAAGACCTGCGCAGCCAAGCCGATTTGCTCGTCTTGGACGAAGATTTGGTCGACCTGACCCTGCCAGGCGTGGAGCGCTTCTACCTGCGGGAGGTGACCTTCAACATCTTCGTCAACGGGTCGCCCGAGACCCTGTCCCGCCCCCGCTTGGCCTATTGGGACGTCGTCAAACTGGGCTTCCCCGATGCCAACCCTGCCGAGGAGATCGTTTACACCATCGACTACATTGGAGGACCTCACCAGAATCCCGAGGGCACTATGTCAGCTGGCCAATCCGTTCGGATCAAGGAGGGGATGAAATTCTATGTCACACCATCTGATAAGTCGTAATCCGGCCTTGGGCAGACTCGTCCAGGAAGGCTACGAGCTTGAGCTCCGTCCCGGACTCTTGCTCGTCCACGCCGTGCCATATGTCAATGTGGACGGACAGATCCGCTCCGGCACGCTCGTGTCTGAGCTCTCAATGGAGAGTCCAGACATCCTCGGGAGGCCCGGCTCCCACCAGATGCACTTCATCGGTGATCACCCATGCTTTGCGGACGGGCGCATATTTACGCCCGTCCAGCACAGCTCTGGCGATTTTGCCTTGGGTAACGGTGTGTCAGCGCAACACCACTTCTCTCATAAGCGCAAGGACAAGAACCGCAACTGGATCGATTATGAGGACTACTACGTCAAGGTGAAGACGTATGTGGATGTGATCTCGGGTCAAGCAAAGATCATTGATCCTTCAGTAGATGCTCGGACATGGAAGGTCATCACCTGGGGAGATGATACGACTCCGTTCGTCTACTCCGACACGGCTTCGACTCGAGCAGGGATTTTAGCCATCAATGAGCGCGCTTCTCAGACGAGTGTCGCCATCGTCGGCCTCGGCGGAACGGGTGGGTATGTCCTTGACCTACTTGCCCCTACCCATCTTCCCGAAATTCACCTTTTTGACGGTGACCAACTGCATCAACACAACGCTTTCCGCGCCCCAGGCGCAGTTCCGGCTGAAGCGTTGGGTCGGCGTCTCCATAAAGTGGATTGGTATGCTGAACACTACAGTAACCTCCGCCGTGGAGTGGTGCCTCACGCCGAAATGATCCACGAAGCAAACGTCCACGTGCTATCTCAGTTTGACTACATTTTTTTGTGTATTGATCGTGGGCAGGCCCGGGCGTTGATCCTTGACCATCTCAAAAGCACTAGCACTGTCGTAATTGATTGCGGCATGGGCATGAATGTTTCTGGGGAAGAGCAGAAGCTGTGGGGCACTATTCGAACCACCGTTAGCACCCCGGCCAACCGCGACGAGGCCACTCGCTTGATGCCTCTGGTTGATCGTGAGGACGACCTCTATAGATCTAACGTTCAAATTATCGAACTGAATGCGCTCAATGCCGCAATGGCCGTTCTCCGCTGGAAGCGCCTGATTGGCATGTTCTCTGACGATTGTTCGGAAACGGAAGGCACTTACAACACAGCCCTCAACCGGGTCGGCAACAAGCCGGGACTGCCATGAATCTCGCATTCCCACATCAATTTGTGGACGTCATCCCCAAAGAACCGGATGAGCGGGTTCTATACATCTCGATCGAACACGCGGTCGCCGTGCACCGTTGCGCTTGCGGCTGCGGTCGAAAAGTTGTGACTCCGTTGGCACCCATCCACTGGAAGCTCATCTTCGATGGCCGATCCGTGAGTCTCTCCCCTTCGATCGGCAATCACGCCTTTCCATGTAAGTCCCACTATTGGCTCGAAAGCGGCCGAGTAAGATGGTCATATGAGATGTCGCACCAGGAAGTGGAAGCTGTCCGAGCCCGGGATAGGCGCCAACGTGCTGCATTCTATGGGGATGGCGGGAGAGGCTCAGGCCAGCCTGCGCCTACATCTCAGCCAACGGGCACACAGCCTTTCCGGCAAGCCAAGGCCGGAGCTCTACGTCCCTGGTGGAAACGCTGGCTTGATTGAGCGCATCAGTCTGCCCACGCACCTCCAGGCGAATCGCGCACCGAGGAATTCAGAACATGTCGCTTCCGGGAGAGACCCGGCAGACGAGCAATGTTCACCGTCGCCACTACAGCATGTCCGCTTCCGGCCAAGAAGCAATCCCGGTAGGTCCGTACAAGATCAACGATTGCCTTGGCCCTTTACCTTGAGCACCAAATGATTACGCGCGGTATCGATGGTGTCAGCATTGGTGTTGGACGACAGGTTCTCGCGTAACTTGCGCCTTAAGAAGTAGGCGATCCGCTCGGCATTTGCACCAGACGGATGTGGCAGACCTTCGAGCAGGCATTCGCCTTTGATCAGCCCTTGCGCTGCGAAGCTGCGCAGCACCGCCTTGGGCTCCCCGCCCAGCGGTACCATAGCGCGCTGGGCAGCTGGCGAACCTAGTCGGCAAGCCAATCCTCCACCATGGACCGCAGATAGGGCGTGCGCAGAATCGCTGGGCTTCCGGTGTGGTTCTGGCCGCCAGCCAGCACCGGATTTCGCAATGCGGACGTGTGGTGCACCAAATTGCTAGCACTAGTAAACAGCTCGGAACAGCCACACAAGCCGAGAGCAGTTTGCAAACCCACGTAGTCGAGCATCTCGACAAGTACGGTACGCATCGGCCCCGCGAAGCTGGCGACATCCTTGGCTTGGCTCAAGGCATCACCATCGCCGAGCCCAGAACGCAGGGCAGCGCGCAATTTCTCGAGGGCCCTCTGCGCCTGGAATACGCCGGGTGTGATGCCTACGAACACCACGCGGGCCGCGGTTTTCACGTGCTCGAACGGTGCGTAGTAAGTGGCCAACTGCCCAGAGCGCGAGATCAGCAGATCCCCGGAAAGCCTGTCAGACGGCAGGGCATCGAGGATAGCTGAGCGAAAACGATCAAGCATCGGGTTCATAGTTTATCGTCAGCTGGGATGCAGCGATTATCCAAGCGTCGACGGCGGATTCCATCGTAGGCGGCCGCAATAGGCGTGTCAGCGATGTATACAACTACATTTTTGTCCACTTCTTGAAACTTTAGTTACGGCAAGAGCCTATGGCGGCGGTGCAGGTCGTGGATCAGGCTGCGCGCGATAGTCGTCGACCACATTCCAGAATTCTTGAGATGCCTTGCGCGCACAATAATCGAAAACATCCTCCTCAGCTGCGAGCTGCGCGCCACACGACGCCTCCTCGAATGAGTCGATAGGCGCCACTAATGGCCGTGACCGACGCCGTAACGGACGCCCTCCGTGGACACTTCCACGCCCGGAGAATTTTCGATGAACTCTATGTAAGCAGAGCTTCTAGCGCGGCTCAAGCGGAAGCAATAGATCAAGACTGCAATCGCCATCGCATATGGAAGCGCCCGCTGCAGGTCAGGAGTGGCCCCACTGGTCATTCCCGGAATTATGCGACTAGTAAAGTGATAGACGACAACAAGCGAACCCAAACCAAGGCCCAGCGCCAGCTGAATTCTAAGGTGAGTAATCATCTTATTGCTTTTGCGATGCGCACCGAAATAGTAGTGAATATTCTTCAGGTCTTCTTTAACCAGAAATTGCCTCTCGATGTTCGAAATTATCGCAAGATTCCGGTTGTACCAGTACCCCGCGTCTACCAGATGAGCCCAAAGCCAGCCGGACAACAGCACAATAATCGAACAAGCTATGTCTGCCGACACCACCTGTTTTTCCACTAACGCGAACAGTGCAAATGCACCTACCAGAACACCGACAGATTGCCATACAACCATGATGTGACGATTAATGTCATTCATCATTTGTCGATAGACCTCTATGAGAAATTCTTCTCTCACCTGATGCCTCCAAGTGGGTGTGAAATGGGCGTGTAATTGGCCCATATCTTGTTGATATTCGCCATAGAGTCGTTTAGGCAGTTTTCGTACCCACCAACCGGGTGAGGCCTGAACGTCTCGCCATCAAAATAGTCGCCGAATGATGCATCCAGCGTAAATCTATTACAGTCTATGGACACAACCGGGCAATCACGCGCGATCCTGCGTTGAACATCGGGCCTACCTCCTAGCAGGTGAACGGGCCTGTTGACTGCAGAAGCTGGAATTTCGGTTGATCCGTATTTCGTTGGCACGCTATAGCCGATAATAAAGTGACTTGGTATCAGCAAATCAAGCTTGGACGTCAGCCGTGGATCTTTGGGAACGATCGCAACGAATTCCGAGTACTCCTGCAACTCGTCAGCCTCCTTCAGAATATGCTTTAGTCTTGTAACGCAAAAAACGTCCTGAGCAATCGTAAGGGCGGGCTTCATCTTTTTCGCGGCGTCAAGATGAAGACCATAGTTGTAGCGCTTCCAGTCGATATCTAGAAACCCTCGGCGATCAAAGGAAACTTCTCGCACATCTCGCAAGTTCGTATAGCGCGCGCCCGGCAGCCACCCATGTTTTTGAGCGTGAAGTTGAACTTTACGCCCATGCGCTACGAATCTTGCAACCATATTTGATATGTAGTCCAATGCCTGAATTGAACGCGCCGCGAAGCAGCGTTGGCTTGAATGAGTTGCTAGAGTGCACTCACCTTGATTGGCGGGTAACTTGTAAAAGACTGGATGAAAATGCGCAATTCCTCTGACTCCGTCTGCAAGGACAATTGATGCATTTTAGGGAACTTTTGCCTGACCCAGGCTTGGAGAAGATCCCGTGGTTCGGCCGCAGATAGTGAAGCTAACGCGAGCATATGCTTGCGCAGCTCCGGCACATTATTGACGTAGTCTTCTAGATGCGCCTTAGCTTCGTCTACCGCCAAGTTTGCCATCACATCTTCTGTGATTTGCAGCGCACCACCATCATGTGGTGAATTCTCGAACTTGATCAGTTCTGATCTGGATCTCGCAGGTTCCCCCGCAAATATCAAATGAAACTCCCCTTGCAGGTGTCCGCTATGGCTCTCATATCCAACTACGAAGATGAGCGCGACCACGCCAAGCAAAGGGTGGGAGAACTTTAAGCTCTTTACTTCGGCCACGCCATATCTCCTGCATGCCCCAAAAACCTAATAGCCGGATTTCCGGAGCCGGCTAAACGAATCACCCGCAGCGCACTATGGGTGGACTATCCACTTGATACTATTCGATCTTAGGGCGGGTGGATCCGGCTTACAACCCGCGGAACAGCCGGCCCCACTAGTGCGCAAGATATGCGCTTAGGTGAATTTCTGCTTTGGATCAAAAGGGAACACTAACACCGAGTCTATCTAGCGAGCGATGCGGCCTTTGGGAGATCAACTGCTCCACTATCTGCAATTTACCTAATGGATAGTGGACACGACAAACAACAAGGGCGCCTGTCGGCGCCCTCGTTCTTTCAACTCATTCCCACTCAATAGTCGCCGGCGGCTTCCCCGAGATGTCATAAACCACCCGCGACACCCGCCGCAACTCATTGATGATCCGGTTGCTCACCGTCCCCAGGAACTCATACGGCAGATGCGCCCAATGCGCCGTCATGAAGTCAATCGTCTCCACCGCCCGCAGCGCAATCACCCACTCATAAGCCCGCGCGTCGCCCACCACGCCCACTGACTTCACCGGCAGGAACACGGCAAACGCCTGGCTGGTCTTGTCGTACAGGTCGGCCTTGCGCAGCTCGTCGATGAAAATGGCATCGGCCTTGGCCAGCAGTTCGGCGTATTCCGGCTTCACTTCACCCAGAATGCGCACGCCCAGGCCCGGGCCCGGGAACGGATGGCGATAGACCATGGTGCGCGGCAGGCCCAGCTCGACGCCCAGGCGGCGCACTTCGTCCTTGAACAGCTCGCGCAGCGGCTCCACCAGGCCCAGCTTCATGTGCTCCGGCAGGCCGCCCACGTTGTGGTGGCTCTTGATCACATGCGCCTTGCCGGTCTTGCTGCCGGCCGACTCGATCACGTCCGGGTAGATGGTGCCCTGCGCCAGCCACTTCGCGTTCTTCAGCTTGTTCGACTCTTCATCGAAGATCTCAACGAACAGGTTGCCGATGATCTTGCGCTTGGCTTCCGGGTCGCTCACGCCTTCCAGCGCCTTGAAGTAACGGTCGGCGGCATTCACGCGCACGACTTTCACGCCCATGTGCTCGGCGAACATCGCCATCACCTGGTCGCCTTCCTGCCAGCGCAGCAGGCCGGTATCCACGAACACGCAGGTCAGCTTCTCGCCGATGGCCTTGTGCAGCAGCGCGGCCACCACGGACGAATCGACGCCGCCGGACAGGCCCAGGATCACTTCATCATCGCCCACCTGTTCGCGCACGCGGGCGATCTGGTCGTCGATGATGTTGGCGGCGGTCCACAGGGTCTGGCAGCCGCACACGTCCACCACGAAGCGGCGCAGCAGCGTCTGGCCCTGCAGGGTGTGGGTCACTTCCGGGTGGAACTGCACGCCGTACCAGCGCTTTTCTTCGTTGGCCATGGCGGCCACCGGAATGCGGTCGGTGGTGGCGGTGATGGTGAAGCCCGGCGGTGCCACGGAGACGTGGTCCCCGTGGCTCATCCAGACATTCAGCTTCGGCTCGCCGCCGTGGTCGCTCAGGCCCTTGAACAGTGCATCCGGGTTGATCACGTTCACTTCGGCGTGGCCGAACTCGCGCTGGTCAGCCGCTTCGGTGGCACCGCCCAGCTGTGCGGCCAGGGTCTGCATGCCGTAGCAGATGCCGAAGATCGGCAGGCCGCTGTCGAACACTTCCTGCGGCGCGGCCGGGGCGCCCGGCAGCGTGGTCGATTCCGGGCCACCGGACAGGATGATGCCCTTGGCGCCGAAGCCGGCGATCTCGGCCGGGTTGTGGTCCCACGCCCAGATTTCGCAGTAGACGCCCAGCTCGCGGATGCGGCGGGCAATCAGCTGCGTGTACTGCGCGCCGAAATCGAGGATGAGGATCTTGTCGTTATGGATGTTGGTCATGGTGCCGTTCCAGTGGTGTTTTTCGCAGCGCCCGGCGCTTCAAGGCTCTGTGTCAGCGTGGCGATGAACGCCTCGCGTTGTTGAATATGTGAGGGGTCTTCCTCGTCCCAGCGCAGCATCAGCAGGCCGTGCGGTGCGTTGGGGTTGGCGCGGTCGGCGCGCGGCAGTTCGGCGATTTCCTGCACTTCGGTGCCGGGCACGATGCGCCGTTGAAAGGCGTGCATCGGGTAACCGGAATCCACGGCGTTGCCCCAGAATGCGGACTGCACGCTCATCCGTTTCGGCTCCAGCGGCCCCAGCTCGGCGGTGACCACAGGATCTTCAAGCCTGTCACCCAGATCGGTAACGCACCGCAGGATGACCTGCAACGGGCGCTCGCCGGTGCCTTTCAGCAGCCAGCGCTGTTCGCCGGCGGCCTGCACCTGCCAGCCCTTCGGCAGCGAGAACGCGTTCTGGCACGCCTGCACGTGCTGCAATTGCGAAACCGCCGCGCCCGGAGACCCGGAGCGCGGCGGCGGTTCGGACAACGAACAGCCTGCCATCAGCAGGCTGCCCGTAATCGCAAGAGCAGTTCGCAAGCGCATCAGGCGCGGTAGTTCGGCGGCTCTTTGGTGATGGTCACGTCGTGGACGTGGCTCTCACGCTGGCCGGCGCCGCTGATCTTCACGAACTTGGGCTTGCTGCGCATCTCGTCGATGGTGGCGCAGCCCACGTAGCCCATGGTGGCGCGCAGGCCGCCCATCAGCTGGTGGATGATGCCGCCCACCGGGCCGCGGTACGGCACGCGGCCTTCGATGCCTTCCGGCACCAGCTTGTCGGCGGTGGCGGCGTCCTGGAAGTAGCGGTCCTTGGACCCCTTCTCCATCGCAGCCAGCGAGCCCATGCCGCGGTAGCTCTTGTACGAACGGCCCTGGTACAGCTCGGTCTCGCCCGGCGATTCCTCGGTACCGGCCAGCAGGCCGCCGACCATGATGGTCGAAGCACCGGCGGCCAGCGCCTTGCCGATGTCGCCCGAGTAGCGGATGCCACCGTCGGCGATCAGCGGGATGCGGTCCTGCAGCGCTTCGGCCACCAGATCGATGGCGGTGACCTGCGGCACGCCGACGCCGGCAACCACGCGGGTGGTGCAGATCGAGCCTGGGCCGATGCCGACCTTGACCGCGTCCGCGCCGCTGTCCAGCAACGCCAGTGCGGCTTCGCCGGTGCAGATGTTGCCGCCGATGACCTGCACCTGCGGGAAGTTCTTCTTGACCCAGCTGACGCGGTCCAGCACGCCCTGCGAGTGGCCGTGCGCGGTATCGACCACGATCACGTCCACGCCGGCGGCGACCAGCGCTTCCACGCGGCGATCGGTATCGCCACCCACACCGACGGCAGCGCCGACCAGCAAGCGGGTCGACAGATCCTTGGCCGCGTTCGGGAAGTCGGTGTTCTTCTGGATGTCCTTGACGGTGATCAGGCCACGCAGTTCGAACGAATCATTGACCACCAGCACCTTTTCGATGCGGTTGCGGTGCAGCAGCTGCAGCACTTCGTCGGACGCGGCGCCTTCCTTGACCGTGATCAGGCGATCCTTCTTGGTCATGATGTGGCGGACCGGATCGTCCAGCTCGGTCTCGAAGCGCATGTCGCGGTGGGTCACGATGCCGGCCAGCAGGCCGTCGCTGCCCACCACCGGCACGCCGGAGATGTTGTGTGCCTGGGTCAGGGCCAGCACGTCACGGATGGTGGTTTCCGGGCCGACGGTGATCGGGTCGCGGATGACACCGGCCTCGAACTTCTTCACCTTGGCCACTTCCGCGGCCTGCTGTTCCAGGCTGAGATTCTTGTGGATGATGCCCATGCCGCCGAGCTGGGCCATGGCGATGGCCAGGCGGGCTTCGGTGACGGTGTCCATCGCGGCGGACAGGATCGGAAGCTTCAGCTTCAGGTCTCGGGTCAACCGCGTTTCGAGGTTGACGTCCTTGGGCAGGATGGTCGAGTGGGCGGGGACGAGCGAGACGTCGTCGTAAGTGAGTGCTTCAGCCTGGATGCGCAGCATCGGCATACCCGAGATGTGGGGAAGCGCGACATTTTACCTTGTTTTCGCGCCGCGTGGCAGGGGGTGGATGCGACGCAGTGTCGCGCGGGCGGCGGTCGGTTCAGGAGGGCTTGGGTGGGTGCCAACCTTGGTTGGCACAACCCGTCCGGCACCGGTACCCCAGATGGGCCGATGGCCCTGATGGATGTGTGCCAACCAAGGTTGGCACCTGCCAGGAGCGGGTCGGCGGGAATCGCGGGGCATCAATGCAACCCCGGTAGCGCCGGGCCATGCCCGGCGAGCGCAGCGGCGCCGCAAACATCCGCCGGGCATGGCCCGGCGCTACCCTCAGGAGGCTTCCGCCGCTTCCAGGGTGTTCTGCATCAACGTGGCCACGGTCATCGGGCCGACACCGCCCGGCACCGGGGTGATCCAGCTCGCCCGCTGCGCCGCCGCGTCGAAGCCGACGTCGCCCACCAGCCGACCATCGTCCAGACGGTTGATGCCAACGTCGATCACCACAGCGCCCGGCTTCACCCACTCGCCCGGCACGATGCCCGGGCGGCCCACCGCCACCACCAGGATGTCGGCGTTGCGCACGGCCTGTTCCAGCACGTCCTTCGGGGTGAACTTGTGGCAGCTGGTGACGGTGCAGCCGGCAATCAGCAGTTCCAGGCCCATCGGGCGGCCAACGTGGTTGCTGACACCGACGATGGTGGCGTTGCGGCCGCGCACCGGCTGATCGGTGTGGCCCAGCAGCGTGGTGATGCCGCGCGGGGTGCACGGGCGCAGGCCGAACTCGCGCAGGGCCAGATGGCCGACGTTTTCCGGGTGGAAGCCATCGACGTCCTTGCGCGGGTCGATGCGCTGGATCAGCCGGCGTGCATCGGGGATGCCCGGCAGCGGCAGCTGGATCAGGATGCCGTTGATCTTCGGATCGGCATTGAGCTGGTCGATCAGGTCCAGCAGCTCGGCCTCGGTGGTGCCGGCCGGCAGGTCGTAATCGTGCGCTTCGATGCCGACCTTCTCGGCGGCACGGCGCTTGTTGCGCACGTACACGGTCGAGGCCGGGTCGCCGCCCACCAGCACCACGGCCAGCCCCGGACGGCTGCCACCGGCCGCGATGCGGGCATCGACACGCACCTTCAGGCTGTCGAGCAGGTCTTCGGCGATGCGGCGGCCATCGAGAATGCGGGCAGGATGCGGGGCGGCGGAATCGTTCATCGAATGCGGGGGCGGCGGCGGTGGGGAGGCTATTGTCCCCGATTCAGGCCCCCTCGCCCACCGCTACGCTCGCCGGGCATGGCCCGGCGCTACCGGGCTTTTCTGGGGGAATGCGAGCCCGGCGTTCACTTCCTGCATCAACGCCGTCCACTGCTCCCGCAGGTCCGACGACGGATCCAGCGAGCGGGCCACGGCCAAGAGCCGCTCTCGTTGCTCCAAGGTGGTACTGGGTGCGTAGAGTCTTCCCGCCAGCCCAGCCAGCCATTCACCATTCCTTACCGGCCAGTTCTCAATGAACGCGGATACTCCTTCAGCGTCAGCGTCGTTCCAGAACTGGCGGAGCTGCATCTCGAACTCAGAGACAGGAGGCGCTACAACTACATGCGCCAGGGAAACCGCCGATGAAAGCTCCCGATACGTCGGGATTGCCCCTGGAACAAGCGGATCCTTTCCTTCCCGCATGAATTGCCGGATCGCCTCTTCCGACAGCGAAGGGTATTCATCTTCATCATCTTCGAACAGCTCGGGTACCAGGTACTCCCAGTTTTCTCCGTCCCTGATCACCAGCAGGTGGTAGCCGCCTGCCGCGTACATGTAGTGGTCGTCGCTGATGAAGGCACGGCCATACACGGAGCCTTCGATGCAGAGAGAGCCACCATTGTATTCACCGTAGACGATGTTCTCGACGCGGACATCGCCAAGAACCCGCATGGAGCTGTCACGGTGCCCGAAGCTCTTGGCGCTGACGTCTCCGCTGACCAGAATGAATTCCGGATAGTCAAACGTAAGCTGGCTAAGGACACCATCTATTTCGACGTTGCCCTCCACAATGACGCCGACATGAAGGCCGAGATCAGCCAGTCGTTCGAATTCGAAATCCTCATGCCAGGACAGCCCATTGCGGAACCATGCCAGCCGCTGCGGGCGTCCCCTCAGCTCGTCCGCCCCGATCACCTCGAAGAAGGCGTCAAGCAGTGGGTGTGGCACCCGCCCATCGCAGTACAGTTCATCGACCACACTTCCCTCGACAATCTCCGCCCCGCCCTCGCACTCGACATATCCGCGAGTCAGCAATGTCTCGGCCAGATGCCGCTGGACTTCCTGCGCCTTGCCCACCGCGTTGAAAGACGCGTGCACCACCAGGCAAGGCCTGCCGATTTTTCCCAGACGTACTCTCAAACAACCCTTGTCCTCATGAACTTCCATGAACTCATGACGCGACATGGATTCCAGATAGCGAGTCGAAGGAGTGACCTGTCCAAGCAGGTTGCCCTCAGTAGCTTCTGCCATGGGTTGGATTCCGAATGGAAATTGGGGCAATCAGTGTCTGAGCCCAATTCATCGGAGTCCATTGGAATAGTTGCAAATATCCCCACCGTCCCGAGGCCGGGGCCGCGCGCAGAGCGCGGTCTATCGCAACCTGGCCGAAGAGCAGCCGGGCATTGGCTCGGCTCTATTCTTCCTCTTCGGGCACGTCCTGCGGGTTCAAGGTCTTGCTTGCCCGCTTCGGCGCGGTGAACGGGGTCGGCGTCGGTACGCCCTGGCCGGAGTTGCCAAACACCATCTTGGCGCCGGCATTCAGGCCGCCACCGGCGATTTCCAGCTCGAAACGCTCGGCGTCGCGGCGACGGATCTGCTCGGCGATCTCGATCGCGTCGTCCTCGTCGGCGCCCAGCTCGACCAGTGCGGCCTGACCGAACAGCACGGCCGATTCAAAGGTCTCGCGGATCTGGAAATCGACGCCGGCATGGATCAGCCGCAGCGAATGCTCGCGGTCGAACGAGCGCACCATCAGCTTGGCCTGCGGGAATTCGTGCGCGACCAGCTCGACGATGCGGTCGGCGGCGTCGGCCTTGTCCACGCACACCGCGATCGCGCGCGCGGTCGCCGCGCCGGAAGCATGCAGCACGTCCAGGCGGGTGCCGTCGCCGTAATAGATCTTGAAGCCGAACCGCGCCGCGCTCTGGATCATCTCCACATCGTTGTCGATGATGGTCACGTCCACGTCGCGCGCCAGCAGCGACTGGCTGGCCACCTGCCCGAAGCGGCCGAAGCCGATCAGCAGCACGCTGCCGGACAGGCCGTCGGCCTCGTCCACGCCCTCCAGGTTCACCGTCGGCTTTGGTGCCACGCGCTTGTAGACCAGCACCACCAGCGGGGTCAGCGCCATCGACAGCACCACCACGGCGGTGAAGTTGGCATTGATGTCCACATCGATCACACCAGCGGCCGCCGCCGCGGAGAACAGCACGAAGGCGAACTCACCGCCCTGCGCCATCAGCACGCCACGGTCCAGCGCCTGCGCGTGGTCGCTGCCCATCAGACGCGCAACGACGTAGATGCACAGTGCCTTGGCCGCCATCAGCGCCAGCACCAGGCCGGCGATCAGCTGCCAGTGCGAAGCCACCACGCCCAGGTCCAGCGCCATGCCGACGCTGAGGAAGAACAGGCCGAGCAGGATGCCGCGGAACGGTTCGATATCGGCTTCGATCTGGTGGCGGAAGGTCGATTCGCTCAGCAGCACGCCGGCCAGGAACGCGCCCATCGCCATCGACAGGCCGGACAGCTGCATCAGCAGTGCCGCGCCCAGCACCACCAGCAACGCGGCGGCGGTCATCACCTCGCGTGCCTTCGATTCGGCCAGCAGGCGGAACAGCGGGTTGAGCAGGAAGCGGCCGACCAGCACCAGGCCGACGATGGCACCGACACCGATCGCCACCGACAGCCAGCGCGAGCCCTCGCCATCGGCGCTGCCCGCGCTGGGCGCCATCCACGCCACCAGGGCCAGCAGCGGCACGATCAGCAGGTCTTCGAACAGCAGGATGGAGACGATCTTCTGCCCCGAAGGCAGCGCGATATCACCGCGCTCGGCCAGCAGCTGCATCACCACGGCGGTGGACGTCAGCACGAAGCCGGTGGCACCGATGAAGGCCACCTGCCACGGGAAGCCGAACAGCTTGGCGATACTGGTCAGCACCAGCGCGCAGGTGACGATCTGCAGCGTGCCCAGCCCGAAGATTTCCTTGCGCAGGCTCCACAGGTGCGAGGGCCGCATCTCCAGGCCGATCACGAACAGGAACATCACCACGCCGAGTTCGGCGGTATGCAGGATGGCCTGCGGATCGGAGAACCAGCCCAGCCCGAACGGTCCGATCGCCAGGCCGGCGGCGAAATAGCCCAGTACCGACCCCAGGCCCAGCCGCCGGAACAAGGGCACCATCACCACCGCCGCGCCCAGCAGGGCAACCACCTTGACCAGCTCGCTGGTCGCTGCTTCTACCGCCATGCGGTGCTTTCCCCGGAATCCAGAATCGCTCACCACGATAGAGCAATGTGGATGACGGCAATAGCACGCATGTTGCGCCGGATTGTCTTGGAGGTGGAACGATGCCGGCAGCCACCCCTTAGATCATTCTGAAACGATCAACGGTGCCAGGCCATGCCCGGCGGATGTGCCTGCGCGCCCCGCTGCGCTCGCCGGGCATGGCCCGGCGCTACCGCGATCACCTGCCCCAGCAGAAGGCGGCGTAATCGATATAGCCCGGGAACGGCACGCCCGGCGCGCAGACCGGGCACTGCGGGTCCGGGCCGATGCCGGTTTCGCGGAAGCGCATGCCCAGTGCATCGAAACGCAGCAGACGCCCCACCAGGGGCTCGCCGATGCCCAGCAGCAGCTTCAACACCTCGGTGGCCTGCAGCACGCCGGCCAACCCTGGCAGCACGCCCAGCACGCCGGCCTCGGAACAGTTCGGCGCGAACTCCGGCGGCGGCGGCTCCGGGAACAGGCAGCGGTAGCAGGGCGCGACGCCGCGCTGGCGGCCGGCGTCGAACACGCTCACCTGGCCGTCGAAGCGCTCGATCGCGGCGTACACCAGCGGTAGCCGGTGCTTGATGCAGGCATCGTTGAGGAGGTAGCGCAGCGGGAAGTTGTCCGAGCCATCCAGCACCACGTCCACCCCGTCCAGCAGGGCGTCGACATTGTCGGAGCTGACCCGCTGCGGCACGGCTTCAATGTCGATCGCGGGATTCAGCGCCAGCAGGCGCTCGCGTGCGGAGTCGACCTTGAGCTGGCCGACACTGGCTTCGGTATGCACGATCTGGCGGTGCAGGTTGCTGCGTTCGACGCGGTCGTGGTCGGCAAAGCGCAGGTGCCCGACCCCGGCGGCGGCCAGGTAGAAGCCGGCCGGTGCGCCCAGCCCGCCCGCACCCAGCACCAGCACACGCGACTGCTGCAGGCGACGCTGGCCCGCCTCACCGACCTGCGGCAGCAGCAGGTGGCGCGAGTAGCGATCGAAGAAATCACGGTCGGCAGCGCTGGCCACTGGCTGCACCAGCGGCAGCGCCTGCTCGCGCCAGGCCACGGTGCCCCCTGCGACCGACGCCACGTTCGCGTAGCCGGCATCGAGCAGGGCCTGCGCGGCGTCGGCCGAACGCTTGCCGGTCTGGCAGATCAGCAGGATTTCCTGTTCCGGGCGTGGCAGGTGCGCGGCCGGGTCGGCCTGCAGTTCCGCCCTCGCCACACCGCGGGCGCCTTCGGCCATGCCACCGGCGCGCTCGTGCGCCTCCCGCACGTCTATCAGCACGGCGCCATGGGCCAGGCGCTCATGCGCCTGCGCGGGGGAAAGCTCTCGGATGCTCATGGCGCCATTATCGCGCAGGCCCTGCCCACGGAGCGTCCCCGGGGTCAGATCCCTTTTCCTTCGGGAAAGGGATCTGACCCCATTCCCCGTCAAACGAAAAAGGCGGCCCTGCGGCCGCCTTTCCGGTTACTTGCCCTTGACGTGTTTCATCAAGCGCCGCTTGGCCTTGATCTGCCGCTCGGTCAGCACGTTTTTCTTGCCCTCGTACGGGTTGGCACCTTCGCGGAACAGGAACACCACCGGCGTACCGATCAGCTTGAAGCGCTTGCGGAAGAAGTTCTCCAGGTAGCGCTTGTACGACTCCTGCAGCTCCTTCAGGCGCGTGCCATGCACGATGAAGGTGGGCGGGTTGGCGCCGGCCGGGTGCACGTAACGCAGCTTGGAGACGTGGCCACGGATGGTCGGCGGCGGGTTGGTCTCGTAGGCCACTTCCAGCGCCTTGTTCACTTCGCTGGTGGTGAACGTCTTGTTCGCCGATTCGTGGGCGCGGTGCACCGCACGGAACAGCTCACGCAGGCCCGAGCCATGCTTGGCCGAGATGCGTACCGATTCCGCCCACGGCACGAAGCCCAGCTTCAGCGACAGCATGGTTTCGGCCTGCTCGCGCTGGTACTCGGTCAGGCCATCCCACTTGTTGATGGCGATCACCAGGGCGCGGCCGGCGTCGAGCACGGCCCCCAGCACGGTGGCGTCCTGGTCGGTCACGCCTTCGGTGGCGTCCAGCATGAGCACGGCCACCTGGCACTGCTCGATGGACTGCATGGTCTTGACCACCGAGAACTTCTCGACCACCTCGTCCACCCGCGAGCGGCGACGCAGGCCGGCGGTGTCGATCAGGCGGTATTCGCGGCCATCGCGTTCCAGGTCGACCGCGATCGAATCGCGGGTAGTGCCGGGCACGTCGGAGGCGATCATGCGCTCCTCGCCGAGGATGCGGTTGACCAGGGTCGACTTGCCCACGTTGGGGCGGCCGACAAAGGCGATGCGCACACGGTTCGGATCGTTGTCCAGCTCTTCGCCACTGCCCTCTTCCGGCAGGCGCTGGATCACTTCATCGAGCAGATCGTCCAGGCCCTGACGATGCGCGGCCGAAACCGTCAGCATCTCGCTGAAGCCGTAGCGCGCGAATTCCGAGCGCACGGCCATCTCGTCGGTGCCGTCGATCTTGTTGATCAGCAGCAGGGTCGGACGCGACAGCTTGCGCAGCCACGACAGGATCTCGTCATCCAGCGCCGACGTGCCCTCACGGGCATCGACGACGAACAGGATCAGGTCGGCTTCGGCGGCAGCGGCCCGGGCCTGACGCGTAGTAGCGCCCGCCAGACCCTCGTCTTCCCCGGCGATACCGCCGGTGTCCACGACGAGGAAATGATTGTCCTCGTCGAGGCGGCAGACGCCGTAGTTGCGATCACGGGTGACGCCGGGCTGGTCATGGACCAGGGCGTCACGGGTGCGGGTCAACGCATTGAAAATGGTCGACTTGCCGACATTCGGCCGTCCAACCAGGGCGACCAAAGGCAGCATCGCGATTACTCCGTATTAATTTGCCAACCGGAAGGCGGTCAGCTTGCCATCCACGTTCTGCACCAGCAGCACCCCGTCGACGACGATCGGCTGGGCCAGCAGAGCTTCACCGCCGCTCTTGGCCCGCGCCGCCATCGCGCCATCGGACGTCTGCAGCCAGTGCACGTATCCCTTGTAGTCGCCGACCACCACGTAGTCGCCGTGCAGTGCCGGGCCGGTCAGCAGGCGCCGGGCGAGCCCGGTCTGCGACCACATCGCCGCGCCACTGGCCTTGTCCAGGCCGAACACGCCACCCTTGTTGTCGGTGACGAACACATTGCCCGACGAGACCGCCACGCCACCGGCACCGCCGTGGTCGCGCGCCCACAGCGGGCGACCGGTCGGGCCTTCGATGGCCATCGTCTGGTTCTTGAAGCTGCTCACGAACAGCGTGTTGCCATCGAGCACCGGCGCACCGTCGATGTCGGCCATGCGCTCCAGCTCGGTGCGCCCTTCAGCGCTGCCCACGTTCTGTTCCCACAGGGTGCGGCCATCCTGCATGGCCAGCGCGGCGATGGCGCCGTCATCCCTGCCGATGAACAGCACGCCCGGACCGGTCACCACCGGCGCATTGCCACGCACGGTCAGCGCCGGCAGTTCGCTCGGGTTGAACCAGCGCTGGGTGCCGTTGCCCACGTCGAAGGCGGTGATGCGGCCGTCGTTGCTGCGCACGAACACCATGCCCTGGGCCACCGCCGGCGCGGCGATCACTTCGCCGGGCACGCGGGCGCGCCACTTCTCGCTGCCATCATTGATGTCCAGCGCGATGACCTGGCCGTCGAGCGTGCCGATCACGACGAGGTTCTCGCCAACACCCGGGCCACCGGACAGGCGCAGCTTGTCCTTCTTCTTTTCCTTCTTCGGCTCCCAGGTCCAGACCTTCTTGCCGGTCTGCAGGTCGATGGCGTGCACGCCCCCGGTGATCGCCGCAGCGAACACGTGACCGTTGGCCACCGCCGGGCCCTGGCGCACGCCGATGCGACGCTCACCCTTGCCCAGATTGACCGACCAGGCCTTGTTGACCTTCAGGGTCGGCTCGAACTTGACCAGTTCGGCCGGCTCCTGCGCCTTCTTCGCTTCCGCGTCCTTGCCGGCGAACCAGCCCTTCATGGTGCTGCAGCCGGACAGCGCCACGCCGAGCAGCAGCACGGTGGCGACGCGGGTGATCATGACCTTCTGACTCATCAAACCGACTCCGCAGGGGCGGCGACGGTGCCGCCGGCGTCCATAACCTTGGTTTCCAGCAGGCGCCGCTGCGGCGCCGCCACGTCCAGCGTCTTCAACGCCTTCTCGTACTGTTCGCGGGCGGCATCGCGCTTGCCCTGAGCCATCAGCGCATCGCCATGGATCTCCAGGCTGCCGCTGTCGGTGGCGCTGCCCAGCAGGGAGATGGCCTCGTCGGCCTTGCCGGTAGCGACCAGCAGGCGGGCCACGCGCTGGTCGACCACGCGCTGCAGGTCACCTTCGACCTTCACGCTGCGCAGCGTCGCCAGGGCTTCTTCGTTCTTGCCGGCGTCGACCTGGGCCTTGGCCAGCTGCAGCGCCGCGAGGTCGCCGTAGATGCTGGAGGGACCGGCTTCGAGCGCCTTCACCGCCTTGGCGGCGTCGTCGAGCTTGTTCTGCTGCAGACCCACCAGTGCCTTCTGGTACTCGACATTGGCCGAGGCCAGCTTGCCGCCCTGCTGCGTCTGCCACCACTGCCAGCCGGCGATGGCGCCGATGGCGATGGCCACGCCACCGATGATGCTGGCGCCATTCTTCCGCAGCCAGCTGCGGACGCGTTCACTTTGTTCGTGCTCGTCGAGCAGATCGTCGATCGCCATGCGTACTCTCGCCCCGCCCATCGGGAGGGACCATTGGGATTATCGAAGGTGGTGAAACCGCGCCTCAGTGCGAAACCGGGACCACGGAGCCTTCAGAGGATACCTGAAAGCGTGCCACGTTGGCTCGCTGGTAGGGCGCCAGATCGACGATAGCGCCGTTCTGCTGAACCTGGACCGCCGAGGCGTTGCCCAGAGTGACCCGGGTCACCTGGCCCGGGGTGAAACTGCGGCTCTCGCCCGACCGGATCAGCGCCTTCTCGACGGTGCTGCCATCGGGGCCGCCGATGTCGACCCAGCTGTCTCCGTTGAACTGCATCTCCAGCGTGGTGCCGGCACCCGCCGCAGTGGCGGCCGGACGCGGGACCGGCGCCAGCGAGGCGACGTACGGGGTCGCGGCCGGCTTGGCGGTGGACGCCACCGAGGTCTCCGTCGATGCCACCGGCTCGGCGCCGTCGGCGGCGGGGGTGACCGGCACGGTCGCCGGGATCACGTCCAGCGAGGCGGTGTTCGGCGACGGCGTGCCGCCATCGAAATGGCCACGCGTGGCGAACCACACCGGCACGGCCAGCACCGCGGTAATGCCGACATACAGCACGCGCCGGCCGAGGTTCTCGGCGATCCGGCGCGCACGCGGGGTATGGGTATGGCTGACCAGGGTCGGCGGGACCACCGGGCCCACCTGGGCCTGCTCCAGCAGTTCGCTCACATCCACATTCAGCAGGCGCGCATAGCTGCGCAGCTGGCCGCGGACGAACACCGGCGCACCGAGCTTCTGCCACTGTTCTTCTTCCAGCGACCTGACCACCTGGACCGGCATGCGCAGCCGCTGTCCGACGTCGTCAAGGGTCAGTCCGGCCGCCTCGCGGGCCTGGCGAAGGCGGGTGCCACAGCCGGCCGCAGTCTCGAGAGCGCTCACAGTCTGGTCATCAATCACAATGCATCAACCCTGGAGTTAGGAGCCCGCATCCTGCGGAAATTCCTGTCGAATCCGCTGCAGATAGCGATCGGATGCTGCGTGATCGCCCAGCCGCGCCTCGATTTGAGACGCAAGTTGTAACACGGAACGTGTTGCGGGTGCAGCCGAAATCCTGCGCTCGGCGAAGGCCCGGGCCTCCATGTAGCGGCCCTGGCGGAAGCTCAGCTGGGCCATCGCCTCCAGGGCGACCGGGTTGGCCGGAGCCACCGCGAGTGCGGCACGCAGGTCGCGCTCGGCCCGTTCGGGCTGCCCCGCGTCGAGCGCACAGCCCCCCGCGTTGGCCTGCGCCTCGGCGGGCGTGGCATAGCCCGGCGCCTGCAGCGCACGATCGAACCACACCAGCGACTCGGCGGCCCGCCCCTGCTGGCACAGCCAGGCGCCATAGTTGTTGAGTACGTCACCGCGCTGCGGGGCCAGCTCTGCGGCCCTGCGGAAGCCCTCGCCCGCCTGCCGGGTGCGGCCGCGGCGGTCATCGATGCCGGCCAGCAGGACCAGTGCGTCAGGCTCGTCGGGCTGCAGCTTCAGCGCCTGTCGGGCCTTGCTCTCGGCACCGTCCAGATTGCCCAGCTGCATGTCGCGGGAGGCCAGCACCAGCAGGTCGTTCACGCGCACCTGGCGACGCACGCCATCCGGGTCACGCACCGAATAGACCGGCGCTTCGCTGGGACCGAGCCGGCCCTTGGGCGTGGAGGAGCAGGCACCGACCGCCATGGCCAGCACGCCCGCAAGCAGCGCCAGCCGGAAGCGGTCAGGCGGCCGCATCGCTCCCCTTCCCCGCCTGCAGCGTCTTGTTGAACTCCGCCTGGCGGCGGGTGCGGTCCATCACCTGGCCCTTGAGCTGGCCACAGGCGGCGTCGATGTCGTCGCCGCGCGTGCGGCGGACCATCGTCAGCACGTTGCTGTCGAGCAGGATCTTCTGGAACGCGCGGATGTCGGCTTCCTCGGAACGCTCGTAACGGGTGCCCGGGAACGGATTGAACGGGATCAGGTTGACCTTGCCCGAGTCCTTGGCCTGCACCGCGTTGTCGAACTGGCGCATCAGCCGGGCCAGCTGCCGGGCATGCTCGGGCTGGTCGTTGATGCCCTTCATCAGGGTGTATTCGAAGGTCACCGACTCGCGACGCTTGTTGGCGCGCAGGTAGCGCGCGCACGAGGCCATCAGCTCGGCGATCGGGTACTTCTTGTTGAGCGGCACCAGCGTCTCGCGCAGCTCGTCGTTCGGTGCGTGCAGCGACACCGCCAGGGAGACATCACTCTCGCTGGACAGGCGGTCGATCTGCGGCACCAGGCCGGACGTGGACAGCGTCACGCGCTTGTTCGCCAGGCCATAGCCCAGATCGTCGCGCATCACGCTCATGGCACGCACGACGTTGTCGAAATTCATCAGCGGCTCGCCCATGCCCATCATCACCACGTTGGTGAGACGGCGCATCTGGTGCGGCACGTTGCCCAGGTGGCGCGCAGCCACCCACACCTGGCCGATGATCTCGGCGGTGGTCAGGTTGCGGTTGAAGCCCTGGGTGGCAGTGGAGCAGAACGTGCAGTTCAGCCCGCAGCCGACCTGCGAGGACACGCACAGCGTGCCGCGGGTCTTGTCCGGGATGTACACGGTCTCGATGGCGTTCTTGCCATCCACGCCCATCGCCAGCAGCCACTTGTGGGTGCCGTCGGCGGAGGGCTTGTCGAACACGATGTTGGGAACGACGACCTCGGCATGATCCTGCAGCTTGGCGCGCAGGACCTTGCCGAGATCGGTCATCTCATCGAAGTCGGTGACGTAGCGGTGGTGGATCCACTTCATCACCTGGTGGGCACGGAACTTCTTCTCGCCGAGAACCTCGACGAAAAACGTCTCCAGGCCCGCGCGATCGAGGTCGAGCAGGTTCTGCTTGCCGGCCGTGGGTGCCGACTTCGGCAGCGGCTGGATGGCGGGTGTCTGTACGACCTCGTTCACGGCATCACTCTCAGCGCGAGACGACTTCGGTCGCGGCGAAGAAGTAGGCGATTTCGATCGCGGCATTCTCGACCGAGTCCGAGCCGTGGGCGGCATTGGCATCGATGGATTCAGCGAAGTCGGCGCGGATGGTGCCCGGCGCGGCTTCCTTCGGATTGGTGGCGCCCAGCAGGTCGCGGTGGGCCAGCACGGCGTTCTCGCCTTCCAGGGCCTGGATCATCACCGGGCCGGAGATCATGAACTCGACCAGGGCGTTGAAGAACGGACGCTCGCGGTGCACGGCGTAGAAGCCTTCGGCTTCACGGCGCGACAGCTGCTTGTACTTGGCGGCGACGACCTTCAGGCCGGCCTTTTCAAAGCGGGCGTAGATTTCGCCGATGACGTTCTTGGCAACGGCGTCCGGCTTGATGATCGAAAGGGTGCGCTCCAGCGCCATGGGATGTCTCCAATGGAATCGGGCCGCTGATGGCCCGAAGGGTACATGAAAAAAACCCGCGTCGGAACGCGGGCTTAGCCTGATAAACGTAGGCGAATTGTAAGAGATCCCACTAAGTAGTGCCAGCCCATGGCTGGCAGGCCTCATGCCGGCCGGGGTCAGGCCCCCGCAGGGGCCCTGACCCCATCCCCCAGCCCGACAGGGGTCGGAGCCCCTTCGGGGATCCGGCCCCGCACCCGGGCGTGAATGCCCTCTGACTGGCCCGGCAGTTTTGCTGCACTGCAAAATGCCATACGCTGCCGTCTGGTTCTAGTATCAAACAATCGTTTGATTAAGGTCCGCCTGCCGATGGCCAAGCCCGCCCACTTCTCGACCAAGGACCGGATCCTCGGTGCCGCGGAAGAGCTGTTCGCCCTGCACGGCTTTGCCGGCACGTCGCTGCGCCAGGTCACCAGCCAGGCCGACGTCAACATCGCCGCCGTCAACTACCACTTCGGTTCCAAGGAAAACCTGGTCAACGAGGTGTTCCGCCGTCGCATGGACGAGATGACCGGCGCCCGCATGGCCCAGCTCGAACGCGCCCGCAGCGAACACCCTGGTGAACTGCGCCCGGTGCTGGCCGCCTTCGTGGAGCCGGCGCTGGCGCTGGCCCAGGACCGCCAGAGCGGCGGCGCCTTCGTCCGCGTGATCGCCCGCGCCTACGCCGAAAAAAACGACAACCTGCGCAAGTTCCTGTCCGACCATTACGGCCACGTGCTGCGTGCGTTCGGCAAGGCCATCGCCGAGTGCGTGCCTGACCTGAGCAAGGAAGAGCTGTACTGGCGGCTGGATTTCCTGGCCGGCTCGCTCACCTACGCCATGGCCGATTTCGGGCTGATCAAGCGTCCCGCCGGTGTCACCGAAGCGGCGCATCGTGCCCAGGCAGCCCACGAGCTCATCCATTTCGCCGAAGCCGGGTTCCGCGCCGCCGCACGCAGCGGCAGCGCCCTGCCCGCCTCCGCCTGATTCCACCCAGTAACTGCTGACCAACAAAGGCCCTTACACCATGTCCAATTCCCTGCTAGTCCGCCGCGCCGCCGTGCTGGGTGCCGGCGTCATGGGTGCCCAGATCGCCGCCCACCTCACCAACGCCGGCGTCGACACCGTGCTGTTCGACCTGCCCGCCAAGGAAGGTCCGGCCGATGGCATCGTGCTGAAGGCAATCGCCAACCTGGGCAAGCTCAGCCCGGCGCCGCTGGCCAGCAAGTCGCTGGCCGAAGCGATCACCCCGGCCAACTACGAGTCGGGGCTGGAGCAGCTGAAGGACTGCGACCTGATCATCGAGGCCATTGCCGAGCGCATGGACTGGAAGCAGGACCTCTACAAGAAGATCGCTCCGTTCGTGGCCGATCACGCCGTGCTGGCGTCCAACACGTCCGGCCTGGGCATCAACAAGCTGGCCGACGTGCTGCCGGAACAGCTGCGCCACCGCTTCTGCGGCGTGCACTTCTTCAATCCGCCGCGCTACATGCACCTGGCCGAGCTGATCCCGGCCTCGACCACCGATGCCGCCGTGCTGGAAGGCCTGGAAGAGTTCCTGGTCACCACGCTGGGCAAGGGCGTGGTCTACGCCAAGGACACCCCGAACTTCATCGGCAACCGCATCGGCGTGTTCTCGATCCTCTCGACCATCCACCACACCCAGCAGTTCGGCCTGGGCTTCGATGAAGTCGATGGCCTGACCGGGCCGCTGGTCGGGCGCCCGAAGTCGGCGACCTACCGCACCTCCGACGTGGTCGGCCTGGACACCATGGCGCACGTGATCAAGACCATGGGCGACACCCTGCCGAACGACCCGTGGCATGAATTCTTCAAGTCGCCCAAGTGGCTGGACGCGCTGATTTCCAAGGGCGCACTGGGCCAGAAGACCGGAGCCGGCATCTTCCGCAAGGTCGGCAAGGACATCGTCGTGCTCGATCTGGAAAAGCAGGACTACCGTCCGGCCGACCGCAGCGCCGCACCGGAGGTGGTCGAGATCCTGAAGATCAGGAACCCGGCCGAGAAGTTCGCCAAGCTGCGCGAGAGCCAGCATCCGCAGGCACAGTTCCTGTGGGCGACCTTCCGCGATCTGTTCCACTACAGCGCCTACCACCTGGCCGACATCGCCGAGACCGCGCGCGACGTCGATCTCGCGATCCGCTGGGGCTACGGCTGGTCGCTGGGCCCGTTCGAGACCTGGCAGGCCGCGGGCTGGAAGCAGGTGGCGCAGTGGATCGCCGATGACATCGTCGCCGGCAAGAGCATGAGCAATGCCCCCCTGCCGGACTGGGTCTTCGATGGCCGCGACGGCGTGCACGCCGCCGAGGGCAGCTACAGCCCGTCGCGCAACGCCAAGCTGCCGCGCTCGTCGCTGCCGGTGTACCAGCGCCAGCGCTTCCCGGATCCGCTGCTGGGCGAAACGTTCGCGCCGGGCGAGACCGTGTTCGAGAACGATGGCCTGCGCATGTGGCACGACGGCGACGGTATCGCCGTGGTCAGCTTCAAGACCAAGATGAACACCGTCTCCGACCAGGTGCTCGATGGCCTGCAGGAATGCGTCTCGCGCGCTGAGAAGGACTTCCAGGGCCTGGTGATCTGGCAGCAGAAGGAACCGTTCTCCGCCGGTGCCGATCTGGCCGGCGCCCTGGGCCTGCTGCAGGCCGGCAAGGTCGACCAGTTCGAGCAGATGGTCGCCAACTTCCAGCGCACCAGCCAGCGCATCAAGTACTCGCTGGTGCCGGTGGTGGCTGCCGTGCGCGGCCTGGCCCTGGGCGGTGGCTGCGAGTTCCAGATGCACAGCGCCAAGACCGTGGCCTTCCTGGAAAGCTATATCGGCCTGGTGGAAGCCGGCGTCGGCCTGTTGCCGGCCGGTGGCGGCCTGAAGGAACTGGCCGTGCGCGCCTCGCAGGCGGCCGGCCCGGGCGGCGACGTGTTCGCCGAACTGAAGAAGACCTTCGAAACCGTGGCCATGGCCAAGGTGTCCAACTCGGCGGTCAACGCCAAGGAACTGGGCCTGCTGCGCAACACCGACAAGGTGGTGTTCAACAGCTATGAGGCGCTGTACATCGCCAAGGCCGAAGCCCGCGCGTTGGCCGAAGCCGGCTACCGTCCGCCGCTGCCGGCACGCCGCATCCAGGTGGCCGGCGACGTCGGCATCGCCACCTTCAAGATGATGCTGGTCAACATGCTGGAAGGTCGCTTCATCAGCCCGTACGACTACGAGATTGCAGAGCGCATCGCCACCGTGCTGTGCGGCGGCAAGGTCGATCGCGGCACCCTGGTCGACGAAGAGTGGCTGCTGACCCTGGAGCGCAAGCACTTCGTCGAACTGGCCCAGCAGGAAAAGACCCAGGCCCGCATCGCGCACATGCTCAAGACCGGCAAGCCGCTGCGCAACTGATTGATGGCGGATGCCGGCCCCGGGCCGGCATCACCTGCTGTGGCAGTCGAGCATGGCTCGACTCTACAAAACCTATTCGAGAGATCACTGCAATGACCAAGCAAATCCAGGACGCCTACATCGTCGCCGCCACCCGTACCCCGGTGGGCAAGGCGCCCAAGGGCATGTTCCGCAATACCCGCCCCGACGACATGCTTGCCCACGTGCTGCGCAGCGTTGTCGCGCAGGCGCCGGGCGTGGACGTCAACCGCATCGATGATGCGATCATCGGCTGCGCGATGCCGGAAGCCGAGCAGGGCATGAACGTGGCGCGCATCGGCGTGCTGCTGGCCGGCCTGCCGAACACCATCGCGGCGCAGACCGTCAATCGCTTCTGCTCCTCCGGCCTGCAGGCCGTTGCGCAGGCCGCCGATGCGATCCGCCTGGGCAACGCCGACCTGATGCTGGCCGGCGGCACCGAGTCGATGTCGATGGTGCCGATGATGGGCAACAAGATCGCGATGGCACCGAGCGTGTTCGACAACGACCATGTGGCCATCGCCTACGGCATGGGCATCACCGCCGAGAAGGTGGCCGAAGAGTGGAAGGTCTCGCGCGAAGAGCAGGACGCGTTCGCCCTGGCCTCGCACCAGAAGGCGATGGCTGCGATCCAGAAGGGCGAGTTCAAGGACGAGATCAGCCCGTATGAGATCGTCTCGCACCTGCCGGACCTGGCCGATGGCCAGCGCATCATCACCCGCAACAAGGTTGCCGATACCGACGAAGGCCCGCGCCCGGATTCCTCGGCCGAAGGCCTGGCCAAGCTGCGCCCGGTATTCCGCAATGGCCAGTTCGGTGGCACCGTCACTGCCGGCAACTCGTCGCAGATGAGCGACGGCGCCGGTGCCGTGCTGCTGGCGTCGGAACAGGCAATCAAGGACTACGGCCTGACCCCGCTGGCGCGCTTCGTCAGCTTCTCGGTGGCCGGCGTGCGCCCGGAAGTGATGGGCATCGGCCCGATCGCCGCGATCCCGAAGGCACTCAAGCAGGCTGGCCTGAACCAGGATCAGCTGGACTGGATCGAGCTCAATGAAGCCTTCGCCGCGCAGTCGCTGGCGGTGATCCGTGACTGCGGCCTGGACCCGGACAAGGTGAACCCGCTGGGTGGTGCGATCGCCCTGGGCCACCCGCTGGGTGCCACCGGTGCGATCCGTACCGCGACCCTGCTGCACGGCCTGCGTCGTCGCCAGCAGAAGTACGGCATGGTGACGATGTGCATCGGCACGGGCATGGGCGCGGCGGGTATTTTCGAGGCGCTGTAAGGTTCAAAGCGTTGCCGGCTGATTGCTGATGGTGGGGCCCGGGTGGGTGAGACTGCCCGGGACACGCCGTAAACCCGTCCTTGGGGGCTTGGCAGCGGCATCCATGCCGCTGACAGTCCCGGCCAGCCTCACCCACCCGTGCCACCCAACATTCCGCGCGGCGGAGGGATGAGCAGGAGCTGGGGTCAGATCCCTTTGCTCCGCAAAGGGATCTGACCCCAACAAGCAAAAAGGCAGCCGGTGGCTGCCTTTTTTCTTGTGCTCTTGTCTTTGATTCCGCCCTTCCCGTCCGCGCCCGCAGGAAACTGTCGAGAGGGGGCGGATGGCCCTCTCCAAAACCGTTGGCGCCATGGATGGCGCCATCGAGCACCATGGAAGGGCTTTGGCGTGTTTTGGAGAGGGCCATCCGCCCCCTCCCCCACGTATCAATCAAGGCGCCAAGACGGAGCGCTTGAAGAAATCCGTTATTCCGCCAGCATCGCCGCCAGCTTCTCGCGCGCCGGGCCCGCCAGCTTCGGGTTGTCCAGCGCGAAGCGGATCGTCGCCTCGACCAGCCCCAGGTGCGTGCCGCAGTCGAAACGGGTGCCCTCGAAACGGTAGGCATCGACCTGCTCGGTCTTCAGCAGCTGCGCGATCGCATCGGTCAGCTGGATCTCGCCACCGGCACCACTGCCGGTCTGCTCCAGCAGATCGAAGATCTTCGGGCTCAGCACATAGCGGCCGACCACCGCCAGATCGCTGGGGGCGTCCTCCGGCTTCGGCTTCTCCACGATCTGCGAGATACGGCCCTTGCGGCCATCGAAGGCCTCGGTGGCCACGATGCCGTAACTGGCGGTCTTGTCGTGCGGCACGTCCTCGACGGCGATCACGCTGGCACCGCTGGCCTCATTGAGATCGGCCATCTGCTTCAACGCACCGTCGCCGCGGTTCCAGATCAGATCGTCCGGCAGCAGCACGGCGAACGGCTCGTCACCGATCACGGCCTTGGCACACAGCACCGCGTGGCCCAGGCCCAACGCTTCGGCCTGCGTCACGAAGACCGCACGCACGCCGTTGGGCAGCACGTGGCGGATCATCTCCAGCTGTTCCTGTTTGCCGGCGCGCTCGAGCTTCTGTTCCAGCTCATACGCCTTGTCGAAATAGTCGGCGACCGCGTGCTTGTAGCGGTTGGTGATGAACACCAGCGTGTCACAGCCGGCTTCTATGGCCTCATCAACAGCGTACTGGATAAGCGGACGATCGATGATCGGCAGCATTTCTTTCGGCACCGTCTTGGTCGCCGGCAGGAAGCGCGTCCCGAGTCCTGCCACGGGAAAAACTGCTTTACGAATTCGCTTGCTCATTAGTGCCTGTTGGCCTCGCGTGTCGGAAACGGCACGACTTTAGCGGATGAGATGTAAGCATCCTGTTCGATTGGAGAAAACTCCGGCATCGTCGCGAACAGGATCTCCTGGATGGTGTCGATGTCGTAGCTGCTGATCGCTTCGCGCAGCTTCGGAACGTTGCCGAGCACCATGTCACGCGAGAACGCGCGCACGCCGGCTTCGAGGATCTTGGGGTGCGCGGTCGAACGATAGTCCTCGTCGGAATAGAACAGCGTCTCGTGCAGCTTCTCACCCGGGCGCAGCCCGGTGTAGATGATCGGAATATCCTTGTACGGCTGCTTGCCGGCCAGCCGGATCATCTGCTCGGCCAGCACCCGGATCGGCACCGGCTCACCCATGTCGAGCGTGTAGATGGCGCCATGCGACGCCGAGGCGGCCGCCTGCAGGATGAGCTGGCAGGCCTCGGGGATCGTCATGAAATACCGGCTGACCTCCGGGTCGGTGACCGTGACCGGGCCGCCCTTGAGGATCTGCTCGCGGAACAACGGCACGACGCTGCCCGCCGACGCCAGCACGTTGCCGAAGCGCACGGTGACGAAACGGGTATGCGTGGATTTCTGGTCCAGGCTCTGGCAGATCATCTCGGCGTAGCGCTTGCTGGCACCCAGCGCATTGACCGGATCGACCGCCTTGTCGGTGGAGATGAACACGAAGTGCTCGACGTGTGCCTCGAGGCAGGCACGGGCGACGTTCTCCGTGGCCAGGATGTTGTTGCGCACCGCCTCGCGCAGCTGCCGTTCCAGTACCGGCACATGCTTGTAGGCGGCAGCATGGAAGGCCGTATCGACCGGGTGCAGCGACAGCGCATGGCGGATCACCGCGGGGTCACCGCAGTCACCCAACACGGCTTCGATCTCGATGTCGGGAAAACTGCGGCGCAGTTCGCCTTCGATGGTCAACAGCAGCAGTTCGCTGATCTCCAGCAGGACGATGCGGCCTGCACCGTGGCGCGCGCACTGGCGGCAGAGTTCTGAACCGATCGAACCACCGGCGCCGGTCACCATCACGGTGCGCCCGCCCAGCCAGCCACGGATCAGGTTCCAGTCCGGCATGATCGGCTTGCGGCCGAGCAGATCCTCGATCGCCACTTCCTTCAGCTGGCCCGGCAGCGACTGCCCCTGCAGGATGTCACTGAGCTTGGGCACGGTGCGGAACGGAACCCCGGTGCTCTCGCAGATGGCGACCACGCGCTGCATGCCGGCGGCATCCAGCGACGGAATGGCGATGACCAGCAGCTTGGCTGCGGTTTCGCGGGCCACGGCCGGCGCATCGTCCAGCGTGCCCAGGATCGGCAGGCCCTGCAGTTTCGCGCCGCGCAAGTGCGGGGCGTCATCGAGCAGGCCGACCGGCTCGAAATTGCCGGAACGACGCAGATCGCGGACCAGCGTTTCGGCGGCCTGTCCGGCACCCAGGATCAGCACCCGGCGCGCGCTCGAATCGGACTGCAGCGCCTGGTAGTCCTTCCATGCGCGATACAGCAGGCGCGGCGCGCCCAGCAGGGCCGACAGCGCGAAGGGATAGATCACCAGCACCGACATCGGCACGCCGTTGAAGCGCTTCCACATCAGCACCAGGACGATGGCGACCATGCCGATGAAGCTGGCTTTGAAGATGTTCAGCAGGTCGCTGACGCTGGCAAACCGCCACAGGCCGCGATACAGGCCGACGCGCCAGAACACCAGTCCCTGCAGCAGCAGGACCAGGGTGGTATCGACATTCCACAACGGCAGCGCAGGCGCGTCCGGCAGGATCGAGTAACGACCGGCGTGGAGCAGCTGCCAGCATGCCCAGACCATGAACAGGTCGTGGCAGACAATGGCCGTACGCGGCAACAGGCCGAGGATTCTATCCCGCCAGTGTGAAGACATATTTCAAGGAGTTCCTTGTCGGAGGCGCATTCCATTGCGCAGGAGGAGCCACAGCATGCTCAGCGTGATGAACCAAGCAATTGCCACGACAGCCTCCCACCTCGGCTGCAGATTCGAACTGACATTGAACACTGTAATGCTGAATAGGCCCAAAACAAAGTACATCCCTGTCACCAGGGCGTGGCTGGCTCCTGCCTGCACAGCGCGCTGATAGACGTGCTGGGTGTGGGGTTCCATCCAGCGTTGTCCGGAAATGATGCGCGCCAGCAGTGTGAAGCCCGCGTCCACGAGGAACGGTGACAGCGGCACCAGCAGGAGGATCCAGTTGATGTCCGTGCGCAGGCTGGCCACGGCCACGACGGCCGCCACCGCGTAGCCCAGCGCTCCGCTGCCGACATCCCCGAGGAAGATGCGTGCGCGCGGAAAGTTGAAGGGCAGGAAACCCACGCAGGCCAGCCCGAGGGCGATGGCCAGCAATGACCACGGCCAGGGCAGCACCGGAGCGAACCCCAGCGCGACCACGATGGCCTGGCTGCTGGCAATGCCGTTGATGCCATCCATGAAGTTCCAGATGTTGATCAACGAGGCGGTGAAGAACAGCACCAGCAGGGCCAGCAGCCAGCTGCCGCCGTGGATCTTCACCAGCCCGGCCAGCAGGCCGGCAGCAATGAAATGAACAAGCAGCCTGCGCATGGCCGGCAGCGGGCGATGGTCGTCCCACCAGCCGATGCCCGCGACCAGCAGCAGGCCGGCAGCGGCGACCAGCAGGCTCGGCATGGCCTGCGGCCACGCCCACATGGCCACGGCTGCGGTGGCCAGCAGGCTGATGACAATGGCGATGCCGCCGCCGCGTGGCGTGGCGACGCTATGGCTGCGGCGTTCCCCGGGGTGGTCCATCAGCTGCCGGCGCAGCGCGTAGCCGCGCGCCGCCCAGGTCAGGGCGGCGCTCAGCAGGGCCAACGCCAGCAGCGCGCCCATCACGAGCCAGGGCATGATTCAGAGCACCGCGTAGTTCAGCAGCGGCTTGACCGTACCCCATTCCTTGCAGCTCGGGCACTGCCAGTGGTGGGTGCGCGCGCCGAAGCCGCAGCGCGTGCAGCGGTAGGCCGGATTGCGCACCAGCAGCTGGTCGGTGATGTGCTTGAGATCGTGCAGGGTGGCCGTGGAATCGGCACCTTCGGCGAGGGTCAGGTCGATCAACGCCGATTCGCCGCGCACCGAGGGGCGGTCCTTGAGCTGGCGGCCCAGATAGGCGCGCGCAGGGGCGACACCTTCCTGTTCCTCCATCAGCCGGGTCAGCGCCAGCACCGGCGCGATACCGCGGTAGTGCTCGGTCATTTCCGAAAGGAAGGCGCGGGCGCCGCCCAGGTCGCCGACCTTGCGGTAGTTCTGCATCAGCGCTGGCAGCAGTTCCGGCAGATACTCCGGGTCATTGCGCGCAGCACGCTCGAAGGCTCGCACCGCCGCTTCGGGATTGCCGGCATCGCTCTCCAGGCGTCCTTCGATGATGCCGGCGCGCACCGACATCGCATCGGCCTGGTAGGCACGGGCAATGGCCGCCCTCGCCTCTTCCAGCTTGCCGGCGCCACGGAAGCGTTCGGCCAGCTCGCACTCGAACTGCCCGATCAGCTTGCCCATCGGCTCGCCGGTGACATCCTCGAAGCGGGTGGCGTTGTCGATCGCCTTCTCCCAGTCGCGCTCGGCCTGGTAGATCCCGATCAGGTGCTTGAGCGCCTGCGGCGCACGCTGGTCCAGCTGGGCCAGCTCGGTGAACACGGTTTCGGCGCGGTCCAGCAGGCCGGACTTCATGTAGTCCTCGCCCAGCGCCAGCAGCGCCTGCACGCGCTGCGCATCGCTCAGATCGTTGCGGTTGACCAGGCCTTGGTGCAGGCGGATGGCGCGGTCCACTTCGCCGCGGCGACGGAACAGATGGCCCAGCGCGACCTGGGTCTCGAAGGTTTCCTTGTCGAGCTCGGCGATGTGCAGGAACAGCTCGATGGCCTTGTCCGGCTGCTCGTTGAGCAGGTAGTTCAGGCCACGGAAGTAGGTGCTGGACAGTCGGCTGACCTGGTTGTCACCGTGGCGCTGACCGCCACGCCGTCCGATCACCCAGCCGGCCAGGGCGGCCAGCGGCACGAACAGGAAAAACCAGAACCACTCGGTGACGAAATCCATCTTCGATCAACGTCCGTCAAAAGATTGGGGGGAAGCGGCCGGTGCCGGCGTCGCGGCAGCGGACTTGTTGGCGCGGCGCAGCTGGCTGTAGAGCGGAACGACCACGCTCACCAGCACCAGGCCGGCGCCGACCACCACGCCCACCAGCAGGGCGGCGATCAATGCCACGCCGACGGAGGTATGCAGCTCGGTGAACAGCAGGTTGATCGACATCGCGGTCATGTTGACCGCACCGATGATCAATCCAAGGATCAGCACCGCCAGCAGGACCAGCAGACGAAAGACCTTCATGCGACAGCTCCAGGGGCGGGAGACCGTAGCTTATCCGACTCGCGGCTGGATTCGCACGCGGTGGCGCGACGGGACGCTCAGGCGGGATCGGCGTCCAGCGGCAGCACGCTGCTGACCCGCTCGCGCAGTTCCTTGCCCGGCTTGAAATGGGGAACGTGCTTGCCCGGCAGGGCAACCGATTCGCCGGTCTTGGGGTTGCGACCCAGGCGCGGCGGGCGGTAGTGCAGCGAGAAGCTGCCAAAACCGCGGATTTCGATGCGATCCCCGACAGAGAGGGAACCGCCCATCATTTCCAGCAACGACTTCACCGCCAGATCGACATCATCGGCCTTCAGGTGCGCCTGACGGCGCGCAAGGATTTCGATCAGTTCGGATTTGGTCATCACCGGCTCACATCAGGGGCATTTCAGCCTGAAACGGCCCGGGCAGTGCCCGGGCCGTCCAGGAAACAACGAACAACGGGCCCGATTACTCGGACTTGCTACCGTTCAGCTGGGCACGCAGCAGCGCGCCGAGCTGGGTGGTGCCACCCGAAGCGGACTGGTATTCCTCCAGCACTTCGCGCATTTCCGCGTCGTCCTTGGCCTTGATCGACAGCTGCAGGGTACGGCCCTTGCGGTCCATGCCCACGAACTTGGCTTCGACCTTATCGCCGACCTTCAGGTGCTGGGTGGCGTCGTCAACGCGCTCGTTGGCGATGTCGCGAGCCGAAACGTAGCCTTCGATGCCGTCGGCCAGTTCGATCACGGCGCCCTTGGCGTCGACTTCCTTCACCACGCCTTCGACCTTGGAGCCCTTCGGATTGGCCGCCATGTACTGGCCGAACGGATCCTGCTCCAGCTGCTTCACGCCCAGGGAGATGCGCTCGCGCTCCGGGTCGACGGCCAGGACGACGGCGTCCAGGGTATCGCCCTTCTTGAAGTTGCGAACGACGTCTTCGCCGGTGGTGTTCCAGCTGATGTCGGACAGGTGGACCAGACCATCGATGCCACCGTCCAGGCCGATGAAGATGCCGAAGTCGGTGATCGACTTGATCTGGCCGGACACCTTGTCACCCTTCTTGTGGGTGGCAGCGAAGGTTTCCCACGGATTGGCGGCAACCTGCTTCATGCCCAGCGAGATGCGGCGACGCTCTTCATCGACGTCCAGCACCATCACTTCGACTTCGTCACCGACCTGCACGACCTTGGACGGGTTGACGTTCTTGTTGGTCCAATCCATCTCGGAGACGTGCACCAGGCCTTCGACGCCCGGCTCGATCTCGACGAACGCGCCGTAATCGGTGACGTTGGAGACCTTGCCGAAGACGCGGCTGTTGGCCGGGTAACGACGGGCGATGTTGTCCCACGGATCTTCGCCCAGCTGCTTCAGGCCCAGCGAAACGCGGTTGCGCTCGCGGTCGAACTTCAGCACGCGCACGTCCAGCTCGTCGCCGACGTTCACGACTTCGGACGGATGGCGCACGCGCTTCCATGCCATGTCGGTGATGTGCAGCAGGCCGTCGATACCGCCCAGGTCCACGAACGCGCCGTAGTCGGTCAGGTTCTTGACGACACCCTTCAGGATCGCGCCTTCCTGCAGCTTGTCCATCAGCTGCTCGCGCTCTTCCGAGTGCTCGCTTTCGACGACAGCGCGGCGCGAGACCACGACGTTGTTACGCTTGCGGTCCAGCTTGATGAGCTTGAATTCCAGCTCCTTGCCTTCCAGGTAGGCCGGATCGCGCACCGGGCGCACATCGACCAGGGAACCCGGCAGGAAGGCGCGGACATCCTTGATGTCCACGGTGAAACCACCCTTGACCTTGCCACTGATGCGGCCGGTGATGGTTTCGTTCTTTTCCAACGCTTCTTCCAGCTCGTCCCACACCATCGCGCGCTTGGCCTTCTCGCGCGACAGGACGGTTTCGCCGAAGCCGTTCTCGATGGAGTCGAGGGCGACCTTGACGATATCGCCTTCGGCGACATCGATCTCGCCAGCGTCGTTACGGAACTGTTCGATCGGCACGATGCCTTCGGACTTCAGGCCAGCGTTGATCACCACGACGTCGCCGCGGACTTCAACAACGGTACCGCTGACGATGGCGCCCGGCTTCAGCTTGGCCAGATTGGCCTGGCTGGCTTCAAACAGTTCGGCAAATGATTCGGTCATTAGATTTACTCTGTTGGACACATGGGTCGGTGGCGTCCCTTCGGGGATGGGCGACCGCCCGCCTGTTGGTCGACCCCGGAAAAGCAGGTCGTGTGTGAAGTAGGAAAACCGCCACGCATCATTGCGCGACGGAGCTTGTACAGCACTGCTATTGCGCGACCACCACCGATGCGGCTGGCAGTGCTCCCGCGCGAACGGATCAGGCAGCCGGAACCGGAAGCAGATCCATCACTCGGGCAACGACATCTGCGATGCCGATGCCTGTGGTGTCGATGAGGACGGCATCGTCTGCCGGCTTCAGGGGCGCCACGGTACGCTGAGCATCACGGGCGTCGCGGGCCATGATCTCGCGCAGGAGGTCATCAAAGTTAACAGAAACCCCCTTGTCTTTCAACTGCTTATGCCGGCGCTCGGCGCGCTCTTCGGCACTGGCGGTCAGGAACACCTTGTAGGGGGCATCCGGGAAGATCACCGTACCCATGTCACGACCGTCCGCGACCAGGCCCGGCAGCTCCCTGAATGCGCGCTGCCGCTCCTTCAGGGCCGCCCGGACTTCGGGAATGGCCGCGATGGCCGACGCCAGCGCGCCGGTGGTCTCCAGCCGCAGTTCGTCGGTGGCATCGCTGCCATTGACCAGGACCCGCATCGCGTCACCCTGTTCAACAAACTGAACATGGGTATCGAACGTGCACCGCACCAGTGCCGAGGCGTCGGAGGTATCGATGTCGGCCCAGCTGGCGGCCACGCCCACCGCCCGGTACAGGGCGCCTGAATCCAGGTAATGCCAGCCCATCCGGCGCGCCACGATGCGGCTGATGGTACCCTTGCCGGCCCCTGATGGGCCGTCGATGGTCAGGACGGGAGCGAGTGGATTCATGGGGGTCCCAGTACGTGTGAAGGGGGCATTCTAGCCCCTGCCAGACACCCCGCGACGGATCTTTTGTGCAACCACTTGAAACCATGAGGAAAAGCCCGGTAGAATGGCGGGCTTGAACGAGCGTCAACTGCCGATTGTCTTTCGCATATCGCGGCCACGCTCCACCCGAACAACTACTGTTTACGCCGAGGTATGCCATGAAAGTCCTGTCCTCCCTGAAGTCGGCGAAGGCCCGTCACCGTGACTGCAAGGTCGTCCGTCGCCGTGGCAAGATCTTCGTGATCTGCAAGTCGAACCCGCGTTTCAAGGCGCGTCAGCGCTGAGCCCAACAGCCTTCGTGGCTGCGGCTGGTCCCGCGCGGGACCGACCCGATGCAAAAAGCCGCCTTCGGGCGGTTTTTTGTTTATGCGGCTTTTTCCTGCCGATTTTGCTGTAATCGCCTTTCTTGACCACTGGGGAGTAGATCGAGATGAAGCGTTACCTGTCCACCCTGGCCGTGCTGGCCACTCTGGCAGCCGCCACGCCGGCCCTGGCCGACACTCTGCTTGTCGACCGCGCCCGCGAGAAGCCGGCCGGCGCCCTGCCCCTTCGTGGCCAGTCCATGCAGCAGGTGCAGAGCCAGTTCGGTGCGCCCAGCGAGCAGCTGCAGCCGCGCGGCGGGCAGAAGCGGCAATGGCCGACCATCAACCGCTGGGTGTACCCACAGTTCACTGTCTACTTCGAGAAGCAGAAGGTGATCGACGTGGTGGCCAACCAGGCGGACCCGAACGAAATCGGCCCGAAACCGCCGATCCGTTGACCCCTTTACCCGCCCCGGGCGGGCCTGTGTAGCGAGACCATGAACCAGACCCTTCGTTTTCCTGCCGAGTGGGAAGCCCAGAGCGGCATCCTGATTGCCTGGCCCACCGCCGATACCGACTGGGCCGACCGCCTGGGACAGGTGGAGGAAACCTATATCGCACTGGTTGCAGCGATCACCCGCTTCCAGCCGGTGCTGATCTGCGTGGCCGATGACGATGTGGAGACCTATGCCGAAATGCGGCTGCGCTCCAACCGCATCGACATGGACAGGGTGCACTTCACCACGGCGGCCTACGACGACACCTGGCTGCGCGACTCGGGCCCGATCACCCTGCGACGTGCCGACGGCGGTTTCCAGCTGCTGGACTTCCGCTTCACCGGCTGGGGCGGCAAGTTCGATGCCACCCTCGACGATCAGCTGGTGGGCGCGCTCGACCAGGCCGGCGTTTTCAACGACGCGCCGGTGCGCAGCATCCCGTTCGCGCTGGAAGGCGGCGCCATCGAAACCGACGGTGAAGGTACCCTGCTGACCACCTGGAAGTGCCTGCACGAACGCCACCCGGATCGTGACCGCGCCAGCCTGAGCGCCGACCTCGCCGACTGGCTGCAGCAGGAGCGCGTGCTGTGGCTCGACCACGGCTACCTGGAAGGCGACGATACCGATGCCCACATCGATACCCTCGCCCGCTTCGCCTCGGCGGACAGCATCGTCTACCAGGCCTGCGACGACGAGAACGACTCGCACTACGCCGAGCTGCAGGCGATGGGCAGGGAACTGGCTGCGCTGCGCACCCGTGACGGTCAGCCATACCGCCTGTTCCCGCTGCCGTGGGCACAGCCGGTGATCGACGAAGGCCGCCGCCTGGCGGCCTCGTACGCCAACTACCTGATCGTCAACGGCGCGGTGCTGATGCCGGCGTACGGTGATCCGGCCGACGATCTGGCCCGCGACGTGCTGGCCAAGGCCCATCCGGGCCGCGAGATCGTGCAGGTGCCGTGCCGCTCGCTGATCTGGCAGAACGGCAGCCTGCACTGCATCACCATGCAGCTGCCGGAAGGCCTGCTGAAGGCGTAGCACGATGCGGTAGCGCCGGGCCACGCCCGGCGAGCACAGCGGCATTCGGTTCGTACGCCGGGCATGGCCCGGCGAAACCGGCTGCGTGCACCTGTTCAGCGGCCGACACGCCGCGGCATCGCATACGCGCTAACATGCGGGTTTTCCCCCGCAGGAACACCCGCATGAACTCGCGCAGCCCGCTTACCGTCGCCCTGATCCAGGAGCGCAACCACGGCGATGCCGCCGCCAATCTGGCGGTGATCGAGGCACGCGTGGCCGAAGCGGCAGCGCAGGGCGCCAAGCTGGTGCTGCTGCAGGAACTGCACAACGGCCCCTACTTCTGCCAGCACGAGTCGGTTGACGAGTTCGATCTGGCCGAACCGATCCCGGGCCCGAGCACCGAGCGCCTGGGTGCGCTGGCGAAGAAGCATGGCGTGGTGCTGGTCGGTTCGCTGTTCGAGCGCCGCGCCGCCGGCCTGTACCACAACACCGCGGTGGTGTTCGAGAAGGACGGCACCCTGCTCGGCAAGTACCGCAAGATGCACATCCCGGACGATCCGGGTTTCTACGAGAAGTTCTACTTCACCCCGGGCGACATCGGCTTCACCCCGATCGACACCTCGGTGGGCCGCCTGGGCGTGCTGGTGTGCTGGGACCAGTGGTATCCGGAGGCGGCGCGCCTGATGGCGCTGGCCGGCGCCGAACTGCTGCTGTACCCGACTGCGATCGGCTGGGACCCGGACGACGTGCAGGACGAGAAGACCCGCCAGCGCGATGCCTGGGTACTGAGCCACCGTGGCCATGCCGTCGCCAACGGCCTGCCGGTGCTGAGCTGCAACCGCGTCGGCCATGAGGCCTCGCCGCTGGGCGCGTCGGGCATCCAGTTCTGGGGCAACAGCCACGTGCTCGGCCCGCAGGGCGAGTTCCTGGCCGAAGCCGGCACCGATGCCGCTGTGCTGGTATGCGACGTCGACCTGCAGCGCAGCGAGCACGTGCGCCGCATCTGGCCGTTCCTGCGCGATCGCCGCATCGATGCCTACGGCGATCTGCTCAAGCGCTACATCGACTGAACCGGAGCCGCGCATGGCCGTCCTCATCCGTGATGCCGGCCCTGCCGACATCGCCGCGATCACCGCGATCTACGCGGTCGAAGTGACCGACTTCGTCAACACGTACGAGTACGACATCCCGGACCAGGCCGAGATGCTGCGCCGCATGCGCGACATCATCGACCGCGGTTTTCCCTATCTGGTCGCCGAGATCGACGGCCAGGTCGCCGGCTACGCCTACGCCAACACCTACCGCACGCGCATTGCCTACCAGTGGACCGTGGAGAACTCGGTCTATGTCGATGCACGGTTCCAGGGCCAGGGCGTCGGCACCGGCCTGTTGCAGGCGCTGATCGACGCATGCGTCGCACGTGGCTTCCGGCAGATGGTGGCGGTGATCGGCGAACCGACCAATACCGCTTCGATCAGGCTGCACGAGCGTTTCGGCTTCGAGCTGGTCGGCGTGTTCCGCGGCCTCGGCCGCAAGCACGGCCGCTGGCTGGACACCGTGCAGATGCAACGCGCGCTCGGCGACGGCGCCGACACCGCACCTTCCAATGAATGACTCCATGACCGAAATCCTTCCCGAGACCGGCGACGATCTGTTCGCCGGCCAGCCGGTGCGCGTCGTTGAACGCGACGGCGTGCGCTACACCCTGCTGGGCACCGCCCACGTTTCCCACGCCAGCGTCGAGGCGGTGGAGAAAGCAATCAACAGCGGCCGCTTCGATGCCGTCGCGGTCGAACTGGACCCCCAGCGCCTGCAGGCCCTGAGCGATCCGGACACGTTGGCCAAGCTGGACCTGGTCGAGGTGATCCGCAAGGGTCGCGTTGCCCTGTTCGCCGCCAACCTGGCGCTTTCCGCCTACCAGCGTCGTCTGGCCGAACAGCTCGGCATCGAGCCGGGTGCGGAACTGAAGCGCGCCGTCGAACTGGGGCGTGAGCGCGGCCTGCCCGTCCACCTGATCGACCGCGAGGTGGGCCTGACCTTCCGCCGCGCCTCGCAGCGGCTGGGCTTCTTCGGCAAGCTGAAGCTGGTTGCGGGCCTGGGCGCCGGCCTGTTCTCATCGGAAGAGGTGGGCGAGAACGAAATCGAGAAGCTCAAGCAGGGCGACATGCTGGAGTCGAGCTTCGGCGAGTTCGCGACCGAGAATCCCGCGCTGTACGAAACCATCATCGGCGAGCGCGACCGCTACATGGCCACGCGCCTGCGCGAAGAACACGACCCGCGGCAGCGCGAAGTGCTGGCGGTGGTCGGCGCCGGCCATCTGGCGGGCCTGGCGCGATACCTCGAAACGGATACCGATGCACCGGCACCGTTGCGCGCCGAACTCGAAGCCGTGCCGAAGAAGCGCAACATCCCGTGGTTCACGCTGGGCATCCTTGCCATCGTCATCACCGGCATCGCCGTCGGCTTCTACCGCGGAGGCCTGGGCGTGGGCACCGAACTGCTGGCCACCTGGGCGATGTACACCGGCGGCCTGGCCGGCCTCGGCTGTCTGCTGGCCGGCAGTCACCCGCTGAGCATTCTCACGGCGATCGTGGTCGCCCCGTTCAAGCCGTTCCGGCTCAGCATTCCCACCGGCGCGTTCTCGGCGCTGGTCGAGGCACGCCTGCGCAAGCCGGCGTACCAGGATTTCCTGCAGCTGCGCGACGATGCACAGTCGTTGAAGGGCTGGTACCGCAATCGAGTCACCCGCGTGGTACTGACGTTCATGCTGACCAATCTCGGCAGCATGCTCGGCCTGTGGCTGACCGGCTTCCAGGTGTGGGGCAAGGTGGCAGGTTGATTGCAACGCCCCGCCGGGCATGGCCCGGCGATACCGTGTGGCGGTGATGGTAGCGCCGGGCCATGCCCGGCAAAAAAAAGGGGGAGGCCGCCCCACTACGACCGGCGTCCCCACACCACAACACGTTGTCGTTCCCCGTAGTCGGGCAAGCTCGACGCTAGGCGGCCGTTGCCGCCACCTTTTCCAGGCCGCGCGCGCGGCGGATCAGCCGCGTCACGGCATTGCGCAGGTCGTCCAGCACCGCGTAGATCGTCGGCAGGAACAGCAGGCTGACCACGGTCGAGAACGCCAGTCCACCGGCGATGGCACGGGCCATCGGCGCGTACTCCGGGCCGTCGCCGAACATCTGCGTGTTGGTCAGCGAAATCGGCACCATCGCCAGGATCGCCGTTCCCATGGTCATCATGATCGGGCGCAGGCGCTCGCGTGAGCCCTCCACCAGGGCCTGGGTACGCCCCATGCCGCTGCGCCGGAGGTTGTTGATGTGCTCGATCATCACGATGCCGTTGTTCACCACCACGCCCATCAGCACCAGGATGCCGATGAAGGACATGATTCCGAACGAGGTGCCGGTGATCCAGAACAGCCAGAACACGCCGAAGATCGAGAACAGCACGCCGCTCATGATCGCCGCCGGGAACAGCAGTGATTCGAACACCGCCGCCATCACCACGTAGATCATCACCAGCGCGATGAGCAGGTTGAACACCATCTGCTGCATCGCCTCGTCATCGTTGCCATAGTCGCCACCATCGAAGGTGTAGCCATAGCCGGCCGGGAAGCTCATCGGCTTGAGTACGGCCTCGATCGCCTTGCGTCCGTCCGGTGCGGTGATCTTCTCGGCCAGGTTGGCCTTGATCGTCAGCGTGGTCTGCCGGTTGGTGCGGCCGATCTGGGTGGCGGACGAACCGACATCGACGCTGACCAGACTCAGCAGCGGCACGCTGCGGCCGTCGCCGGTACGCACGCTGAAGCCGGCCAGGTCCTCCGGACTGCTCTGCTCGGCCCCGGCGAAGCGCACCCAGACCGGAACCTCGTTGTCGCCTCTCCGGAACTCACGCATCGGTGCGCCGCGCAATGCCAGGCCGACAAAGCTGGCCACCTGCTCGGCGTTGAAGCCGAAGGCGGCGGCACGCTCGCGATCGACGCGCACCTTGAGTTCACCGCCCTTCTCGCCATTGTCGATGCGCACGTCGCGCAGCTCCGCACGCTGGGCCAGCAGGGGCAGCACTTCCTGGCCGATTTCCTGCAGCATGCTGCTGGAATCGCCGATCAACTGCACCTGCACGCCCTGGTTGCCGCCACCACCATCACCGCCCTGGTTGCCGACGAAGTAGTCGGTACGCGCGGACTTCGGCAGGCCCTTGCGCAGCTCCTCCTGCAGTGACTTGATGTCCTTGGCGTACTTCTCGTCCAGGGTGACGACCGTCGAGCTGCCTTCCTGCTCGCTGTACCAGGAGTACACCTGCTTGACGTGCAGGCGCTCACGGTTCTCGTCGATCCAGTTCTCCACCCGAGCCACTTCCTCGGACATCTGCCGGTAGGTGTAGGCACCCTTCCACATGTAGCCGATGAAGATGTCCTTGCCACCTTCACCACCGAACATGTCCACCTTGGTCAGTTTCATCGGCACCAGGCTGACGGCCACCACCAGCACGATGCCCAGCAGGCTCCAGCCACGATGGTGCAGCGACCAGTCCAGCACCTGCGCGTAGCGCCGCTGCAGGCGCGCGATCAGGCCGGTCTGCGAGTGCACGAGCTTGGGCGTGGCCATGCGCGCGGACAGCATCGGAATCAGGCTGACCGCCACCAGCCAAGACGCCAGCAGCGATACCGAAATGGTGATCGCGATCTGTGCCATGAAGATGCTGATGTTGTTGGTCTCGCCGAACAGGTTCGGCACGAACACGATGCAATGGCACAGGGTGCCGGCGCTGAGCGCGATGGCGACGTTGCGGGTGCCGATGATCGAGGCCAGCCGTGGCTGTCCCGGCATGCGCTCGCGCTCCTGGTAGATGCTCTCCACCACCACCACGGCGTTGTCCACCAGCATGCCCACCGCCAGCAGCAGGCCCATCATGGTCAGGATGTTCAGCGTCACCCCGACGAAGTACATGAAGCCCAGGGTGATGGTGAAGCAGATCGGGATGGCCAGCGTCACCATCAGCGTGGACGGCCAGTGGCGCAGGAAGAAGAACAGCACCGTCACCGACAGGATCAGGCCCACCGCACCGGCTTCGGCCAGCTCCAGCAGCGAGGAGGTCACCGCCTTGCCCTGGTTGTCGATGACCTTGATCTGCACATCGCGCATCGAGGCCTGTGCGCGGATCGCTTCGACTTCGGCCAGCGCCGCGCGCGAGACGTCGACCAGATTGGCGCTGCGCTCCTTGAAGATATCCAGGCCCACTGCCGGGTTGCCATCCAGGCGGCGGCCATAGTTCATCCGCGCCGGCTTCAGCCGCACATCGGCGATGTCACCCAGCCGCAGGCCCTTGGCGTTGATCACCAGGTCGCGCAGTTCCTGCAGGTCGGTGATCTCGCCGACCGGTTGCACGCGCACACGCTGGCCGTTGTCATCGATCTGCCCGGCCGAGATCGAAAAGTTCAGCGTGCGCAACCGTTCGCTCAGCTCGTTGATGCTCAGCCCGTGCGCGTTGAGCCGGTTGGGATCGATCGCGATCTCGACTTCATTCGGCGGTGCACCGGTGATGTCCACGCGCGCAACGCCAGGAATGCGCTCGATGCGCCGCTTGAACTCGCGGTCGAGCATGTCATAGGCGGTCGTCAGGTCGGTGGTGCTGGCCAGGCGCACCTTCAGCACCGGCTGGTCGCTGCTGGACCACTTGAACACGTTGTAGCGCTGCAGGTCGTCAGGCAGGTCGCTGCGGATCGCATCGATACGTTCGCGCGCGTCGGAAGCGGCGATGGCGATGTCACGGTCCCAGTCGCTGAACTCGATGAAGATCAGCGCCGCTTCGGACGTGGCCGAGGAGCGCATGCGCTTGATCCCGGTCATCGTTGCCAATGACTCTTCCACCGGCCGGATGATGGTCCGCTCCACTTCTTCCGGTGTCGAGCCCGTGTACGGAATCTGCACGAACAGGAACGGCGCGGAGATGTCCGGCAGAGCCTCCAGTGGCAGCCGGAATGAAGCGATCAGGCCGATCACCACCAGCGATACGAAGCACATGATGGTGGTGACCGGACGGCGGATGGAGAACTCGGCGACACTCATGCCGGCTCCTCGCCGCCGACGCGGCCACCTTCTGCGATTCGCAGTCCGTCGCCGGCGTGCTTGCGGCCGCGTTCGCGGTAGTAGGCGTCGCCGCGGCGATCCATCAGGTCGTAGACCACCGGGATCACCAGCAGGGTCAGCAGGGTGGAGACCAGCAGGCCGCCGATCACGGTGATCGCCATCGGCGCACGTACTTCAGCGCCCTCGCCCATCGCCACCGCCAGTGGCAGGAAGCCGAACAGCGTGCACAGGGTGGTCATGATGATCGGACGCAGGCGCGAGCGCGCGCCTTCCACCAGCGCCTCGTGCTTGGCCACGCCGGCCTCGCGCAGCTGATTGACCTTGTCGATCAGGATGATCGCGTTCTTGGTGACCAGTCCCACCAGCAGGATCAGGCCGATGAACACCACCACCGAGATCGGCTTGCCGGTCAGCATCAGCGCCAGGATCGCGCCGACCAGCGCCAGCGGGATGGTGAACAGGATCACGAACGGATGCAGCAGCGATTCGAACTGCGACGCCATCACCAGATAGACCAGGAAGATCGCCAGTCCGAAGGCGAAGATCAGCGACGTTGCCGCCTGCGCCAGTTCCTCGCCCTGGCCACCGATATGCAGGCCGACGCCCGCACCAAGCGGCTGTTCGGCGACCATCTGCTGCACTTCGCGCATGGCCGCGCCCAGATCGATGTCACGCAGGTTGGCCGAGACCACCGCGACGCGGGTCTGATCGGCACGGTGGATCTCGCTCGGACCGGTGGTGGCCACCACGTCGGCCACGGCGTCCAGGGTGACCGGACGGGTACTGCCCGGGTTGACGATCAAGCGGCGGATGCTCTCCACGCTGGCCCGGTCGCCTTCCTGTGCCCGTACCAGCACGTCGATCTTGCGGTCGCGGAAGCTGTAGCGGGTGGCCACATCGCCGCGCACCTTCTTCACCACGACGTCGGCGATCTGGCGGGTGGTCAGGCCCAGTGCACCGGCGCGCTCCTGGTCGAAGCGGATCTGGATCTCCGGGAAGCCCTCCTCCACCGTCGACTTCACGTCGGCGTAGTGCGCATTGCCGCGCAGCAGGGCAGCCAGCCGCTGGCCGGCCTGCTCCAGCGTGGCCATGTCCTGACCACGCAGTTCGATTTCCAGCGGCGTGGAGAAACTGAACAGTGCCGGCCGCGCGAAGTCGACCTGCGCGCCGGGGTGCCCGGCCATGGTGCCACGCAGGCGCTCGGTGATGGCCGCTTCGGTGCGCGCATCCCCACCGCCTTCCATCACCACGGTCAGCTTGCCGATGTTCTCACCGCTCTCGGTCGGGCTTGCGTCCAGCCGGGTACCGCTGCCACTGACGCCGTACAGCGAGGCCACGCCCTCGCCCTTGCCGTGCGCCAGCTGCAGTTCGCGGACCAGTGCATCGGTCTGCTTCAACGGCGTGCCGGCCGGCAGCTTGACGGTCATCTCGAAGCGGTCCTGGGCCAGCTGCGGGATGAGGTCGGCGCCCAGCATCGGCACCAGCGCCAGGGTGGCTGCAAACGCCAGCGCGGCCAGGCCCAGCACCTTGCCGGGGTGCGCCAGCGCGCTCGGCAACAGCCGCAGGTAGCCACGTTCGGCCCCCGCATAGGGCTTCATCGCGATATCGCTGGCCTTGCGCATGACCGGACCGATCACGGCGGCAACGCCGCGGCAGGCACGCACCACCAGCCAGGCCAGCGCATAGAAGGTCCAGCGCACCGCAGCGACGAAGCCACGACGGCCGGCTGCAACGGGCTTCTGCCAGCGACGCTCCGGCTGCCACGCCTCGCTGGCGGGCTCTTCGGGGAACGCCAGCGGCGGCCGCCCCTTCAGCGAGCTGAGCATCGGAATCAGTGTCATCGATACCAGCAGCGAAATGGCGATGGCGATCGCCACGGTCAGCGCCTGGTCGCGGAACAGCTGGCCGGCGATACCGTCGACGAACACCAGTGGCAGGAACACTGCGATGGTGGTCAGGGTGGAGGCGACCACCGCCATGCTCACTTCGCGGGTGCCTTCGATCGCGGCCTGCAGGATGCCCAGCCCCCGCTCGCGCGCCTTGGCGATGCTCTCCAGCACCACGATCGAATCGTCCACCACCAGGCCCGTCGCCAGCGCCAGGCCGCCCAGCGACATGACGTTCAGGCTGAGACCCAGTTGGCCCATGAAGAAGAACGTGGCGATGATCGACACCGGCAGCGACAGGCTGATGACGAACGTGCTCCAGCCATCGCGGAGAAACAGGAAGATGATCAGGATCGCCAGCAGGCCGCCGATCACCGCATCCTTCTTGACGTCGCTGATCGCATGCTCGATGAAGCGCGACTGGTCCTCGATGGTGGTCAGTTCGGCATCGCCGGGGAACGTGCCCTTGATCTGCTCCAGACGCTTGCGCAGCGCTTCGGCGGTGGCGACGGTGTTGGCGTCGCCTTCCTTGTAGATCGCCAGCTCGACCGATTCCTTGCCGCCCAGGCGGATGATCGCTTCACGCTCCTTGTAGCCCTGGCGTACGGTGGCCACGTCCTTCAACCGGACAGGAACGCCATTGGCGACCACGCTGGAGCCACCGCCGGACGATGCGCTCTGTGCGGCCGAGGCTGCGGCGATGGCCGCAGCGGAACCGGTGGAGGCGGCAATGTTGAACATCTGCTGCAGCGCGGAGTCCGCCGCACTGCCATTGGACGCCTGGGTGGTGACCAGCAGGTTGCGGATCTCCTCCAGGTCGGCGAACTGGTTGACGGTACGCACCAGGAAGCGCTGCGAGCCCTCTTCCAGCCGACCGCCGGAGATGTTGATGTTCTCGTCCTTCAGGCGCTTGATGACGGTATCGATCGGCAGATTCAGCTGCGCGAGCTTCTGCTGGTCGATGTCGACCTGGATCTCGTCCTCCAGGCCGCCGCCGACCTTGACCGCCGCCACGCCGGTGACCGGTTCCAGCTTCTTCTTCAGATCCTCGTCGGCGTAGCGGCGCAGGATGGTCAGCTCGCGGATGGCGTCGGCATCGCTGGACGGCGCCGCCTTGCTGGACAGCACCAGGCGCATGATCGGCTCGGTGGACGGATTGAAGCGCAGCAGCACCGGGGCTTTCGCCTCCAGCGGCAGGTTCAGCGCTTCCATCTTGTCGCGCACTTCCAGGCTGGCCTGGTCCATGTTGGTGCCCCAGGCGAACTCCAGCACCACATCGCTCTGGCCGGTGCGCGAGACCGACTTCAGCTTGCGCAGGTTCTTGACCACGCCCACGGCTTCTTCCACCGGCTGGGTGATCAGGGTTTCGATCTCGGTCGGTGCCGCACCGGTGTATTCGGTGCGTACCGTCAGCGTCGGGTAGCTCAGGTCCGGCAGCAGGTTGACCTTGAGGCTGCCCAGCGCAATCAGGCCGAACAGCAGCAGGGTGACCGTGCACATGGCAATGGTGACGCGGCGGCGGGTAGCGAACTCCACCAGGCCGCCGCGCATGCCGGCGGCGGCGCTTTCGCCGTGGGGCGAAGCACCGTGGTCGTGGTCAGGATGGCTCATTGCCGGCTCCCGGCCTTGTCTGCCGGCTTGGCCGAGGCCGTCGCCGTCTTCGCCTTCGGATCAGCGATCACCTGCACGGCGGTGCCGTCGCGCAGCGCGACCTTGCCTGCGGTGACCACCTGGTCTCCGGCCGCCAGGCCATCACGGATCTCCACCCATGGCCCCTCGGCGTAACCCAGCTTGACCGGAACGCGTGCGACCTTGCCGTCGCGCACCCGGAACACCGCCGGCTCACCATCGTCGAGCAGCGCCAGGCGCGGCACGACCAGGGCGTCGGCACGCTGGTCGTAATCGATGCGGATCCGGCCGAACATGCCCGGCTGCAGGGAATGGGCAGTGCCGTCGAAGGCACTGACAACACGGAACGTGCCGCTGCCCGAATCCACCACCGGTGCGATGCGATCAACGATGCCGGTGAAGCTCTGGCCCGGCAGTGCATCCGCCGATAGGGTCACCGGCTGGCCGGCACGCAGCGTTGCCAGCTCGCGTTCGGGAACGTTGAGGGTGGCTTCCAGGCGCGAGTTGTCGACGATGCGGAAGATCGGCGTGTTGATCTGCACGAAGTTGCCGGTCTTGATCGAGCGCGAGGCGATCACGCCGGAGATCGGTGCGACCACCGTGGTGTACGACAGCTCCAGCGTGGCCAGGCGATACTGCGCGCGCACGTTTTCCAGATCGAAGCGCAGCTGGTCGACGTCGGCAGCACTGACCATCTGCTGGCCGACCAGCTTCTGTGCGCGCTGGTAGTTGTTCTCGAGCTTGCGCATCTGTGCCTCGCTCTGGGCAACCGCCAGGCGTGCGCGGTCCGGATCGAGCCGTACCAGCGGCTGCCCTGCGCTGACCCGCTGGCCTTCCTCGACCAGCACCGCCAGCGCCACGCCAGAGGTCTTGGCAACCACCTGCGACTCGGCGCGCGGCTCCAGCGCGGCGGTGCCGGTGTAGCTGGCCGCCACAGCGCGGCGGCTGGCCACCGCGACCTCGACCGGCACGGACTCGACTTTTTTCTCATCCTTGGTTTCGGCGGCCTTGGCCTCGCTGTTGGGGCCCGCGGCGCAACCGCCCAGCATCAGCGTGGTGGAGATCAGCAGGGCGGCGGCGCAGAGTCCGCTGCGGCGGCCATGCAGGAAGATTGGGTGCGACATCGTCAGGTCCCTGGAGGATGCGTGGGCAGGTGTGGTAGCAAAGTAATGCACCACTTCACGGCAACACCATATCCCAAAGGTCATGGTGTCTTCACGCCGCTGGTCGGCCCACCCCCATTTCAGCTAGATGAAACCTGAGGCTATACTCGGGTCGTTCCGTACCCCACGCCGGAACGACCAGACCCGAATCCCCGGAAACGACATCATGCGCCCGCAGCCGCTCGCCGCTTGTCTCGCTCTGGCCGTCCTCCTGCCCCTCGGGGCCGCCGCACAGCCCGCTCCAGCTACCACGACCGCAGCACCCGCCCCAGCCCCGGCACCCGCCGCTGCTGCCGCCGCCGCACCTGCCGGCAATTACGACAATGGCCGGGTGCTGGCCTACACCTGCCAGGGGTGCCATGGCATCACCGGTTACAAGAACGCCTACCCGAGTTACCGGGTACCGAAGATCGGTGGCCAGACCCAGCAGTACCTGACCCAGGCCCTGACCGAGTACCGCCAGGGCAAGCGCCGGCATCCGACGATGCAGGCCCAGTCGATGAGTTTCAGCGAACAGGAGATCGCCGATCTCTCTGTTTACCTGTCCACCGTCAAGTAAGGCCCGCCCATGTCGAAAGCCGCGCATCCACTGCGTCATGCCATCGCCCTGTCCGTCGCCCTGCTGCTGGCGGCCTGCTCGCAGTCACAGGTGGAGAACAGCGAGAAATCCGCCGCCGATCCGGGCCATGCCAGCGGCGAGCACGGCTCTTCATCGTCGGCAGGCCTGCCCACCGGCCGTGAGGCTGCCGGTGAAGCCCGGGCCAAGGTGAAGGGCAAGGCCACCAACCAGAGCTGCATCGATTGCCATGGTGCCGACGGCAACGCCCCGATCGATCCGACCTACCCGAAACTGGGTGGGCAGTACGGTGATTACCTCGCGCATGCGCTGCAGGCCTACCGTTCCGGCGACCGCCAGCACGCGTTGATGACGCCGCAGGCGACGGACCTGAGCGATCAGGACATCGCCGACCTGGCGGCGTACTTCGGCAGCCGGCCAAGCCAGCTGCGGGATCTGCACGGGGTCAAATAGGATCAGGGCGCCGTGGCGCCCTTGCATCCCTGGCGCCGGGCCATGCCCGGCGGAACGCCAGAAGCCCGCGCTGTGCGCCCGCGGGGCATGGCCCCGCGCTACCCTCGCACCGCCAGCGTCGGTCAACGATCAGCCTTCCAGCTCTTCCCAGCGCGCGTACGCGGCGTCCAGTTCGGCCTGCACCTTGGCCAGCTGCTGCGTGTGTGCCGTCACCTCGGCGCTGCTGCGGGTGTAGAACGAGGGATCATTCATCGCTGAGGTGAGGCCTTCGACGTCACCTTCCAGCTTCTCGATCGTCTTCGGCAGCTGCTCCAGTTCGCGCGCTTCCTTGTAGCTGAGCTTGCGCTTGGCCGCGGCAGGTTCCGCGGCAGCCACAGGCGCAGCCGCTGCCGCCGGCCTGGCAGCGGCGGGCACTGCTGCCGCTGCGGTACTGGCCGCGTAGCGCTGCCAGTCGGTATAGCCTCCAACGTACTCGCCGATCACGCCGTCGCCCTCCATCACCAGCGTGGACGTCACCACGTTGTCGATGAAATCACGATCGTGGCTGACCAGCAGCAGCGTGCCGGTGTACTCGCCAAGCAGCTCTTCCAGCAGCTCAAGCGTTTCCACGTCCAGGTCGTTGGTGGGTTCGTCCATCACCAGCAGGTTGGACGGCTGCGCGAACAGCTTGGCCAGCAGCAGGCGGTTGCGCTCCCCACCGGACAGCCGGGTGATCGGCGCGCGCGCGCGCTCGGGCGTGAACATGAAGTCCTGCAGATAGGCATGCACGTGCTTCCGCTTGCCGTTGAACTCGAGGAAATCACGGCCTTCTGCCACGTTCTCGATGGCGCTCCAGTCTTCGCGCAACACGGCACGATACTGGTCGAAATAGGCCACCTGCAGGTTGGTGCCGGCGTTGACCTCGCCCTTCTGCGGCTGCAGTTCACCCAGCAGCAGCTTCAACAGGGTGGTCTTGCCGCTGCCGTTGGGGCCGATCAGGCCGATCCGGTCGCCGCGCAGGATGGTGGTGGTGAAGTCGCGGACCATGGTGCGGTCGCCGAACGCGAACGAAATGTCCTTGACGTCGATGACCTTCTTGCCGGAGCTCACGCCCTGTGCCGCTTCCATCCGGACATTGCCGCTCAGCTCGCGTCGCTGCGACCGTTCGGTGCGCATCGCTTTCAGCCGGCGCACGCGACCTTCATCGCGGGTGCGGCGCGCCTTGATGCCCTGCCGGATCCACACTTCTTCCTGTGCCAGCAGCTTGTCGAAGCGCGCGTTCTCCTGCGCCTGCGCGTTGAGGCGCTCTTCGCGGCGGCGTTCGTAGTTGGCCCAGTCGCCGGGCCAGCTGGTGACCTGGCCGCGATCGATCTCGACGATGCGGGTGGCCAGCGCACGCAGGAAGCGGCGGTCATGGGTGACGAACACCACGCTGCCGCTCCAGCCCTTCAGGAATGCTTCCAGCCAGTCGATGGCTTCGATGTCCAGGTGGTTGGTCGGCTCGTCCAGCAGCAGCAGGTCCGGGCTGGAGACCAGCGCGCGGCCCAACAGGACGCGGCGCTTCATGCCACCGGACAGGCGCGCGAACTCCGCATCGCCATCCAGGTCGAGCTTGGTCAGTGTCTCGGCCACGCGCTGGTCCAGACCCCAGCCATTGGCCGCGTCGATCTTGGCCTGCACCCGGCCGAGCGCATCGCCGTCGAACTCGTCGGCATGGCTGAGGTGGTGGAACTCGGCCAGCCACTGGCCCAGCTCACCCAGGCCATCGGCCACCACGTCGAACACCGAGCCGGCCGCGCCGTGCGGCACTTCCTGTTCCAGGCGGGTCACACGGACGCCCTGCTGGACGCGTACTTCGCCATCATCGGGCTTGTGGTCGCCGGACAGCAGCTTGAGCAGGGTGGATTTGCCGGCGCCGTTGCGGCCGATCAGGGCGATGCGTTCACCCGGCTCGATCGACAGTTCGGCTTTTTCCAGCAACAACGGGCCGCCGACGCTGAAGTCGACGTTCTGCAGAGTAATCAGAGGCATCCGCATATTGTACGGGTTGGGGGCGCCGGCCGGGCTGCTCCCGGAGATCGATCAGCCCACCTCCCCCAGCAACGCCTGCAGACCCGGCAACCATTGCTTGCCGGGGTGGCGCACCAGCCACAGCGTGCGCTGCAGCGCGGGTAGCGGGGTATCCAGCACACGCAGGCGACCCAGTGCCAGCGGCTCCTCCAATGCGTGACGTGACAGGCAGGCCACGCCGAGGCCGGCGATCGCGGCTTGCTTGATCGCCTCGGTATTGCCCAGCTGCAGGGTCTGCGCGAAGCCGCGCAGATGCGGCAGAAGCGCCTGCTCCACGGCCTCGCGGGTGCCGGACCCGGGTTCGCGCAGCAGCCAGCGCGCCGCGCGCAGATCCTCCAGCGACCAGCGCGCCGCCGCGTCGGCGGCGGCAACGATCACCAGCGGATCCTGCTGCCACGCGGTCACCTGCAAACCCCGCTCGTGGCATGGTCCCTCGATCAGGCCGGCATCCACATCCAGCCGCTGGACGGCGGCGACCACGCCGGCGCTGTTGTCGATGCGCAGATCGACTTCCGCCTGCGGCGCCTGCCGCAACAGGTCGGCGATGCGCGCCGGCAGCAGGTAGTTGCCGATGGTGGTGCTGGCCGCCAGCACCAGCCGCAACGGTGCCCCCTGCGCGGGGTCCCCGCCGGCAGCGAGCTGGCGCTCGAGATCAACGGCATTGACCAGCAGCGCGCGGGCCGGTTCCAGCAGCGCGCGGCCATGGCCGTTCAGCACCAGGCGGCGACCGACACGGTCGAACAGGGGCGTGCCGAAGTGCGCCTCCAGCTCCTGCAGGGCGGCACTGCTGGCCGACTGCGAGAGCGCGATGGCCTGGCCGGCCGCGGAGGTACTTCCGTGGTCGGCAATGGCGACGAAGACCTGGAGCTGGCGCAGAGTCAGGCGCATGGAATTTACCTATAAATCAGGTAGATTCTACTTATATTATTCGTTTTACAGGTCATTGGCGCAGGCGCACGCTTTTCATCGTTACCCACACCGGTCCCGCCATGAGCACCTCCGCCCCCTCCACCTGGTCCCTGCCCGTTCTGCGGCAGCGCTGGCAGCCGCGCCTGCCCGGGCTGCTGCTGGCGGGCCTGCTCGCTGCGGCATCGCTTCATCTGGCGGACCTGCCATGGCTGCAGGCGCATGGCCTGAGCGCGCTGACCGTGGCGATCGTCGCCGGTATCGCGGTCGGCAATACCCTGTACCCGCGGCTGGCGCCGCGCAGCGCGGCAGGCATCGGCTTCGCCAAGCACTGGCTGCTGCGTGCCGGCATTGTGCTGTATGGCCTGCGCCTGACGTTCCAGGACATCGGCCATGTCGGCATCGCCGGCGTGCTGATGGACGTGCTGGTGGTCGCCAGCACATTTGGCCTGGCCTGTTGGCTGGGCACGCGCGTGTTCAGGATGGAGCGTGAGGCGGCGATGCTGATCGGCGCCGGCAGTGCCATCTGTGGCGCGGCGGCAGTGATGGCGGCCGAGCCGGTGGTGCGTGGTCGTGCGGCACAGGTAACGGTGGCGGTATCGACCGTGGTGGTGTTCGGTACGCTTGCCATGTTCCTGTATCCGGCGCTGTATGCGTTGCTGCAGTCGCACGGCTGGCTGGCGATGGACGCGCGGCAGTACGGCCTGTTCACCGGGGCGACCGTGCACGAAGTGGCGCAGGTGGTGGCTGCCGGCCGTGCCGTGGGTGAGGCGGCTGCCGATACCGCCGTCATCACCAAGATGGTCCGGGTGATGCTGCTTGCGCCCTTCCTGGTCGTGCTGTCGCTCTGGCTGGCACGCGGCAGCAGGGCAACGTCCGAGGGCAGCAAGGCCCGCATCGTTGTGCCGTGGTTCGCGTTCGGTTTCGTCGCCGTGGCCGGCATGAACTCGCTGCAGCTGCTGCCCGCCGGACTTCACGCAGCGCTGGTGCAGCTGGACACGGTGCTGCTGGCGATGGCGATGGCGGCGCTGGGCGTGACCACCCATGTCTCCGCGCTGCGCCAGGCGGGCCTGAAGCCGCTGCTGCTGGCGCTGCTCCTGTTCGCCTGGCTGCTGTTCGGTGGCCTGGCGATCCACCAGGGCGTGCTGGCGATGCTGCACTGAGCGCAGGTCTGCCGATACGGCCGCTGCCCCGGGAGACGGTGACGGCCGCGCGCGCAGGTACAATGCGCCATGACTGATTTCTCGACCCTGCCGCTGAGCCCGGCCCTGCAGCCCGGCCTGGATGCCCTCGGCTACACCACCCTGACCCCTGTGCAGGCCCAGAGCCTGCCCGCCATCCTCGATGGCCGCGACGTGATCGCGCAGGCTCCGACCGGCAGCGGCAAGACCGCTGCGTTTGGCCTGGGGCTGCTGCAGGCGATCGATCCGAGCCTGATCCGCGTGCAGGCGCTGGTGCTGTGCCCGACCCGCGAACTGGCCGACCAGGTCGGCAAGCAGATCCGCAAGCTGGCCACCGGCATCCCCAACCTGAAGTTGCTGCTGCTGGTCGGCGGCGTGCCGCTGGGACCGCAGCTGGCTTCGCTGGAAGGCCACGACCCGCACGTGGTGGTCGGCACCCCTGGCCGCGTGCAGGAGCTGGCACGCAAGCGCGCGCTGAATCTTGGCGCGGTGCGCACGCTGGTGCTGGACGAAGCCGATCGCATGCTCGACATGGGCTTTGAAGAGCCCATCCGCGAAATCGCCGGACGCACCCACAAGGACCGGCAGAGCCTGCTGTTCTCGGCCACCTTCCCCGACAGCATCCGTGCCATTGCACGTGATCTGCTGCGCGATGCCGTTGAAGTCACGGTGGAAGGCGCTGACCAGGCGCCGGCCATCCGCCACCTGTTCTGCGAGGTCGAGCCGGCCCATCGGCAGAAGGCGCTGGCCGGCCTGCTGCTCAAGTACACGCCCGAATCGGCAGTGGTGTTCTGCAATACCCGCAAGGACGTGGATGAGGTCGCCCATTCGCTGCAGCAGTTCGGCTTCTCGGCGCTGGCCCTGCACGGTGACATGGAGCAGCGTGACCGTGAGGAAGTGCTGCTGCTCCTGGCCAACCGCAGTTGCAACGTGCTGGTCGCCAGCGACGTCGCCGCGCGCGGTCTGGACGTGGAAGAGCTGGCGGCGGTGATCAACTACGAGCTGCCGACCGATGTCGAAAGCTACCAGCACCGCGTTGGACGTACCGGCCGTGCCGGCGCCAGCGGCCTGGCCATCAGCCTGGTGGCGGGCCGCGAAAAGACCCGCGCCGAAGCAATCGAAGCACAGATGGGGCACGCGCTGGACTGGCAGAAAACGCCGCTGGCGACGTCACGCCCCGCCGAGTTGCCGCAGGCAGCGATGCGCACCCTGCGCATCGACGGTGGCAAGACGGACAAGCTGCGCCCGGGCGACATCCTCGGCGCCTTGACCGGCGACGCAGGACTGTCGGGCAAGTTCATCGGCAAGATCGCGATCTTCCCGACCCGCTCCTACGTGGCGATCGCGCGCGAGCAGGCCAGCAAGGCCGTGGCGAAACTGGAGGCCGGCAAGATCAAGGGCCGCCGCTTCCGCGTACGGATGATGTAAGGCCCAGCGACAGGTAGCGCCGGGCCATGCCCGGCGACAGTCTCAGAACGGGTAGCGCCTGGCCATGCCCGGCGGCAGTCTCAGAACACCAGCTCGGTGTGCAGCGGCAGGTCCGCCTGCCAACGGGCGCGGCCACCCAGGCCATCCAGCTCGACCAGGACGCCAGCACCGACCACGTCCACGCCCAACCGGCGCACCAGCGACAATGCGGCCACCAGCGTGCCGCCGGTGGCCAGCACGTCATCGATGATCGCCACGCGCGCGCCGGCCGCCAGCGCATCGGCATGCACTTCGATGCAGTCGCTGCGGTACTCCAGTGTGTATTCCTCGCGCAGCACCTGGCCGGGCAGCTTGCCCGGCTTGCGCACCGGCACGAAGCCGACGCCCAGTTCCAGTGCCATCGCGGCACCCAGGATGAAACCACGCGATTCGATACCCACCACCGCGTCCAGCTTCTGGTCGCGCCAGCGGTCGGCCATCGCGTGGATGGCATCACGGAAGTCCTCGCCGTGCGCGAGCAGCGGCATGATGTCCTTGAACAGGATGCCGGGCTTGGGGAAGTCGGCGATGTCGCGCAGGCGCGAGGCCCACGCGGGGACGGCCACGGTGGCGTCGGTCATTGCAGCTACCAGCTTGTATGGCGGCATAGGGTAACCGGTTCGTCCGTACGCTGCCCGTTCCCGGCATCTTCGCGCCGCTGCGTTCCATCAATGGCGCCACAGCATCACGAAAAAATCGCACACGCGTGCGATAATCGCCGTGATCGGTCATTCACCCGCCTTGCGTCATAAGCAGATCGACGCCTGCACGCCGTCACGGCCCGCAGCCGCCCTGGATGCCGTCGGCCCCCGCCACGCCTGGCGCGCGCGGGGCTTCCCCGCCTTCGCGCGGGTTCCTGCAATGAGGTTCATGCAACGTGGACGAGACGACGAAGGTTCCGGCCGTGTGCCGTGTACTGGTGGTCCTGCTCGGCATCCTGGTGACGCTGTTCGGCATGGCTCTGCTGGTCGGCGGCGTACGCCTGGTGCAGCTGGGGGGCAGCTGGTACTTCCTGCTGATGGGTGTAGCGTCTGCCGTGGCCGGCGTGCTGCTGGTGATGCGCCGGCCGAACGGTGCGCTGCTGTACGGCCTGGCGTTCGTGGCCACGCTGCTGTGGGCGCTGGTGGATGCCGGCTGGAATTTCTGGCCGCTGGTTTCGCGCCTGGTGATGCCCGCCGTGCTCGCCCTGCTGGTCGCCTTGGCCTGGCCGGTGCTGCGCCGCAGCCGCGGCCAGGTGTCCGGTCGCGGCGCCTATGGCGTGGCTGCAGTGCTGCTGGTGGGTCTGCTGGGTACTGCTTTCGCAGCGTTCCAGCCGCGTCCCGTGCAGGCGGCGCAGGGCACCACACCCCCCGTAGTGCCCGTGGCCAAGGGCGCTGAACAGCGCGACTGGATGCACTGGGGCAATACCACCGCCGGTACCCGCTTTGCCGCACTGGACCAGATCACCCCGGCCAATGTGAAAGAGCTGCAGGTGGCCTGGACCGCGCGTACCGGCGATGTACCGGAAAGCAACGGCTTCGGCGCCGAAGACCAGAACACCCCGCTGCAGATCGGCGACACCCTGTACCTGTGCACCCCGCACAACCAGGTGATCGCCGTTGATGCCGATTCGGGCAAGCAGCGCTGGGCCTTCGATCCCAAGGCCACCGCACCGAACTGGCAGCGTTGCCGGGGCCTGGGCTATTTCGATGCGACTACCGCACCGGCCGCCGCGACGACGGCTGCACCGGCACCGGCACCAGTGCCGGCCACTGACGTGGCGAGCACCGGCCCGGCGCTGTGCGCGAAGCGCATCCTGATGACCTCCATCGACGCCCGCCTGTTCGCGCTGGATGCGAACACCGGTGCCCTGTGCCCGGACTTTGGCAGCAACGGGGTGGTCGACCTGAAGGTCGGCATGGGCGAGATCAAGCCCGGCTTCTACACCCTCACCGCCGCGCCGCTGGTGGCGGGCGAGCTGATCGTGGTCGGCGGCCGGGTGGCCGACAACATCGAAGTGGGTGAACCGTCCGGCGTGGTGCGTGCGTACAACGTGCGCACCGGTGCGCTGGTCTGGATCTGGGATCTTTCAAAGGAGACCCCGGACGTGCCGCTGGATCCGTCGATCCACTACACCCGTGCGACGCCGAATGTGTGGACGTCGATGGCCTACGACCCGCAACTGGGCCTGGTCTACCTGCCCACCGGCAACACCACGCCGGATCAGTGGGCCGGCGAACGCACGCCGCAGGACGACAAGTACAGCTCTGCCGTGGTCGCGCTCGACGTCGCCACCGGCAAGGAACGCTGGGTGTACCAGACCGTACACCACGATCTGTGGGACTACGATCTGCCCGCGCAGCCGACCCTGATCGATGTACCCGACGGCAAGGGCGGCACATTGCCGGCGCTGCTGCAGGTCACCAAGGCCGGGCAGATCTTCATGCTCAACCGGCAGACCGGCGTACCGATCAGCGAAGTGCGCGACATTCCGGCGCCGCAGGGCAACGCCGAGGGCGAGCGCTACGCCGCCACCCAGCCGCTGTCGGTGGGCCTGCCGCAGATCGGCGCGGAAACGCTGACCGAGTCGGACATGTGGGGAGCCACCCCGATCGACCAGATGCTGTGCCGCATCCAGTTCAAGCAGTTCCGCTACGACGGCATGTACACGCCGCCGGGCGAAGACCTGGCGCTGCAATGGCCGGGTTCGCTGGGCGGCATGAACTGGGGCAGCGCCTCGGTCGACCCGACCACGGGCTATCTGTTCGTCAATGACATGCGCCTGGGCCTGTGGACCAAGCTGATTCCGCGCGCGCAGATGAGCAGCGGCGACGGCGGCGTGGAAATGGGCGCGGCCTCGCAGACCGGCACGCCCTATGGTTCGCTGCGCGACCGCTTCCTGTCCAAGCTTGGCATTCCCTGCCAGAAGCCCCCGTTCGGCACGATGTCGGCGATCAACCTGGCGACCCGCAAACTGGTCTGGCAGGTACCGGTGGGCACGGTGAAGGACACCGGTCCGATGGGCATCAAGATGGGCCTGTCGATCCCGATCGGCATGCCGACCCTGGGCGGTTCGCTGGCCACCCAGTCAGGCCTGCTGTTCTTCGCGGGCACGCAGGATTACTACCTGCGTGCCTACGACAGCCGTACCGGCGATGAGCTGTGGAAAGCACGCATGCCGGTGGGCAGCCAGGGCACACCGATGACCTATGTCTCGCCGAAGACGGGCCGTCAGTACGTGGTGATCTCCGCCGGTGGCGCCCGCCAGTCGCCGGACCGCGGCGATTACGTGATTGCCTACGCGCTGCCCGAGCGCAGGTGAACCCCGCCCCGTAGCGTCGCCTGCCGGGCGGCGCTACCCGGGTACCGGTTGCTGGTGCGAGCGCTTACCATGCAAGGTCGAACCCGATGAAAGCTGCTGCCATGCCTGCCGCCGATCCTCCCAGCCGTCGCCCCAAGCGCGCACCTGCTCCGCCGCAGGACCGTGGCCTGGCCCATGAGCTGATGCAGCAGATCCAGGACAACCAGGGCGACCCGGACTTCATGACATCGCTCGGTCGCGGTCTGGCCGTGCTGAGCGTGTTCTCGCAGCACCCGCGCGAAGTGACCATGTCACAGATCAGCACCGATACCGGCATCTCGCGTGCCGCGGTGCGGCGCGTGCTGTATACGCTGGAAAAGCTGGGCTATGTCGGCGAACAGGGCCGTGGCTACGTGCTGCTGCCGCGCGTGCTGGGCATGGGCGGTGCCTATGTGGCGTCGTCGTCGATGACCGCCGCAGCGCAGCCGGTGCTCGATGCCCTGCGCGACGACGTGCATGAATCCTGCTCGCTGGGCGTGCTGGACGGCGACGACATCCTGTACGTGGCACGTGCGGAAACCGTACGCATCATGTCGATTGGACTGCGCGCGGGCAGCCGTCTGCCTGCCTACTGCACATCGATGGGCCGCGTGTTGCTCGCGGCGTTGCCGCGCGACACGCTGGAAGGCTATCTGGAACGCAATCCGCTGCGGCCGCGCACCGAGCGCACCATCACCCGCATGGATGATTTCCTGGACACGCTGGAGAAGGTGCGCCGCGAAGGTGTGTCCCTGGTCGACCAGGAACTGGAGATCGGCCTGCGCTCGATCGCAGTGCCTGTGCGTTCGCGCAGCGGTGACGTGGTTGGTGCGTTGAACATCGGCACCCAGGCGGGCCGTATCGGTCTGGGCGTGATGCAGACCCAGCTGCTGCCGCGCCTGCGCGAAGCGGCGCAGCGATTGGGCACGTTGTTGAATTGAGGCACGCCGCCGGGCATGGCCCGGCGTCATCGTCGGCCGCTGCGCTCGCCGGGCCACGCCCGGCGGAACCGGCATCAGCCCTCGGCGGCCTGCTCTTCCAGAATCGGCTTAGCCAGCGCGAAGGCGTGGTTGGCCGCAGGCACGCCACAGTAGATCGCAGCCTGCAGCAGCACTTCCTTGATCTGCTCCGGCGTGACGCCGTTGTTGCGGGCGGCACGGATGTGCAGCTTGAACTCCTCGTCGTGGCCCAGCGCCACCATCATCACGATGGTCAGCAGCGAGCGCGTATGCCGCGGCAGCCCCTCACGCGTCCACACCGTGCCCCACGCTGTGCGGGTGATGAAGTCCTGGAATTCGGTGGTGAAATCGGTGCGCGCCTGCAGCGAGCGTTCCACGTGTGCCTCGCCCAGCACCTGGCGGCGCACCGCAAGGCCAGCTTCGTAGCGTTCCTGTTCGTCCATCGTGGTCTACCTGTTATGCGGGGGTCAGTGCTGCGCGGAAAGATGCGCAGCCAGTGCGGAAGTGAATGCCTGCGGCGACTCTAGGTTGCAGATGTGGCGGCCCGGGACAGCGGCGTAGTGGCCATGGGCCACGCCCTCGGCGATTGCCTGCAGATCGGTCGGCACGCACACCGGATCATCATCACCGGCAATGGCCAGCAGCGGCACGCCGATGCGGCCCAGCACATCGCGGAAGTCGGCCGTTGCCACAGCGTTGCAGCAGCCGACGTAACCGTCGACGCGGGTCGCCAGGAATACCTGCAGGATCTCCTCCACCTGGCTGGCATGGGTCTGTGCGAAGGCAGCGGTGAACCAGCGTTCGCGGGTGCCATCCACGAGGGGCAACAAGCCATCGTGCTGGACCTGGGCCATACGCGCCTGCCAGCTCTCCAGCGTGCCGATCTTCGCCGCGGTGGCGGCCACGGTGAGCGTGCGCAGCCGGTTGCCCGCATGCACGCCCAGCCACTGCCCGGTCAGACCACCGATCGAAAGACCGCAGAAATGGCTGCGCTCGACGCCCACGTGATCCCACAGGGCCAGCACGTCGGCGCCCAGTTCGGCCACGGTGTACAAGCCCGGCGGAGCGCTGGACTGGCCGTGGCCCCGACGGTCATAACGCAGGATTCGATACTGCGAGGCCAGCGCACCCACCTGCGGCTGCCACATGCCCAGGTCGGTACCGAGCGAATTGCAGAACGTCAGCCATGGCGCGTCGGCACGGCCCTCGGTCTGGTAATGCAGGCGGTGCTGCGGAAGGTCGAGGAAGGGCATGCGTGCTCCAGCGGTGAACGTGGGATCAGCCGCGCGCGAGCACGCGGTCGATCCAGGTATCGGCCATGCCGCGCCAGCTGTCGGCAGCGAACAGGGCATCCAGTTGTGCAGCGGAAAGCTGCGAGGTGACCTCCGGCGTCTGCGCCAGCACGTCGCGAAGATGCTGCGATTGCGCCAGCGCCTGCTTCGCGGCGTGCTCCACCAGGGCGTGCGCGGCAGACTTGCCGATACGCTCGCCCAGGGTGACCGCCACGGCCTCGGCGTAGAGCAGGCCGCCATGGCTGTCCAGATGCTGGCGCATGCGTGCGCGGTCCAGTTGCAGGCCCTGCACCACCATGTCCACCTGGGCCAGGCTGCCCGCACACAGGCGGACGATCTCCGGCACGGTCTCCCACTCGGCATGCCACTGCCCGGCCGCGCGCTCGTGCGGCTGCGGCATGGCGCTGAACAACGTGGACAGCAGGCCCGGCACGCGCGTGGCGGCGGCGATGGCCGCCGCGCAGCCCACCGGATTGCGCTTGTGCGGCATCGCCGAGGAGCCCCCCTTGCCCTCCCCGGCCGGCTCGAAGGCCTCCGCCACCTCGGACTGCATCAGCAGCACGATATCGCTGGCGATCTTGCCTAGGCTGCCGGTCAGCAGCGCGAACACGCTGCCCAGTTCGGCGATACGATCACGTGCGGTGTGCCAGGGCAGCGCCGGCAGCGGCAACTGCAACTCGGCAGCCAGGGCCTCGGCCACGTCCAACCCGCGCGTCTGCAGCGAGGCCAGCGTGCCCGCGGCGCCACCGAACTGCAGCACCAGAGTGTCTTCGGCCAGCGCATCCAGGCGCCGCTGGCTGCGCTGCAGGGCATCAAGCCAACCGGCGGCCTTCAACCCGAAGGTTACCGGCACGGCCTGCTGCAGCAGCGTGCGTCCCGGCAGACCGGTGCCGCGCTCGGCCTCGGCCAGCCGCGCCAACGCCGTGCACAGCACCTGCAGTCGCGCCTGCACGTGACCGACCGCCGTGCGCAGCTGCAATACGGCGCCGGTGTCGATGATGTCCTGGCTGGTGGCACCCCAGTGCACCCAGCGCGCGGCTTCGGCATCATTCGCCTTGACCTGCGCAGTCAGCGCCTTGACCAATGGAATGGCCGGGTTGCCAGCCAGCGCGGTGGCGGCCGACAGCGCCGGCAGCGCATACAGATCGGCGCGGCAGGCCGCTTCGATCGGGGCCAGTGCAGTGGCGGGAATCACCCCGCACCGCACCTGCGCGCGTGCCAGCGCGCGCTCGACGTCCAGCATCGCCTGCAGGCGCGCTTGATCACTGAACACGGCGTCGACGGCAGAATCGCCGAACAGACCGCCCAGCAGCGTTGGGGAGAGGCTCATCGGTGCAGTCCATCCTGGGTGGCCACAGCTTACCCGCGCGCGCTGCGTGCGGGCGTGGAGTGACCGGAAGGCGCGTCGCGCGCGCCGCGATCAGTAGGCGAAGAAGACCGTCTCATCCGGGCCCTGCATGCGCACGTCCCACCGGTACAGACCCTTGCCCTGCGCCTGCGCAACCAGCGTGTGACGGCGCTCGGGCGGCACCAGCGCGAGGATGCCGTCCTCGCCATTGCTGGTCTCGTCGCTGAAGTAGATGCGACCCCGCACAGCCTGCAGCAGGCCACGCATGAACACCAGCACGATCAGGTGCGGTGCCTGCGGCTCGCCGCGCAGGCCCGGCACGCGGCCCGGCTTGACGGTGCTGAAGGCAAACCGCCCCTGCTCATCGGTCGGCACGCGGCCCCAGCCATCGAAGGCCGGGTCGTGGTCGTCACGGCGCGGGTCTTCGCCATGGGCATAGATGCCCTGTGCGTCGGCCTGCCAGATTTCCAGCACGGCATCGGACACCGGCACGCCATTGCCATCGAACACCTGGCCCTGCACGTGCACGCGTTCGCCCTGCGCGGTGGCCGGGGCGATGTCGGTGCGGTACAGCGGTTCCAGGCCCAGGCGGTAGTACGGGCCGACGGTCTGCCACGGAGTGGATTGGAAACTCATGGTCTTACTCCCAGACGGTCATCTTGCGACCGCGCAGCACGATGTCGAAGCGGTAACCCAGCGCGAATTCGTTGGTAGTGGTTTCCCAATCGAACGAGGACACCATGCGCTCGCGCGCGTTGGCATCGTCCACGCAGTTGTAGATGGGATCGAACGCCAGCAGTGGGTCGTTGGGGAAGTACATCTGCGTGACCAGCCGCTGGCCGATGCCATCGCCATGCAGGGAGAAATGGATGTGCGCCGGGCGCCAGGCGTTGTAGTGGTTACGCCACGGGTAGGCGCCGGGCTTGATGGTGGTGAAGCGGTAACGGCCTTCGCTGTCGGTCAGCACCTGGCCGGTGCCCTTGAAGTTGGGATCCAGCGGTGCATCGTGCTGGTCACCCTTGTGCAGGTAACGGCCAGCAGCGTTGCACTGCCATACCTCGACCACGGTGTTGCGCACCGGGCGGCCATTCTCGTCCAGCACGCGGCCGCTGACGATGATGCGCTCGCCCTGCGGCTGGCCGGGGAAACCTGCGGTCAGGTCCGCGGCGTGCTCACCCAGGGTGATGCGGTTGATGCTCGGGCCGGTCACTTCCGAGAGCGTCACCGGGATGGCGATCGGATCGGTACCCGGGCCACGCAGCGCGGTGGAGGCATACGGCAGGTGGATGCGCGGCGGCTGGCTGCCGGGATACGGCGTGCGGTAGCCGCGCAGTTCAGTGGGATCGCTCATGGCGTACTCCTGTTGGCGAGCGGCCCGCAGGCCGCGGCTGTCGTGCAGATCATGGGTTCGTTGGGGCTCACACGCGCTCAATGGCCAGGGCTACACCCTGCCCCACGCCGATGCACATCGTGGCCAGGCCACGCCGGCCCCCGGTGGCTTCCAGCTGGCGCAGCAGGGTCAGGGCCAGGCGCGCACCGCTCATGCCCAGCGGGTGCCCCAGTGCGATGGCGCCGCCGTTGGGGTTCACGTGCGCGGCATCATCGGCCAGGCCCAGCTGGCGCATACAGGCCAGGCTCTGCGAGGCGAAGGCTTCGTTCAGTTCGATGGCATCGAAATCGGCGATGGACAAGCCCAGGCGCGTCATCAGCTTCTGGCTGGCCGGCACCGGGCCCATGCCCATGATTGCCGGCTCCACGCCGGCGCTGGCAAAGCCGAGAATGCGTGCGCGCGGGGTGAGGCCCAGCGCCTTGACCTGCGCACCGGACGCCAGCAGCAACGCCGCGGCACCATCATTGATGCCCGAGGCATTGCCTGCGGTCACCGTTCCGGGTTGCCGGAACAGTGGCTTCAGTCCGGCCAGAGCGTCTGCGGTGGTATCGCCGCGCGGGTGTTCATCGCGGTCGACAGTCACGGTCTCGCCGCGCCTGCGGCCCGGCACCTCCACCGCCTCGATTTCGCCATCGAAGAATCCACCCGCCTGCGCGGCGGCGGTGCGTTGCTGGCTGCGCAGCGCGAACGCATCCTGGTCCTCGCGGCTGATGGCGTAGCGCTCGGCCACGTTCTCGGCGGTCTGGCCCATGGTCTCCACGCCATGCAGCTCGCGCAGGCGGGAGTTGATGAAGCGCCAGCCCATGGTGGTGTCTTCAATCTGCTGGTCGCGGGCGAACGGCGAGGTCGCCTTGCCCATCACGAATGGCGCGCGCGACATCGACTCCACACCACCGGCAATGGCCAGACCCAGCTCGCCCATGGCGATCCCACGGGCCACCGTGCCGATCGCATCCAGGCCCGACCCGCACAGGCGGTTGATCGTGCTGCCCGGCACCGTCACCGGCAGGCCGGCCAGCAGCAGGCTCATGCGCGCAACGTTCCGGTTGTCTTCGCCGGCCTGGTTGGCGCAGCCGAGGTAGACGTCCTCGACCAGCGCCGGATCCAGCTGCGGGTGGCGCGCCAGCAGTGCCTTCAGCGGAATCGCGCCGAGGTCGTCAGCGCGCACGCCGGACAGCGCACCACCATAGCGACCGATCGGGGTACGGATGCCATCGACGATGTAGGTCTCGTGCAGGCTCATCTCAGGCTCCCTCGGCCAGTGCCAGCGGCAGGCCGGTCAGTTCACGCAGTTGTCCGATATCCATGCCTTCCACCATCTCCAGCACGGTCGCGCCATCAGCCCTCAGATCGAACACCGCCACATCGGTGTACACGCGCGACACGCAGCGCAGCCCGGTCAACGGGTAGCTGCACTCGGTCACCAGCTTGCTCTCGCCCTTCTTGGTGAACAGGTCCATCATCACGAACACCTGCTTGGCACCGATGGCCAGGTCCATCGCGCCGCCCACGGCCGGAATCGCATCGGGGGCCCCGGTGCTCCAGTTGGCGAGGTCGCCCTGCACCGAGACCTGGAAGGCACCCAGCACGCAGATATCGAGGTGGCCGCCACGCATCATCGCGAACGAATCGGCATGGTGGAAATAGCAGCCCCCGGTCAGCAGGGTGACCGGCTGCTTGCCGGCATTGATCAGATCCGGATCCTCCCGGCCAGGCGCCGGCGCCGGTCCCATGCCCAGCAGGCCATTCTCCGACTGCAGGAAGATCTCCTTGTCGGCCGGCAGGAAATTGGCCACCGTGGTCGGCAGGCCAATGCCCAGGTTGACGTAGGCACCTTCGGGAATGTCACGCGCCACGCGCGCGGCCATCTGTTCGCGGCTGAGCTTGTTCATGCCTGCACCCCCGCTGCGGCCACCGGCACCACGCGCTGCACGAAGATGCCCGGGGTCACCACGGCCTCCGGGTCCAGTTCACCCAGCGGCACCACCTCACGCACCTGCACGATGGCGCAGCGCGCGGCCATCGCCATCAGCGGGCCGAAGTTGCGTGCGGTCTTGCGGTACACCAGGTTGCCCCAACGGTCGCCGCGGTCGGCCTTGATCAGCGCGAAATCAGCGTGCAGCGGGTACTCAAGCACGAAGTGACGCCCGTCGATCTCACGCGTCTCCTTGCCCTGCGCCAGCTCGGTGCCGTAGCCGGTCGGGGTGAAGATCGCGCCCAGGCCGGAACCCGCCGCGTGGATGCGCGCGGCCAGATTGCCCTGCGGCACCAGCTCCAGTTCTATCTCACCGGCGCGGTAGGCGGCGTCGAAATGCTGCGAATCGGCCTGGCGCGGAAACGAGCAGACGATGCGACGCACGCGCTTGTGCCTGATCAGCGCGGCCAGGCCGGTATCGCCGTTGCCGGCGTTGTTGTTGATGATGCACAGCTCGCGCGCACCCTGTGCGATGAGCGCGTCGATCAGCTCGTCGGGCATGCCCGCCGTGCCAAAGCCCCCGATCATCACGGTGGCGCCATCATGGATATCGGCCACCGCTGCTTCCACGCTGGCCACGGTCTTGTCGATCACTGCATTGCTCCTTGCCCTGCGCGCCAGCGGTCATCACCGCCTCGCTTCAGAGCCACTGCGAAGGGAAAACACGGCCTCGACATGGTCGCCATGGCACTCCGTCCGGTCAATGCGATATTCGCACTCATGATTCGATAATCGCACATTGAGTCAACGACTCCCTCGCGGTTCAACGCTGGTTCCGGCCCACGCCCACGCGCAGACCCAGGCACGCCCAGGCCGCCAGCAGCAGCGGCAGCGCGCACAGCACATACAACGCGGAGGGCCGCCAGTGGCCATCCACCAGCACACCCACCGTGAGCGGCGAGAGGATCGCACCGACGCGGCCGATGCCGATGGCCCAGCCCAGACCGGTGGTCCGCACTTGCGCGGCGAACACCACCGGCGCCGCGGCATACAGGCCCGCCATCGCGGCGAACAGTGCTGCACCGATCACGAACGCCAACGGGAAGGCCATGCCCAGCTGCGTGTTGAAGGCGGCAAAGCCCAGCATCGACACCATCGCCAGCAGCAGCGCACCGGCGGTCAGCTTCGACAGCGACCAGCGCGAGGCCAGCCAGCCGAACAGGCTGCCGCCGACGATGCCGCCCAGATTCAACAGCACGCCTCCGGTGATGCCCTGCTGGGCGGAGACACCGGCAGAGACCAGCAGCTTCGGCGTCCAGCTCAGCACGAAGTAGAAGGCGAACATGTGCAGGAAGAAGGCCAACGCGATCAGCAGCGCGACGCGCCGCAGGTCACCCACGAACAGCGCCGCATAGCCCTGCCGCTGGCCATCACGCAGCGGCGCCGGCGGCAGCGCCTGCAGCTGCGGCATGCGCATGCGCGAGAGCAGTGCGTTCAGGCGCGGCAGCGCATCGGCCGGGCGACGCGCAACCAGGAAATCCAGCGATTCGGGCAGGCACCTGAGCACCAGCGGAATGCACACCAGCGACGCCGCGGCGCCGATCAGGAACACGCTGTGCCAGGACCAGTGTTCCAGCATCCACGCCGCCAGCAGACCGCCGGCGGTGGCGCCTATCGGATAGCCGGTGGCCTGCAGCGCGACCGCCGTACTGCGCCACTTGGCATTGGCGTACTCGGCGGTGATCACGCCCACGCCGGCCAGCATGCCGCCGATGCCGATGCCGGTGTACACGCGCAGCGCGCCCAGCTGCCAGGCGTTGGCAGCCAGCGCCGACAGCGCCATGCCGCTGGTCAGGATCAGCAGGCAGCACACGATCATCGGCCGCCGGCCCCAGCGATCGGCCAGCGGCGCCAGCAGGAACGAGCCCAGCGCCATGCCGACCAGGCCGGCGCTGAGCATCATCCCCAGCACCTTGCCCGACAGCTCCCAGTCCGCCGACACATGCGGCGCGGTAAAGGCCATGACCATCACATCGAAGCCATCGAGCATGTTCAACAGCACGCAGATGGCGATGGCGGTCCACTGGAAGGGACTCATCCGTTCCAGGACAAGCGAGGGTGCGGGGGCGGCGTGGCTCATGGGGCGGTTTCCTGCAACAGCGTGATGCGGTGGAACGTCCGGCGGGGAAGGTCTCAGTGACCGGCCTGGCTGGATGCGTGGATGACCTGCAGGACGTCCTGCAGGCGATCGACTTCGACCTGGCCCGGTGCCGACGGAGTGCCGATCATGCCGAAGGTGAGCGCCTGGCCGAAGGTTTCACCAGCCAGGCGCGAGACCACACCGGTGCCCCCCATCGACATGGTCAGCAGCGGCCTGTCGCTCTGCTGGCGCACCTGCCAGGTGGCATCGAGCAGGGCCAGCACGTCGCCTGCGTCGCGCGGCATCACCGCGATCTTCAGCACGTCCGCACCCAGCGCCTGCTGCCTGAGCAGGCGCGCGACGATCTCATCGCGGGGCGGCGTTGCGTGGAAGTCATGGTTGGACATCACCACCTTCACGCCGGCCTTGTGCGCCTGCGCCACCAGCGCCTGCACCACCTTCGGATCACGGAACATCTCCACGTCGATCAGCTGGGCCACGCCGCCGCGCAGCAGCGTGGCGTAGAGCGCGCCGTAGTCGGCATCGCTGATCGGCTTGGCGCCGCCCTCGGCCTTGGTGCGGAACGTCACGATGACCGGCTTGCCGCCCAGCGTGGCCTGGATGCGCTTGCCCAGCGCGACCAGCGCCTTGCCATCGGTGGCGATGTCCAGGTAGTCGATGCGCCACTCGGCGATGTCGGTGGCCTTGCTGGCAGCGATGGCCGCCGCCTGCTGCAGGGCCACGTCAGCGGTGGCGCCAGTGATCGGCACGATGGTGCGGGGATGGCCCTCGCCAATACGCAACTGGCCGACCTGCAGTACCGCCGGCGGCGGTGCGGCCAGGGCCAGCGCCGGGACGGCGCACAGTGCACCGGCCAGCACAACCGGAGCGAGCGGAAACTTCATGGCGGTCACCAGAGCATGGAAGGAGCGTATGGCCATCAGAAGGTCACCTTGGCCTGTACGCCCACGGCCCAGGCGTTGTCGGTACCGCTGTAGTTGAACGTGCCCGGGTTGACGATGTACTGCACATCCGGGCGGATCATCAGCCACGGGTTTACCTGGACGCTGTAGGACAGTTCGAACAGCTCCTCGGCCTGGCTGAGGTTGTACAGCGGCGAATCGCCAGGCACGCCACCGGCGGTCAGCGTGGCCCGGCGCGCATCGACCAGCCGGTTGTTGATGTCGGCGCCTACGTAGCCCAGCGCGATGCTGTCCTGGGCGCGCGAGCCAATGCCCTGGTAAACCCCGCCCAGCGCATACCAGCGTTTGATCTGCGCGGTGTCGGTGTCGGACACCATGTACTGCGCGAACGCAGTCAGGCCGCGGCTGGAATCGGCCGATTCCCGGGTCAGACGCTGCTCGGCGAGCACGTAGGCGCCGTGGCGCCCGGTCGTCGGCGAAGCATCCAGACCGCGCTTGTCCACGCGTGAGGTGTCGTAGTAACCGCCGAACTTGTAGACGCCCGCATAGCGGCTGCCCTTGGCCGGGGTCCAGGTCACTTCCACCGGGAACAGCGAACCGGTGGTACCGGAAGCGAGCGGACGGAACGCGTTGCGTTCGATGTTGCCACCCAGGTTCGGATTCACCTGGAACCAGCCGGTGCGAACGTTGACGGCCGGGCTGACCTGCTGGGCGAACTCACCGCCCCAGCGTGCCACGGGGTAGTTGTACCAGCCGCTGTTGCCCGACATCGCCAGCGGGTGCGCGCAGAACGCCGCATTGACGAAGTGGGTCAGCAGGCTGTGCAGGCCGAACTGGTTGCCCATCGCGTAATAGCCCAGCTTGTAGTACGACTGCCCCGCGTTGAAGGTCTGGTCGTAGCTCAGTTCGGTCAGCCGCGTGTACTGGCCGCCGTACGCTTCCTGGATGGGGAAGCGGTTGCCGACGAAGTCCACCGAGGTGCTGCGGCCGCGACGGTCGTTGAGGGTGAAGTGGAAGGCACCGCCGTTCCAGCCGGCCAGCGTGCCCATGTCCAGGTCCACGCCAACGCGCACCTGCTGCGCATAGCGCGCACCGGTTTCGCCGTAGCCTCCATCGACCACACCCATGGCTTCACCCACGTAGTCGCCGCGGAAGGCGATGCCACGCTCGAACAGATCGGTGCGGGTGCCGCCCCAGTCGCCAGTGAGGGTCCTGCCTTCGTAGCGGTTGCTCGACTGCGCGCTGGCGATGCAGGGCAGCAGCGCGGTGGCCAGGACGGCCAGGGAAACGGGTTTCGCAAGATTCATGATCGCGGTCTCGTGGAGATGATCAGCGCAGCGACAGCGGCGCGCTCAGGGGGGAGGTGGCGCCCTGCGCCGAGGTGACCGTGGCGGTCAGGCTGCCCGCAGCCGCAGCATCTGCCGCGGCGCCGAGCGGGAAGGTGAAACGGCCCTGCCCCTGCGCATCGGTGCGCGCCTGCACGCTGCCCAGCACCCACTCGGCCTCGCTGCTGCTGGCGGCGCGGTTACCGAACACTTCGACCTGGTAACGGCTGTCGGGCGTGCCCTGGAAACGACCGATCAACTGGCGCTGCGTACCCTCGCCCTGCACGCCAGTCAGCTGCGGCGCCGCCTGGCCCAGGTTCGGCAGCGGCTGGCAGTCGGTCTGGCCGGCAGCGGAGCAGATGCGCGCACGCTTGGACGGATCATTGTCGACACCACGACCACGTGAACCGACGAAGCTGGCGTGTTCCAGGCCCGGCACGCCGAACACGATGGCGCCGCGCGGTTGGCCCTTCACGCAGGCGCCGCCGGCCTCGCAGCGCTCGATCGGCAGGCCGTTGCCGAAGATGCGGTTGGCGGTGAAGCGGTTCGGCGCACTGACCGGCTGCGGGCGCACGCCGATGCCGATGCCATTGCCGGTGATGATGTTGCCATCGACCACGTTGCCGCTGCCGGTGATACTCAGGCCCAGCGAATTGCCGGTGAAGGTGTTGGCGGCGATGTAGTTGCGGTTGCCCCAGTTGATCTGCAGGCCATCGGAGTAATCGACGAAGCGGTTGTGTACCACGCTGTTGTCGTTGCCCCAGAGGATTTCGATGCCCTGCGACGGTTCCGGGTTGGCCCGGGTGGACTGGAACAGGTTGTCGGCCACCAGGTTCCAGGCCGCGCCACGGGTCAGCTCAAGTCCATCGCCGTTGTCGAGGAATTCATTGCGCACGATGCGGTTGTGCACGGTGGTGGTGGCAGTGGACTGCCCTGTGCCGTCGTCCCCGGTGAGCATGATGCCGGCGCCGCCCTTGTTGGCGACGATGCGGTTGTCGTGGATCTCGTTGTGGCTGGAGCGGTTGACCAGCACACCGATGCAGAAATTGCGGATCTCCAGACCGGCCAGTTCAACGCCTTGGGTATCCCGCAGGACCAGCCCCGGCAGCGTGGTGGTGCGCACGTTGGTGCCCGACTGGCCCGGTTCGGCGCCCGGACAGGCGTCGGTGCCGGTGCCGGTGACGTAGGCCGAACCGTCGATGGCGATGTACTGGCCATCGCGGCCCCAGGACGTGCCGATGATCTGCACCGGCCCCTTGATCTCCGGCAGCGGCGAGGTCGGCTTGATCACATGGGGCGCGGTACCCACCGCGTCGATCTCGATGCGATAGCGGCCCGGCGCGGTGTTGGCGGTGGTGATCGCCCAGCGCAGGGAGCCGGGACGGGTGTCGTCGGCGTAGCGGTCCACGCGCAGCACCTGCAGGGGCCCGCGCGGCGGTTCGGCCTGGTAGGCCAACGCCAGGGTCGGCAACTGGGCGAGCAGGAACAGAGAAACAATGGACAAGCGACGGCGCATGCGATCACTCCGCACAGGTGAAGGGAAATCCTGCGGTCTTCCCCTGCACCTGGCTTCAGCACCGGGTCGGGTGCTGCCCTCGCCCCGCCAGGGGTGGATCGCTTGGACTGCTTTGAATCTGCGGAAGTGAAATTAGGTTTATCGCACTGCACCATTCAAGTGCGGTAATCGACTACGCGTGCGAATATCGCACTGAATGGGTACGACCATCGTTGTAGGGAAGGCTGCACTGGCACTTGCCAGGCGAAGCGCACGGCTGCGCCGTAGCACCGGTCAGGAACTGCAGGACAGCATCGAGCAGCCGGCGCGGTCGTCGGCCCAGGCCGGGCGCCTGCTGGCGAAATGCTCACGTCCGGCGCGTTGGGTGTACGGATCGCGCAGCACGTCCTGCAAGGCGTGTACGCCGCCCATGTCCCCTTGTTCCGCACGGTCGATCGCTTCCTGCGCCAGCCAGTTGCGCAGCACGTACAGCGGATTGGCCGCGCCCATCTTCGCCAGGCGCTCGGCGGCCGGAAGAGGATCCGCCCGCAATCGCGCGGCGTAGTCCTGCAGCCACTGCCGCAGCGGCACCTGCACGGCCTCCTGCCGCTCCCGGTCGTAGTAGACCTCAGCCAGTGCCGCCGGATCGGGCGATGCCGGATCGATCCGCATCAAGGCGCGCCAGGACAGGGTCATGTCCATGCCACCGTCCTGCAGCAGCTGCTGCCAGCGCTGGTAGAGCTGCAGATCGGCATCATCGGCAGCTGCCAGGCCAAGCTTGGCCGCCGCATCGCGACGCGTGCAGGCGGCAAAGGTGGCCTGATAGGCAGCAAGGCCCGCCTGCAACGGCGCGACGTCGGCAAACAAGGGCGACAGCGCCTGCGTAAGCCGCCCCAGATTCCAGTACGCCACCTGCGGCTGCGTTCCGAAGCGGTAGCGACGGCCCTGTGCGTCAGTCGTGTTCGGGGTCCAGTCTGGATCGAAGTCCTCGACCCAGCCATAGGGGCCATAGTCGAGAGTGAGGCCGAGCACGGAAAGGTTGTCGGTGTTCATTACCCCATGCACGAAACCGACACGCATCCAGTGCGCGATCATCTCGGCGGTGCGCACCGCGATCTGCGCGAACCAGTCACCGTACAGCGCCTCACCCTGCCCCGCCAGTTCGGGGAAATCACGGGCGATGCAGGCATCCACCAGTTGCTGCAGCAGTGACGTCTCACCGCGCGAGGCCGGCAGTTCGAACGAACCGAAACGCAGGAACGAGGGCGACACACGGCATACGATCGCGCCGGGCTCGGCTCGCGGACGGCCGTCATAGAACATGTCGCGCACCACGTGCTCGCCGGTACCGACCAGCGACAGCGCACGCGTGGTCGGTACACCGAGGTGGTGCATGGCCTCACTGCACAGGAATTCACGGATCGACGAGCGCAGCACCGCGCGACCGTCGGCGCCACGGGAGTACGGGGTCGGGCCTGCACCCTTCAGCTGCAGTTCCCAGTGCCGGCCATCCGGCGCCACCAGCTCGCCCAGCGAGATCGCCCGCCCATCGCCAAGCTGGCCCGCCCAGTGACCGAACTGGTGCCCGCCGTAATTGGCGGCCCACGGCTGCATGCCCGGATACAACGCGTTGCCAGCGAATACCTGGGCAAACGTGCCGCTCGACACTTCAGCCACATCGATGCCGAGCAGCGCGGCGACCTCCGGCGACCAGGCCAGCAGGGTCGGCGCGGCGACAGGCGTCGGCATCACCGACGACCAGGCCGCCTCTCGGACTTCACGCCGGCGGGGCCCGGCTTCCGGGTCGCCCGGCAGGACGGTCAGCAGACGGTTGTCGAATCGCGGGAAGGGGCTGTCCATGGCCCTGACATGGGGATGGACGCCGCCGACCTCAATCGCCGCGCAGCGCCTGCAGCGATCCGCCGTGCGCTTCAGCGCGCTGGTAGGCCGGGCGTTCACCGATGCGCTGGAGAAACGCGCGCAGCGCCGGCTTGTCGTCCAGTCCGCCTCCGCGCGCCGCTGCGGCCTGGATCGGGAAGCTCATCTGGATATCGGCCGCGGTGAAACGCTCACCCGCGAACCACGGGCTCTCGGCCAGGCGGCGCTCCATCCAGTCCAGGTGCAGGCGGCGCTGCGGGCCGACGAAGATCTTCTCGGCCTTGTCGGCGATGCTGCGGGCGATCGGGCGCACGAAGAACGGCACCGGCGCGTTGCGGATGCGGCTCATCACCAGCGTCAGCAGCAGCGGCGGCATCGCCGAGCCTTCGGCGTAGTGCAGCCAGTAGCGATAGGCCATGCGCTCGGCACCTTCGGCCGGTATCGGCGACGGCGACACCTGCCGCTGCGTGTCGTAGCGGTCAGCCAGGTAATCAAGAATGGCGCCGGATTCGGCCAGCACCTGCTCGCCGTCCTGCAGCACCGGTGATTTCCCCAGCGGATGTACCTGGCGCAGTGCCGGCGGTGCCAGCAGCGTTCTGGGGTCGCGCGGGTAACGGCGCAGTTCGTAGTCCAGCCCCAGCTCCTCCAGCATCCACAGCACGCGCAGCGAACGGGAATTCTCGAGGTGATGGACGATGCGCATGAAAGGACTCCAGAGGGGTGCAAGCATCGTAACGCGCCTGCACGCATGCGCCTGTGGATTCGATCCGCGCCTGCTCCCGCCGACGCAAAAAAAAAACGCCGGAAGCTTGCGCTTCCGGCGTTCTGGCTACCCGAGGGCAGCAGACGGATTAGACCGCCTGCACCTGGTCAGCCTGCATACCCTTCTGGCCCTGGACGGCGATAAAGGTGACCTTCTGGCCTTCCTGCAGGGTCTTGAAGCCGGTGCCCTGGATGGCGCGGAAGTGCACGAACAGGTCCGGGCCGCTTTCCGGGGTGATGAAGCCGAAGCCCTTGGCGTCGTTGAACCACTTGACGGTGCCGGTCTGACGTTCAGACATATTTACTAACTCCTGAAACACATGTTGAAAAAAATCGCAGCCACCGGGTATCGGGGCCGAGACTGAGTTGCAGGCGTTGGTAAAGCGGATCGATGAGTGGATCGTGAGATCAACTGCACCAGGCCACGATTCACGGTGACCCTAGCAAACACAGTGGGTCGCACGATACGCGTGTTTTCCCCAAAAAGCGATAGCCCCGGCATTCATCGCCACCCCGCCCCCGCTAGGCGTGGCAAGGGCTGGCAGTCGGTCGGGCCCGGATCCGGGGACCCATTCAGGTTTTTCCTACCCTACACTGGGTAAATGACTGAAGCTGAAACCCCGGCTGAACTGCCCCGTCCCCGCATCTGGGTGGACGCAGACGCCTGCCCCGTTGTCATCCGCGACATCCTGTTCCGGGCCGCCGAGCGGGTCGGCCTGGAGTTGACCCTGGTCGCCAACCAGTGGATCCGCACCCCGCCCTCGCGCTGGATCCGCTCCCTCCAGGTGCCGCAGGGCCTGGACGTGGCTGACAGCGCCATCGTCGAACGGGTCGCCGCCGGCGATCTGGTTGTCACCCAGGACATTCCATTGGCCGCGCTGGTGCTCGAACGAGGCGCGCTGGCCCTGCATCCGCGCGGGGAGCTGTTCACCGCCGACACCATCGCCCAGCGCCTGTCGGTACGCAATTTCATGGAAGAGCTGCGCGGCGCCGGCGTCCAGACCGGGGGCCCGCCTCCCCTGCATGCGCGCGACCGCCAGGCGTTCGGCAGCGCGCTGGACCGCTGGTTGGCCCGCATCCGCGTGGCGCGATGAGGCGGGGCCCGGCTCACGCCACCACTGGGCCCAGCTCCAGGCCCAGCTGACGCTGGCTGCTGAACACCCGCCGTTCCCCATTCAGGGGATCGTCGAAGGACAACGCCCGCGCCAGCAGTTGCAGCGGCGCCTGCGCCCCGCTCGCGGCCGGACGCAGCTGCGGATACAGGTCGTCTCCGATGATGGGCGCGCCCAGCGCCGCCATGTGCACGCGCAGCTGGTGCTTGCGACCGGTTCTCGGCTGCAGGCGGTAGCGCCAGACCGGACCTGTCGCGTCGATCACCTCGATGCGGGTGCTCGCATTCGGCTCGCCCTCCATTTCACCCATGCGGAAGAACGGTTGTGCCGGGCCGATGCGACTGTGGCGCTCGACCGGGAAGTCCAGCGCCGGCAGCGCCGGGGCCAGCGCTTCGTAGGTCTTGTCGATACGGCGCTCGCGGAACAGGCGCTGGTAGGCATCGCGCGACTCCGGTCGCAGCGAGAACAGGACCAGCCCAGCGGTGAGCCGGTCCAGGCGGTGCAGCGGTGCCAGCTGCGCGTTGCCGGTCCGCGCCACCAGCCGCGCCAGCAGGGTTTCGCGGACATGGGCACCCGCCGGGGTCACCGGCAGGAAGTGCGGCTTGTCGACCACCAGCAGATGCTCGTCCTGGTAGAGGATCGTCTCGTTGAACGGAATGCGCGGCTCGTGGCTGACCTCGCGGAAATACAGGATTTCCAGCCCCACCTGCCACGGCTGGTCCGCCGCCAGCGCCCTGCCCTGCGCATCCTGTACCCGTCCGCGCGCGAACCGGTCCTGCCACTGGCTGCGGTCGATGCGCGGAAAGCGTGCGCACAGGCCGTCCAGCAGGGTCGGCCAATGGCCGGGTGGCAGCTGCAGCCGGCTGGGCAGGGTCATCGCGTCCGCTCCGGCGGCAACAGGAACCGCAAGCGTGCCACCGTTGACGCGCGGCAGACACCCCGGCCACGGACACCCCTGCAGCAAACCTCTATCATTGTCCTCTTTAGTCGACGGATCCCCCATGGCCCTCACCGCCACCATCCGCAAGGCCGAGTTGCAGATCAGCGACATGGATCGCGGCTACTACGCGACCCACAACCTGACCCTGGCCCAGCATCCGTCGGAAACCGACGAGCGCCTGATGGTGCGCCTGCTCACCTTCGCCCTCAACGCCGACGACCGCCTGGAATTCGGCCGGGGCCTGAGTACGGATGACGAGCCGGACCTGTGGCAGCACGACTACACCGGCGACATCCTGCAGTGGATCGACCTCGGCCACCCCGATGAATCCCGTATCCGCAAGGCCAGCAATCGCAGCCGCCAGGTGCAGGTGGTCAACTACGGCGGCAATGCGTCCGACATCTGGTGGGGCAAGCAGGGCAAGGGCCTGGCGCGCTTCGACAACCTGTCGGTGATCGACCTCGATGGCACCTTCGTCGAGCAGTGGGGCCAGCAGATCCAGCGTGCCATGCGCTTCAGCGTGCTGATCCAGGACGGCGAGGTGCAGATCCTCAACGACCAGATCCAGCTCGACATCATCCCCACCTGGCGCAAGCGCGCCAAGGCATGAGTACGACGCGCTGCGACGTCGTGGTGATCGGTGCCGGTGCCGCCGGCCTGATGACCGCGATCACCGCCGGCCGGCGCGGCCGCCAGGTGCAGGTGATCGATCACGCCAACAAGATCGGCAAGAAGATCCTGATGTCCGGCGGTGGCCGCTGCAACTTCACCAACACCGGCACCACCCCGGCCAACTTCCTGTCGGCCAATCCGCACTTCTGCAAATCGGCGCTGGCCCGCTATACGCCTTGGCACTTCATCGAGATGGTCGAGCGCCATGCCATCGCCTATCACGAGAAGGAGCTGGGGCAGCTGTTCTGCGACGTTTCGTCCAAGCAGATCGTGAAGATGCTGGTGGACGAGTGCCAGGCAGCGGGTGCGCACATCCGTACCCACTGCAGCGTCGAGCGCATCGAGCACGGGGCGGATGGCTTCCGTGTGCACACCACGCAGGGGATGTTCCACTGCGCCTCGCTGGTGGTCGCCACCGGTGGCCTGTCCATCCCCAGCCTGGGCGCAACCGGCTTCGGCTACGAGATTGCACGCCAGTTCGGGCATGCCGTGCTGCCGACCCGCGCCGGACTCGTGCCGCTGACCCTCAGTGGCAGGCACCAGGAGCGCCTGGCCGACCTGAGCGGTGTCGCCCTGCCGATCGAGGCGCGCTGCAACGGCATGCAGTTCCAGAATTCCATGTTGCTCACCCATCGTGGCGTCAGCGGCCCGGCGATCCTGCAGATCTCCTCCTTCTGGCAACCCGGCGATGCACTGGAACTGGATCTGCTGCCCGGCCAGGATGCCGGCCAGTGGCTGCGACGGATGAAACAGGAGCGGCCAGCCGCCGAACTGCGCACGGTGCTGGCCGAGGTCCTGCCCAAGCGCCTGGCCCAGCGCCTGTGCGAACACTGGCTGCCGGACCGCCCGGTACGGCAGCTGGATGAGCCCCAGCTGCGCCAGGCTGCGCAGCTGCTGGGTGCGTTCCCGCTGGTGGCCAGTGGCACCGAAGGCTACCGCACCGCCGAGGTCACGCTGGGCGGCGTGGACACCGCCGACGTTTCGTCCTCCACGATGGAATCCAAGCGCGTGCCGGGCCTGCATTTCGTCGGCGAAGTGCTGGACGTCACCGGCTGGCTTGGCGGCTACAACTTCCAGTGGGCCTGGGCCAGCGGCCACGCCGCCGGCAGCGTGGTGTGAACCGCATCGCCGTTCGGGGTGCGGGATGCCTGCACGCATGGACGGCTCGCCGTGCATCGTGTATCAAGATCCGCAGATTGGGGAGCAGTGCATGCAGAACGCGAACGACATCACCATCCGCCTGCTGATCGTCGACGACAGCGGCGAGAATGCGGAAGCCATCGTCAGCACGCTGCGCAACAGCGGCATCGCCGTGCGCCCCTGGCGCCCGCAGGATTCGGCCGAGCTGTCGCAGGTGCTGGCCAACCAGGCCATCGATCTGGTGCTGGCCTCGCCCTCGCAGGGCATCCCGCTGCCGCTGGTGGCCCAGCACATCGCGGCCAGTGGCAAGGACATTCCGCTGGTGCTGCTGGCCGAGCGCATCGACGAGGATGAGCTGGTCCAGGCCAGCAGCCATGGCATCCGCGCCCTTGCCCTCCGTCAACGGCCGGAGCATCTGCTGGCGGTGGTCCGCGACCAGTGGGTCGACCTGCAGGCGCGCCGCGGGCTGCGCCGCATCGAGGCACAGATGCGCGAGACCGAGCGCCGTTGCGACGCGCTGATTGCCTCCTCCCGCGAACCCATCGCCTATGTGCACGAAGGCATGCACATCCGCGCCAACGATGCCTATCTGGACATGTTCGGCTACGAGCATTTCGACGACATCGAGGGCATCTCGCTGCTGGACATGGTGGCCGCCCAACATGTTGATGACTTCAAGCAGCTGCTGAAGAGCCTCAGCCGCGGCGAAGCGCCACCACCGCAGTACCAGCTCGATGCACGCCACCAGGATGGCAGTGCGTTTCCGGCAACGATGGAATTCACCGCAGCCACCTATGAGGGCGAATCCTGCCTGCAGGTCGTGTTCCGCCGCCGGATCGAGTTCGACCCGGAACTGGCCCGAGAGGTCGAGGATCTTCGCCAGCGCGACCAGGTGACCGGCCTGCTGAACCGGCCGACCTTCATGCTGCAGGTCGAAAGTGCGGTCGCCCAGGCTGGCCGCAGCGAGGGCCAGTTCGGCCTGCTGCTGGTCGAGCCCGACCACTATGCGCGGCTGATGCCGGACATCGGGCTGGCCTCGGCCGATACCCTCATCGGCGCGCTGGCCTCCCTGCTGGCCGATGTCGTGGGGGAGGACGCGCAGCTGGCGCGCTTCGGCGAACACAGCTTCGCCGTGCTGCAGGCCGGCCCCTATGCGCAGACCGTGGCACTGGCCGAACGCATCCGTGAGGCATATGCCGCCCATGTGTTCAGCATCGGCGCGCGTTCGGCCACGGTCACCGTGAGCATCGGCGGTGTCCAGGTCGGCGAGAAGATCGCCAGTATCGGCCAGGTCCTGGCGCGTGCCAGCGAGTGCACGCAGGCGGCCGCCGAGCTGGGCAACACCTGTCGCATCTTCGATCCGGCCGCGGTCGATCGGGTCGAGGAAGAACGTGTGCAGCGATGGGTCGGCCGCATCCGCGAAGCCCTGGACGGCGACGGCTTCCAGCTGCATTACCAGCCGGTACTGAACCTGCAGGGCGAGCCACTGGAGCTGTACGAAGCCTATCTGCGACTGGAGCACAACGGTGAACTGCTCAGTCCCACCGCTTTCCTTGGCATCGCCGAGGAACACGGTCTGCTGGCCGAGATCAACCGCTGGGTGGTGTCCAAGGCCATCACGGTGCTGGGGCAGCGCGCGCGCGAAGGCAGCGCCACCCAGATGCTGGTGAAGGTCACCCCCGAATCGTTCGACGACCCGCAGATGATTGCCACCCTGCGTGGTGAACTGAAAGCGCACGGGGTTCCGGGCGAGCGCCTGTGGCTGCATGCGCCGGAAGCGAAGGTGTTCACCCACCTGCGCAGCGCCCAGCAGTTCCTGGCCGCCGTGGCCCCGCTGGGCTGCCGCATCGGCCTGGAACAGTTCGGGTCCGGCCTGGATTCGTTCCAGCTGCTGGCCCACTTCCAGCCGCAGTTCCTGAAGCTGGACCGTGGATTCACCAGCGACCTGGCGGCGACCCGCGAGAACATCGACCGCATCAGCCAGATCACGGCGCGCGCGCAGGAGGCCGGTATCCGCACCATCGCCGAGTTCGTCAGCGATGCCAACTCCATGACGCTGCTGTTCAGTGCAGGCGTGGACTACGTGCAGGGCGACTTCGTCGGACCGGCGCTGCCGACGATGAGTTTCGACTTCGGGTGATCCCGCATCGCCGGGCATGGCCCGGCGCTACCAAGGGGCGCCGGGGTAACGCCGGCACATGCACGACGAGCCTTGTAGCGCCGGGCCATGCCCGGCGAGCATAGCGGCGCGCCCTACGTGAAAAGGCCGGCTTTCGCCGGCCTTTTCGATCAGGTCATATCGACCAGATTGTTGATCTTCACATCCGGATCGACGTCGGCCTCGTAGTCGACGCCTTCAACGCCGAAACCGAACAGGCGCAGGAAGTCCGCCTTGTAGCCGGCCAGGTCGCTGATCTCGTACAGGTTCTCGTTGGTCACCTGCGGCCACAGCGCAACCACCTTGCCCTGCACGTCTGCCGCCATTTCCTTGTAGTCGGCACGCAGGCGGCCTTCTTCATCGACCAGCGCGACGGTGTGGCCATCGCCATCGACCAGATCGTGGCGCAGGCGGTCGATCGCCACGCCGTCGGCCTTGCCGCCGTAGAGGATGTCGTAGAGCACGTCCAGCTGCTCGATGCAGCCTTCGTGGGTGCCCTTTTCCTTCATCACCTTGAACAGCAGCGACAGGTACAGCGGCATCGTCGGAATGGCCGAGCTCGCCTGGGTGACCACGGCCTTGAGCACCGACACGCGGGCATCACCGCCGATCTTCGCCAGCTTCTCGCGCAGGCCCAGCACCTTGGTGTCGAGATCCTTCTTGGCAGCGCCGATCGAGCCATTCCAGTAGATGGCCTGGGTGATTTCTTCGCCAACGTAGGTGAAGGCGGTGGTGGTGCAGCCATTGGCCAGCACGCCGGCATCGGCCAGCGCGTCGATCCACATCTGCCAGTCTTCACCGCCCATCACTGCGACGGTCCCTGCGATTTCCTCGGGTGTCGCCGGCTGCAAAGTGGTCTCGGTGATCACTTCCTTGTCGGTATCCAGGCCACGCAGCGTGATCGGCTCACCGATCGGCTTCAGCGTGGAACTGATCACTTCACCGGTTTTGGGGTGCTTGCGGCGCGGCGCAGCCAGGCTGTAGACGACCTGGTCGACCTGGCCGAGATCGGCCTTGATCATCTCGATGGTGCGCGCCTTCACTTCATCCGAGAACGCATCACCATTGATGCTCTTGGCATACAGGCCCGCCTCATCGGCATAGCGGTGGAAGGCCGCCGAGTTGTACCAGCCCGCCGTGCCCGGCTTGGTCTCGCTGCCGGAACGCTCGAAGAACACGCCCAGGGTCGCCGCACCGCTGCCGAACGCGGCAGTGATGCGGGCGGCCAGGCCGTAGCCGGTCGAGGCGCCGATCACCAGCACGCGCTTGGGACCGTTCTGGATCGGCGGGCGGGCGCGGATGTAGTCGATCTGCTGCTTGACGGCGGCGTCGCAGCCGGTCGGATGGGTGGTGACGCAGATGAAGCCGCGGACGCGCGGTTTGATGACCATGGATACCTCGGGTTGGCAGATGCGGCGCGCAGGGCGCTCAGCAGGAATCGGAGGGCGCGCCTGCGCGCGCGAACCGCAGGATCGTAGTGCGCGAGAGCCGAATGCACAACCGACGCTGCCGTAGGGTGGTGTTTGTTTTGCAGGGTTGCACCCTGCACCCGCTGCAGGCCGGAGCAACGTCAACGTCAAAGGCTGGCTTGCTGACGGGTGGCGGGGTGGATCCGGTTGCGGGGGACGCCGTGAATACGTCCCTGTAGGCTCGGTCGCGCCATCCATGGCGCTCACGCCCCCACAACCGGACCCACCCCGCCTTCGACAGTCTTCCGTGATCTGTCGGAAATGCTCTTGGGGTCAGATCCGTTTTCCACAGGAAAACGGATCTGACCCCGGATTCATTTCGATCAGCCGCCGGAATCTGTCGAAGGTGGGGCGGTGTCGGAGTGCGGGGTGTCAGCCGCATGGATGCGGCTGCCAAGCCCCCATGGACGGGTTCACGGCGTCCCCGCACTCCGACACCGCCCCGCCATCCCGCAGAATGCCCCGCTGTTGATGTTGCCTTTGCCTCGGCAGGTGCAGGACTGCACGCCCTGCCAACAAAAAACCCCGCTTGCGCGGGGTTCTCTGTGCGTTGCGTGCAGCGCGAACGCTTACGGACGGCGGGCCAGAGCCTCGATGTCCTTGGCCTTCGGCAGCAGGTCCTGCTTGCTCACGCGCAGGAAGCCGATCGTGAGCATCGGCACCGCGACCAGGATCGACGACATGACCACGATCACCGCACCGATCATGTGCGTTTCGGCCAAGCCTTCCATCGAGCTGCCACCGTACAGGTACAGGGCCAGTGCGGACAGGAAGAACATCACCGCGGTGATCACCGTACGCGACAGCGTCTGGTTGATCGAACGGTTCAGCACTTCCATCGGCTCCACGCGCAGACTGCGGAAGTTCTCGCGGACGCGGTCGAACACCACGATGATGTCGTTGATCGCAAAGCCCATCACCGACAGCAGGCCGGCCAGCACCGTCAGGTCGAACTCGCGGCCCAGCAGGGACACGTAAGCCACCGTCACGATCAGGTCGAACATGGCCACGATGCTGGCGGTGACCGCGAACTTCCATTCAAAGCGGACGGCGATGTAGATCAGGAAGCCGGCCAGCATGAAGATGGTGGCGTACAGGCCGTTCATCGCCAGATCCTTGCCGATCTGCGGGCCGACGAACTCATTGCGCAGCACCGTCGCCTGGTTGTCGGCCGAGGACAGCGCCTTGACCACGGCCGCCGCGGTGGCCTTGTCCTCGGCGGCGGAATCGCCGGTACCCGGGGCATGCTCACCGTGCGGCGCCAGGCGGATCAGCAGGTCGGTACTGCCACCGACGCTCTGCACCTGGGCGCCGTCGAAGCCGCTCTGCTCGAGCTTGGTGCGGACCTGCTCGACGTCCACCGGGCGCTCGAAGCGGGCCTCGATCAGGGTGCCACCGGTGAAGTCCAGGGCATAGTTGAAGCCCTTGAAGCCGATGATGGCGATCGATGCCAGGAACACGATGATCGTGACGACCATGGCGACATGGCGCCACCGCATGAAATCGATCTTGGTGTCGTTCGGGAGGATGTGCAGCGGAAACAGTTTCATGTGCGTGTCGTCCCGTCAGATGGCCACGTTCTGGAGCTTCTTGCGGCGGCCGTAGATCAGCGTCGCCAGCGCACGCGACACGGTGATCGCGGTGAACATGGAGGCGAAAATACCGATGATCATGGTCAGCGCGAAGCCCTTCAGCGGACCGGTACCGAATGCGAACAGTGCCACGCCGACGATCAGGCCGGTCAGGTTGGCGTCGAGGATGGTGCCGGAAGCGCGCTCGTAACCGGTCACGATCGCGGTCTTGCCCGGAACACCGGCCCGCAGCTCTTCACGGATACGCTCGTTGATCAGCACGTTGGCGTCGACCGACAGGCCGACCGACAGCGCCAGGCCGGCGAAGCCCGGCAGGGTCATGGTCGCGCCGAACAACGACATCACCGCCACCACGATCAGCAGGTTGAACAGCATCGCCACCGACGTGATGATGCCGAACATGCGGTAGTAGATGCTGAAGAACACCAGGGTGAACAGGAAGGCGAAGACCACGGCGCGCATGCCGTTCTTGACGTTCTCGGCACCCAGGCTCGGGCCGACCACGCGCTCTTCGACGAAGTCCATCGGCGCGGCCAGCGAGCCGGACTTCAGCAGCTTGGCCAGATCTTCGGCTTCCTTCTTCTGCAGGCCGGTGGTCTGGAAGTTCTTGCCGAACACGCCATTGATGTTGGCCACCGAGATCACTTCCTCGTTGACCTTGAAGCCGCGCACTTCCTGGCCGTCGACCACGGTCACGGTCGGCACGCGTTCGGTGTACACCACCGCCATCGGCTTGTTCACGTTGGCGCTGGTGAAGTCGAACATGCGCTGGCCACCGACGTTGTTCAGCGTCACGCTGACCGCCGGGGCACCGCTGTTGGCGTCGGTCACCGCCTGCGCAGCCACCATCTGGTCGCCGGTGACGATCACGCGCTTGTTCAGGAGGATCGGGCCGCGGCCGTCACGCTGCTGGTAGACCTTGGCTTCCGGCGGGATGCGGCCGGCGTTGATGGCGTCCTGCGCGTTGCCCTCGACCACCGCACGGTATTCCAGGGTGGCGGTCGCACCGATCATGCGCTTGGCTTCGGCCGTGTCCTGCACGCCGGGCAGCTGCACCACGACGCGGTCGGCGCCCTGGCGCTGGATGATCGGCTCGGCCACGCCCAGCTGGTTCACGCGGTTGCGCAGGGTATTGATGTTCTGCTCGATGGCGCCGTTGGCGATCTGCGAGATCTCGGCCTCCGGCACGGTCACCGTGATGCGGCTGCCGCTGACGTCGTAACCGAGGGTCGGCTGCGCCTTGAGCAGGGCCGTGCGGGCGCGCTGCGCGGCGTCGTCACCGGCGGACGGGCTCAGGTTGGCCACGATGCTGTTGTCGGCGCGACGCTCGACCGACTGGTACGGAATGCGTGCGTCGCGCAGGGTGCTGCGCACGTCTTCGGTATAGGCATCCAGGCGCTTGTCCAGCGCAGCCTTCTGGTCCACCTGCAGCACGAAGTGCACGCCGCCCTGCAGGTCCAGGCCGAGCGTCATCGGGCGACCGCCAAGATTGGCCAGCCAGTCCGGAACGGTGGATGCCAGGTTCAGCGCGACCGTGTAGTTCTCACCCACGCTGTCGCGCAGCAGGTCGCTTGCCGCGGCCTGGGTCTTGAGGTCCGGCAGGCGGACGATCAGGCTCTCGCCTTCCTTCTCGGCGCCGAGGCTGGCGATGCCGGCCTTCTTCAGGTCAGCCACCACGCGGTCGCGGAGGGCGTCGTCGACCTGTCCGCCACGGTTGGCGGTGATCTGGACGGCCGCGTCCTTCTGGTAGATGTTGGGCAGCGCATACAGCGTACTGAGCGCAAGTACGATCAGGATGACGACGTACTTCCAGCGTGGAAATTCGAGCATTGCTTGGGTCCCGCGCGGCGCCATCCCCGGCGCCGCGGTTGTGCATCGGAAAGGGAGTGGCTTACTGGGCCGACTTCAGGGTACCGGCCGGCAGCACGTTGCCGACAGCGCCCTTCTGCACGCGGATGCGCACGTTCTCGGCCACTTCCAGGGTGACGAAGTTGTCGCCGATGTCGGTGACCACGCCGGCGATGCCACCGTTGGTCAGCACTTCGTCGCCACGCTTGATCTTCTCCAGCATGGCCTTGTGCTCCTTCTGCCGCTTCATCTGCGGGCGGATCATCAGGAAGTACATGATGGCGATCAGGATGATCGGGAACAGCAGCGTGGTCAGGCCCATGCCCTGCGGTTGGCCACCGGCGGCCTGGGCGTGGGCGGCGGGAATCAGGAAGGCAAGCAGGTTCATCTTTGGTCCTTTGGTTGGGCGGCGCTCCGGCCCTTTCACGGGCGCGGGGTGTCGACCGCGGATCTGGGTCAGCCTTGAAGTATGCCATGGCCCCGGACGTTCGTCCCCGGGCCGTTCGACAGGGGGGCGCCGGGTTACAGCGGCGGCGGAACCGCTCCGCGTGCCGCATAGAAGGACTCGCGGAAGGCCTGGAAGGTTCCCGCCTCGATCGCCGCCCGGATGTCGGCCATCAGCTTCTCGTAGTAGAACAGGTTGTGCAGGGTGCCCAGCATCGGCGCCAGCATCTCGTTGCAGCGGTCCAGGTGGCGCAGGTAGGAGCGGGTGTAGCCGCCGGTACAGGCCACGCAGCCGCAGCCCGGTTCGATCGGGTCCATGTCCCGCGCATACTGCGAATTGCGGATGCGGACGGTACCGAACGAGGTGAAGTAATGACCGTTGCGCGCGTTGCGGGTCGGCATCACGCAGTCGAACATGTCCACGCCGCGTGCGACACCCTCGACCAGGTCTTCCGGCCGGCCCACGCCCATCAGGTAGCGCGGGCGGTCGCCCGGCAGCTCCGGATCCAGGTGGTCGAGCATGGCGTTGCGCTCATGCTCCGGCTCGCCCACGGCCAGGCCACCGATGGCATAGCCATCGAAGCCGATCGCCTGCAGGGCCTCGGCCGAGCGGCTGCGCAGGTCGGTATGCACCCCACCCTGGACGATCCCGAACAGGGCCGCATCGTTGCCGAGCTCGTCATGCGCGTTGCGGCTGCGCTGGGCCCAGCGCAGGCTCAGCTCCATCGACCGGCGGGCGACGTCCTCGGTGGCCGGGTACGGGGTGCACTCGTCGAAGATCATCACCACGTCCGAATCGAGCACCTTCTGGATCTTCATGCTCTCTTCCGGGCCGAGGAACACCCGGGCCCCGTCGGTCGGCGAAGCGAAGGTCACGCCCTGTTCGGTGATCTTGCGGCGGTGGGCCAGCGAGAACACCTGGAAACCGCCGGAATCGGTCAGGATCGGGCCGTCCCAGCGGCAGAAGCCATGCAGTCCGCCGTGGTCGGCGATGATGTCCAGGCCCGGACGCAGGTACAGATGGAAGGTGTTGCCAAGGATGATCTCGGCACCCAGCGCGCGCACCTGGTCCGGCAGGATGCCCTTGACCGAGCCATAGGTTCCCACGGGCATGAAAGCCGGCGTTTCCACCGTGCCGCGCGGGAAGGTCAGGCGGCCGCGACGGGCACGGCCGTCGCGGGTCTTGAGCTGGAACTGCAGTCGGGACATGGAGCGGTCGTTCAGGCAAATAGTTGCCTATTGTCTCCCAAGAAGGCGTGCGCACCAAGGTGCGCACCCACAAGGGTCCCTGCCCTCCCGGCGCGCCCTACCCTGCCTGCGGGAACAGCAGCATCGCGTCGCCGTAACTGAAGAAGCGATAGCGCTGCTGGATCGCGTGCTGATAGGCCTCGAACACCCTCTCCTTGCCGGCAAAGGCCGAAATCATCATCAACAGGGTGCTTTCCGGCAGATGGAAATTGGTCACCATCGCGTCAACGCTGCGGATCCGATAGCCCGGGGTGATGAAGATCTGCGTCTCGCCGGCGAACGGCAACAGCTCGCCGTCACGCATCGCACTTTCCAGCGCGCGCACCACGGTGGTGCCGACACCGATCACGCGCCCGCCCGCAGCGCGGGTCCGACGCACCTGCTGCACCAGCTCGGCGCCCACGTTCAGCCACTCGCGGTGCATCACGTGGTCCTTCAGGTCATCGGCTCGCACCGGCTGGAAGGTGCCTGCCCCCACGTGCAGGGTGACGTGGCCGAACTCCACGCCCTTGTCCTTCAGCGCGGCCAACAGCGGTTCATCGAAATGCAGGCCGGCGGTCGGTGCCGCCACCGCTCCCACCTCCCGCGCGAACACGGTCTGGTAGCGCTCGCGGTCGTCCACGCCCGGCTCGCGCTGGATGTAGGGGGGCAGCGGCAGGCGTCCGGCGTGCAGCAGCCACTGCTCCAGTGACTCGGGCACATGGAACTGCAGCACATAGAACTCGCCGTCGCGGCCCAGCACTTCGGCTTCGCCACCGGCATCGAGCGCGATGCGGCTGCCGGCCTTGGGCGACTTGCTGGCGCCGACCTGGGCACGCGCCTGCTGGCCGCCGAGCAGGCGCTCGATCAGGATCTCGACCCGCCCACCGCTGGCCTTCTGACCGAACAGGCGCGCCGGGATCACGCGCGTATCGTTGAATACCAGCAGGTCACCCGGCTGCAGCAGCGAGGGCAGATCACGCACCTGCAGGTCGGTGAAGGCGGCAGGGGCCGGAGGCACCAGCAGCAGGCGGCTGGCGGAACGTTCAGCCAGCGGCGCCTGCGCGATCAGTTCAGCCGGCAGGTCGTAGTGGAAATCGGACTTCTTCAAGGCAGTGGGCGGCAACAGGTCGACAATGGCGCGCATTGTACGGCCAGCGTCTGCGAGCCGGCGTGGTCCGCGGCGAACGTCGCGCAAAATGCTGCTATGCAACAGGTTTCTGCGGGGTTATCGCGCAAAAAAACAAGTGCTAGCATCGAGATGGAAGTCCGCTGCACGAGGCCGCCCAGCGCGCGTGATGACGCGCGTTTTGCTTTTTGATGGCCCGTGCGCCCCATTGTTTCAGGAGATCTGCAATGAGCTTCATCGAACGCCTCGCCCCCCTGCGCAGCCAGCCCGGCACCCGCCTCACCACCGGCCTGGACGACGCCACCCTGACCACCCTGTCCGTCCGCCATCCGCAGCTGGTGGCCGCGGTCGAGGCCGCCGCCGCGGAGTTCGCCCGTGTGCAGGGCGAACTGGGGCCGTTGCTGGCGCAGGACGAACAGGCGCAGATCAATGCCATGCAGGACGGGTTCGTCAATTTCTACGCCGACGACGCCGTTACGCCCTATGTGGCGCTGGCCGCGCGCGGCCCGTGGGTGGTCACCCTCAAGGGGGCGGTGCTGTATGACGCTGGCGGCTACGGCATGCTCGGCTTCGGTCATACCCCCGACACGGTGCTGGAGGCGATGGCCCGACCGCAGGTGATGGCCAACATCATGACCCCCAGCCTGTCACAGCAGCGCTTCATCACCGCCCTTCGCGCCGAGATCGGCCACCGTCGTGGCGGCTGCCCGTTCGCCCGTTTCATGTGCCTGAACTCCGGCTCGGAAGCGGTCGGGCTGGCCGCACGCATCGCCGACGTCAACGCCAAGCTGCAGACCGACCCGGGTGCGCGCCACGCCGGCGCCGCGATCAAGCGCGTGGTGGTCAAGGGCAGCTTCCATGGCCGCACCGACCGGCCGGCGCTGTACTCCGATTCCAGCCGCAAGAGCTACATGCAGCATCTGGCCAGCTACCGTGGCGAGGATTCGGTGATCACCGTGGCGCCGTACGACGAAGCCGGCCTGCGCGCGGTGTTCGAGGACGCCGCCCGCAACAAGTGGTTCATCGAGGCGGTGTTCCTGGAGCCGGTCATGGGCGAAGGCGATCCGGGCCGCTCGGTACCGCCGTCGTTCTATGCCCTGGCCCGCGAATTGACCCGCGCGCACGGCAGCCTGCTGCTGCTCGATTCGATCCAGGCCGGCCTGCGCGCGCACGGCGTGCTGTCGGTGGTTGACTACCCGGGCTTCGAAGGCCTGGATCCGCCGGACATGGAAACCTACTCGAAGGCCCTGAACGCGGCCCAGTACCCGCTGTCGGTGCTGGCGGTGACCGAGCATGCCGCACAGCTGTACCGCAAGGGCATCTACGGCAACACCATGACCAGCAACCCGCGTGCGCTGGACGTGGCCTGCGCGACGCTGGCACAGCTGACCCCGCAGGTGCGCGCCAACATCGCCGAGCGCGGCGCCGAAGCCGTGCGCAAGCTGGAACAGCTCAAGGGCGAGCTTGGCGGGCTGATCACCAAGGTGCAGGGTACCGGCCTGCTGTTCTCGTGCGAGCTGGCGCCGCAGTTCAAGTGCTACGGCAGTGGTTCCACCGAAGAATGGCTGCGCCGGCATGGCATCAACGTGATCCATGGCGGCGAGAACTCGCTGCGCTTCACGCCCCACTTCGGCATGGACAGCGAAGAGCTGGATCTGCTGGTGGGCATGGTCGGCCGCGCCCTGCGTGAAGGCCCGCGACGCGAGCAGGCTGCGGCGGCGTAAGCCCCCGCTTTTTGTAGAGCCGAAGGCAGCGGCAGGAGCCGCTGCCAACGTCGCTGGCGACGGCCCGAAGGGTGCCGGTCAGGACGACCGGCACAGCCCATGCTCGGCTAGGGCATTGCCGCGATCTGAACGAAGAGCAGCCGAGCATGGCTCGGCTCTACAGAAGGCCTCTCAAGGCCTCATAATCCTTGGACACCCCGTCCCTGACCGCCCTGCGGTCGGCGACGGGGCGTTTTCGTTTCCGGCCAAGAGACAGGAAGATCCATGAAATCGATCTGTGTGTACTGTGGTTCCAACGCGGGCAGCAAGCCTGCCTATACCGAACGCGCCATCGCGCTGGGCGACCGCATCGCCCGTGACGGCATGCGCCTGGTGTACGGTGGCGGCAACGTCGGCCTGATGGGAACCGTGGCCAATGCCGTGCTCGCGGCCGGCGGCGAGGTCACCGGCGTGATTCCCCGCCAGCTGGCCGACTGGGAAGTGGCCCATCGCGGCCTGACCGAGCTGGAGATCGTCGGCTCGATGCACGAACGCAAGTCGCGCATGTTCGACCTGGCCGACGGCTTCGTCGCCCTGCCCGGCGGCTTCGGCACCATGGAGGAGATCTTCGAGATGCTGACCTGGCGCCAGCTGGGCATCGGCAACAAGCCCTGTGCATTCCTGGACGTGGACGGCTTCTACGCGCCGCTGATCGGCATGATCGATCGCATGGTGGATGAGCGCTTCCTGCACCCGGACCAGCGCCAGGACCTGTGGTACGGCTCGGACATCGAGCAGATGCTGGAGTGGATGAAGAACTACCAGCCGGCACAGGCCTCCAAGTGGATCGACGAGAAGCGCCGCGCCGCCCTGCGTTGATCGTCCGCCGCGTGGCGTCTCAGGGCGCCACGTCGGCCCAGGGAGCCGGTCGCCCCAGCAGGTAGCCCTGGCCGTAATCGCAGCCCAGTTCGCGCAGTGTCTGCCGCTGGGCTTCGGTTTCGATGCCTTCGCCGATGGTTTCGATGCCCAGCGTGCGCGCCAGCGACAGCACGCCCTGTACCAGCGCGCGGGTGCTCTGCACTTCCGGTCCATGCAGGCCGGCAATGAAGCTCTGGTCGATCTTCAGCGTGCTGATCGGGAAGCGGTGCAGGTACGACAACGCCGAGAAGCCGGTGCCGAAGTCGTCCAGCTGCACCTGGATGCCGCGCTCGCGCAGTCCCTGCAGGATATGCAGCGTGTGCGGGCCGTCATCCAGCAGCGCGACCTCGGTGATCTCCAGGCGCAACCGGCGCGGATCGGCCCCGCAGGCGTCGAGCAGGCCGAACAGGCGCGCACTGAAACCGGCCGAACGGAAATGCCGCGGCGACACGTTCACCGACACATAGCCCTGCCCGCCCGCGGCCAGGCCGGCGATGACCTGTTCGTAGATCAGCCAGTCGACCTGTTCGATCAACCCGCTCTCCTCTCCCAGCTCCAGGAACGCGCCCGGCAACAGCAGGCCACGCCGTTCGTGCTGCCAGCGCAGCAGCGCTTCGTGGCCCACCACTTCCCCGTCGGACAGGCGCACGATCGGCTGGTAGAACGGCACGAAATCCCGGTTGTTGATCGCCCGCCGCAGATCGGCTTCCAGATCGAGGCTGCGCATGGCCTGCTCGCGCATGTCCTCGTCGAAGATCGCACAGCGATCATGGCCCTGCGCCTTGGCCCGGTACATGGCGGCGTCGGCATCGCGCAGCAGCTCTTCTCCGGTCCGGTAACGCGGATTCCACAGTGCGATGCCGAGGCTGCCGGACGGGAACAGCTCGCGCCCGGCGATCCACATCGACTCCTGCAATGCCAACAGCAGGCGCTGACCGAAATCCAGGGCCTGCGCCAGGCCCAGCGGGCACTGCAGCAGCACCGCGAACTCATCACCGCCCAGGCGCGCCACCACGTCGTCGGGGCCCGCCATCGACACGATGCGCTTGGCCACTTCCACCAGCATGTGATCGCCGGCGGCGTGGCCGATGCTGTCGTTGACCAGCTTGAAACGGTCCAGATCCAGGAACAGCACCGCGAACACCGGGCCGTCCTCCTGCCTGGCCAGTACCAGCGCATCCTGCAGCCGGTCCAGCAGGTGCAGGCGGTTGGGCAACCCGGTCAGCGCGTCGTGCATGGCCTGGTGGGTCAGCCGCTGCTCGGCACGCAGGCGCTCGCCGATCTGGCCCAACAGCTTTTCATTGACCTCTGCCAGTTCGCGCGTGCGTTCGTCCACGCGCTTCTCCAGCTCGGCATGCGCCGAACGCAGGCGCTGCTGGTCGCGCTGGCGGGCCAGTCCGGTGCCGATGTTCTGCGCGACGAAGGTCAGCAAGCGCTGGTCGTGGATGCTGAAGGCACGCTGCTCGCTGTAGCTCTGCACCACGATCGCGCCAACCACTTCGTCATCCCGCAGCAGCGGCACGCCCAGCCAGCACAGCGAGCGCGCGCCGGACTCGCGCACCTCGCCACTGGCGCGCAGCGAGTCGATCTGCGCGCGGGACGCCAACAGCGGCTGGCGGTTGCGCACCACGTATTCGGTCAGGCCACGACTGAACGCACGGGAGGCGCGGCTGGCGTGGCGTTCATCCACCGAGTAGACGAAATCCAGTCCATCACCCGCCTCGTTGACCAGCGCGATGTAGAAATTGCGCGCGTCGAGCAGTCGGCCGACCACGCCATGCACCTGGCCGTAGAACTGCTCCAGGCTCTCGGCGGACATCGCCATCTCTGCAATGTCGTACAGCGCGATCTGCAGCTGCTCGGCACGACGACGCTCGGCCACTTCGTCCTGCAGGCTGTGGTTGGCGCGCTGCAGCTCCTGCGTGCGCAGTTCCACCTGCTGCTCGAGCCGCACCTGGGCCTGGCGCCGGTCCATCGCGGTCTGTACGTGCTGGGCAACGAAACCCAGCAGTGCACGCTCGGCCTCGCCATAGCGGTCTGCCTGCTCGTAGCTCTGCACCACGATGGCGCCGCACACCCGGCCATCGCGCAGCATCGGCACACCCAGCCAGTCCAGGCTTTCGGGGCCGCGAAGCGGGTCATGCTCCTGCCCGACCTCGCGGGCCAACAGTTCCCGCGAAGGTCCGCTCAGGGGCCTGCCATGGTGCAGCAACGCCACCGTCAGGCTGCGCGGCATTCCACTGGCGTCGAAGCTCTGCGCCGGATCGGCGACGAAATCATCCACCTGGTCGGCGAAGTACAGGAACCTGATCTGGTCGTGCAGGTCATCGTATTCGACGATGTAACAGTTTTCCGCGTACATCAGCGTGCCCAGCACGTCGTGCACGCGGCGCAGCATCTGCCCCATCTCCAGGTCGGCACCGGCAAGATCGGCAATCTGGAACAGCGCCTGCTGCAGCCGCTCGGCCTCTTCCAGCGCCTTGATCTGTCCCGCCTGGCGGCCCCGCTGCAGGGCCAGCTCCATGGCCTGCCGCGCCAGACCCCACCACGCGGACGAAGGCGCCGCGCCCTCCACCGCCAGGTACAGGCGGGCACCGTCATGATCCCAACCGTGGCGGCCATCGCCGGCAGCCGGTGCCACGCTGTCGGCCGCGACCGGGGGTATCGGCCAGATGGCGTCACTGCGCCCCAGCTGGGGATCGTCCCAGCCGACCCGGACCACCGCCGATTCCGGCAGCAGCGCATGCAGCGCGCGCACGAGTTCCGTACTCAGCACGGCCTCGTGTGATGGCGTTTGCGCAGGTTCAGCATGCGTGGACAAATGACAATCTCTCGGCGCCGTCTGTGCGTCGCCTCCCCTGAGCCGCCGAGCATAGCGCGCCACCGGGGGGGCAATGGAAGCCCGGCAACCCCGAATCGTGCGCCCGTTCGTTATTCCTGGCGTCCGCACCCCGTTCCGAGCCATGAACCTCGCCCTGTCCGCCCCCGCACCCCGCTATGCGCCATCGTCGGCAGGCCTTAACCTGTACCGCGTGGAAGCCAGCGCCCTGCCAACCGATGAAGCCTTGATGCTCGCCTGGGCCGGCGGCGACCTGCACGCGTTCGAGAGCCTGTATGCGCGCCATCGCAAGCGCCTGTTCGGCTTCCTGCTGCGCCAGCTGCGCGATACCGCCCTGGCCGAGGAGATCTTCCAGGACGTCTGGCAACGGGTCATCAGCGCACGGTCCGGCTGGCAGCCGGATGCCGCCTTCAGCACCTGGCTGTTCCGCATCGCGCACAACCGGCTCAACGATCACTGGCGCGCCGCACGCCACCGCCCGGCGGCGCCGGCCGATGCCGAGCTGCGTCTGGCCGCGCTGGAAGACGGGCAGACCCCGGAAGCAGAGCTTTCAGAATTCGAGCAACGTCGCCGCATCCAGCGCGCGATGGAAGAACTGCCGCTGGAGCAGCGCGAAGTGCTGCAGCTGCGGCTGGATCAGGAACTGAGCCTGGAGGAGATCGGCCAGATCACCGGCGTAGGCCGGGAAACCGTGAAATCGCGGCTGCGCTATGCGATGGACAAGCTGCGTGCGGGACTGAACGCATGAACCGAGACGAACCCCTGACGCCTGAAGAGCGCGAGCTGGCGCGCCTGCTCGGCCGTCGTGTCGAACAGGCGCCTCCGGCGGCGCTGGATGCCACGATCCTGGCGGCCGCCCGTGCGGCGGTGCAGGCGCCACCGGCCGACGCGCCCGGTGCGGGCAGCGTGCGTGCACGGCGGCCGCGCCGGCACTGGCCTGCGGTGTTCGGCGTTGCTGCATCGATGGTATTCGCCATCGGCATCGCCTGGCAGCTGCGCCCGGAACCGCCCGCGGTCCCGGCGCACGATGCACAGATCACTGCGCCGCGCGTCGCCGGCGAGGTCGCTGCCGAAGTGGCCGCGCAGCCTGCCGAGGGCCCTACCCGGCCTTCCCCTGCCGAGCCGGCCATCGCAAGTGCGCCGCCGGCACCAACGGCGCCAGTCGCGGCACCCAGGCCCGCCGCACCGGCCCGATCCTCCGCACCGCAGACACCGGCACCGACGGTGGCGGCACGAGCGAAAGCGGCGGCTCAGGCCACCGAGCGCGCCGCCGCCGACACCGCAGCTCCGCCGCCGGCTGCGGAACCTCCGGCCGCTGTGGCCTATTCGGCACCGCTGCCTGCTGCGGCGCCTGCGCCGCCGTCGCTGGAAGCGCGCGACGCCGTTGCCCCCCTGTCCGGCGCGATGGAGGCCGCTCCGGCCAGCGCGGGACAGCGCGGTGACACCACGACGCTCAAGCGGGCCGCACCGCTCCGCAGCGCACCGGGCGTGATGCGTCGCGGCAGCGATGCCGCGCTCAGCGCTACGGCCGTGCAGGCCGAAGTGGCCGCCGACGCCCAGCTGCCCCGCCGGCAGTGGCTGCAGAAGATCCGCGAACGTCGCGACGAAGGCCAGCGCGACATCGCCCGTGCCAGCCTCGAGCGCTACGTGCAGCAGTATCCGGAGTCGCGGCTGCCACGCGACCTGCGTCCTCTGCTGGACGACTGAAGCATGGGGGCGGCAACCCCGTAGAATGAAGGGAATGCCCGATACCCTCGCCCAGCCCGTCAGCCACACGCTGGAAGTCAAGCACAGCCGCTTCATCGCCCATGCCGCGCCCATCGATGGCGCGGCGGCGGCGATGTCGTTCCTGCAGCGGGTGATGGTGGCCGACGCCACGCACAACTGCTGGGCCTACCGGCATGGACAGGAGTATCGCTCCAGCGATGATGGCGAGCCGGCGGGGACTGCCGGCCGGCCGATCCTGGCCGCCATCGATGGCCAGGGCTTCGACCGGGTCATGGTGGTGGTGATCCGCTGGTACGGGGGTATCAAGCTCGGCGCCGGCGGTCTGGTCCGCGCCTACGGCGGTACCGCCGCCGAGTGTCTGCGCACGGCACCGCGGCTGCCGCTGGTGGCGATGGCACGGCTGCAGCTGCTGGCCGGCTTCGAGGACCTGGGTACCCTGCATGCGGCCCTGCCCGCGTTCTCCGCCGAGAAGCAGGATGAACAGTTCGACGCTGAAGGCGTGCGCCTGCGGATCGAATTACCCGCCGACCAGGCCGACGCATTGAAAATCCGCCTGCGAGACGCCACCCGTGACCGTATCCGTATCCGAGATGACGACCAGGATGACTGACAAGGACGACGCGGCCGCCGCGACCCCGCCATTGCGCCGCCTCGGCAGCCTGCGAACGCTGTGGCCGTTCGTGCGCCGGCACAGTGGCCTGTTCGCCGCCTGGCTGCTGGCGCTGGCCGTCTCCTCGGCCGCCACCCTCAGCCTGCCTCCGGCCGTCAAGCAGATGATCGACCACGGCTTCAGCAGCGGCGGCCAGATCAACCGGGCGTTTGCCCTGCTGATGCTGGTGGCGGTAGTGCTGGCGATCGCCACCTCCGCACGCTTCTACTTCGTGTCGCTGCTCGGCGAGAAGGTAGTGGCCGACCTGCGCAGCCGTCTGTACGGGCACCTGATCCAGTTGGGTGCCGGTTTCCATGACCGCAGCCGCAGCGGCGAACTGGTCTCGCGCCTGACCGCCGACAGCGAGCTGCTGCGCAGCGTGGTGGGTTCGACCATGTCAGTCGCATTGCGCAGCAGCGTGACGGTGGTCGGCAGCCTGGCCATGCTGTTCGTGACCAGTCCGCGCCTGGCGGCGTGGTCGCTGCTCGGCATCCCGCTGGCGGTACTGCCCATCATCATCGGCGCACGCAAGCTGCGCACCGTCGCGCGCAGCAGCCAGGACCGCATCGCCGACGCCAACAGCCTGGCCAGCGAGACCCTTGGGGCCGTCCGCACGGTGCAGGCACATGCGCGCGAGCCTTACGAGCGCGGCCGCTTCGACCTGGCGCTGGGCGATGCGATCCGGGCCGCACGCCGGCGCATCGGCGCACAGTCGCTGGTCACCGCCAGTGCCATCCTGCTGATCTTCGGTGCCATTGTCGGCGTGCTGTGGCTGGGCGCCCACGATGTCATCGAGGGCCGCCTCAGTGCCGGCACCCTGGGCCAGTTCGTGCTGTATGCGCTGATCGGCGGTGGCTCGGTGGGCGCTCTGGCCGAAGTCTGGAACGAACTCCAGCGCGCTGCCGGCGGCATGGGCCGGATCGGCGAACTGCTGCAGGAGGATGTCGAGATCCGCGCGCCCGCGCATCCACGCGCGCTGCCGCAGCCGCTGCAAGGCGAGATCCAGTTCGATGACGTGGTGTTCCACTACCCGCAGCGACCGGACCAGGCCGCGCTCGACCACTTCAGCCTGCATGTGCGCCCCGGCGAGACCGTGGCCCTGGTCGGTCCCTCGGGTGCCGGCAAGAGCACGGTGCTGTCGATGCTGCTGCGCTTCCATGACCCGGCCAACGGCCGCATCTGCGTGGACGGCATCGATGTGCGCGAGGTCGATCCCGCCGACCTGCGCGCCCAGCTGGCCCTGGTGCCGCAGCAACCGACGCTGTTCGCCGCCAGCGCCCGCGACAACATCCGCTACGGCCGCCTGCAGGCCAGCGATGCCGAAGTCGAGGAAGCGGCTCGTGCCGCTGAGGCCGATGGCTTCCTGCGTGCGTTGCCGCAGGGTTATGACAGTGAGCTGGGCGAGCGCGGCGCGCGCCTGTCCGGCGGGCAGCAGCAGCGCGTGGCGATCGCCCGCGCGCTGCTGAAGGATGCGCCGATCCTGCTGCTGGACGAAGCCACCAGCGCGCTCGACGCGCAGAGCGAGTACGGTGTGCAGCAGGCGCTGGAGCGCCTGATGGCGGGCCGCACCACGCTGGTCATCGCACACCGTCTGGCAACCGTGCTCAAGGCCGACCGCATCGTGGTCATGGACCAGGGGCGCATCGTCGCCGAAGGCACGCACGCACAGTTGCTGGCTGAAGGGGGTCTGTACGCGGAGCTGGCGCGGCTGCAGTTCATCGATTGATGACGGTCGGCTAACACCTCTGGCGCCAAGCTGGCCGCGCAGAAGCAGCATCCGCTGAAGGAGGTGGACGATGTCGTTCCGTCAGTTTCCCGCAGTCGACAGCAATGGCGAGAGCCATATCATCATCGAGTTCAAGCCCGAGGCCAATGGCAGCGGACATCATTCCGAAGCCACCCCGCGCTACGAGCTCGACGACGGGCGTCATCTGGTGCGCAATGGCCGCGAGTTCAGCACCAGCGGCGGCGAACTGCGGCTGACCATCTAGCGTCGCCTGGGTCATCGCAGGGCCGCCGGGCGTAGCCCAGCCCCACCGGCAGCACCCTGGTCAGTTTTTCGCCACAGATCTTGACAGCCTGTGCTGGCAAGGCATGAGCAGTGTTATCCACATGTTTGCGCAGAATTCATCCACATCCCCTGTGGATGAATGCACTACGCCAGTACCCGTCCGATTCCGCTGGCATCCACGGCGGCCGCTGCGTCGACCAGGGCACGTGGATCACTGCCGGCGACGAAGCCGATGCGGAAATGCACTTCCCCGCCCGGCGTGCGCGAGGAATGGATGGAAGCCAGGCTGATGCCGTGCTGCTCGAAGATGTTCAGCAGCTCACGCAGTGAGCCCGGGCGATCTTCCGGCAGATGGACCGACACGGCGTTGCGCTCGGTCAGATCGGCCAGCAGGTAGCCCACCCGCTCGAAGGTACAGTTTCCCGAGGCCAGTGCAGGCGCGCCGAAGGCGGCCCGGTTCGCCACCAGCATCTGCTCACGGAATGCACCGCGCGCCATGTCGTCGCCTTGATCGACCTGGGCCTGCAGCACGCGCAGCTGGCCGACCAGGCGTTCCAGCATCGGCGCGACATGCGGATTGCCGAACTGGATGTCCTCATAGATCGCCGGATTCAGCGAGAGGATGCGCGAGATGATCGCGGTATCCAGTTCGAACGACGCCGAGCGATAGGGAAGCATCGCTTCCAGTGTCCCCAGTTGCGGCTGATATTCCCGCAGCACTCCGGCCTGGGCCAGATGCGTGGCATGCACCATCGCCTGCACCAGCGCCATCATCTGGTCATGGTGCTGTGGCGTGGCGCGCACGCACTCGGCCTGCAGCGCCACGCACAGCGCATCCAGCCAGGGCTGCCAGTGCTGCAGTCGCGCTTCGCAGACCACCATCACCCTGCCCTTCAACGTGGGGGCCTTCGGCGGCGCGGTCATCGGGTGCAGGCCGACCACTTCGGCCTGTGAGGCAAGCATCGCCTGTACCGGCGCGTCCTTGACCGAGGTGACATCGAGCCACAGGCGCCCGCGTTCACGACCCGCCGAGCGGCGCACGTATTCGGCGATCAGTTCCGGCGTATGCCGGATCGGTGCGGAGAACACCAGTACATCGGCCTCGGCCAGCAACTGCTCCGGTGTATGCGAAGCAGCATCGGCCGGATCGTGGCCGATCACCTGCAGTCGCATCTGCTGCTCGAAGAAGCGGCCCAGCCAGCGCCCGTAGGCGCCGGCACTGCCGACGATGCCGATCGTGCGCGGCGCAAAGTGCTGCACTGCCGTCATGCCACGCGTTCAGCGCGGAAGCGCGTGCCTTCGGCCAGTGCGGCGGGCGCCGCGGCAATCACGTCGAACTCCTCGAAACCATTGGCCAGCGTGGCCTCCAGGGCGGCATGGGTACCCGCGATGGCACGCGAGATCGCCTGCTGCATCGACTCTCCCCGCAGCAGGAACGACACCACCAGCGACATCAGTACGTCGCCGGTCCCGGCCACGTCCACCGGCAGCAGCGGCGAGGTCCAACGCCAGGTCTCGTCGCGTCCCACCGCCAGCGTCACCAGCTCGCCCGGCGTGCCACCCACGCTGTGCGCGATCACCCAGTGCGGACCACGCGCCAGCAGCGTACGCGCAGCGGCGATGGCGTCGGCCTCGGCCAGTGCCGGCATGCCGGTCAGACGGGCCAGCTCGAATGCATTCGGGGTGACCAGCCAGGCATGCGGCAGCAGCCGTTCGGCGAAGATCGCCTCCAGACCCGGCTCCACATAGGGGCCGGTATGGGTATCGCCGATCACCGGATCCAGGCAGTAGCGCAGCTGCGGGCACGCGGGCAGGACCTGATCGAGCCAGTCGGCGAACGCCGCACCATTGGCGGTGCTGCCGAAGTAGCCGGAGACCAGCATCCTGGCCCGCTGCGGCAAGCCACGCTCGTGGGTGCCCAGCAGCAGATCGGCGAACCAGTCGCTGGGCAGTACGCGGCCGCGGGTGGTCTCGTAGAACGGCGCGTTGCTCAGCAGCGTGGTCGGGATGTCGGCCACGCGCACACCGAGCGCGCGCATCGGCGGCATGGCGGCACTGTTGCCGGCATGGCCGTAGACAAGCTGCGACTGGACCGAAATGACATCGACCGGCGACGGCCCATCCGGCCGCTGGCGGCGACCGTGGACCAGATGGGTATCAAGGGATTCGCTCATATCCGCATTCTACGCCCAAGGGGGTTTTCGGCAGGGCTTGCAGCCCTGCACCTGCTCAATGCAACGGCAACGGCCGAAGCCAAAGCCAAAGCGGCATTCCGTGGGGTGGCGGGGCGGTGTGGGTGGTCAGGACACGCCGTAAACCCATCCATGGGGGCTCGATGGCGCCATCCATGGCGCCAACGGTCCTGACCACCCACACCGCCCCACCTTCGACAGGTTCACGCGGCTGTTGGTAACTGCGGCTGTTGTTCCGCGCGGCTGTTGGTAGGTGTCGACCTTGGTCGACACATCTGTCAGATATCGAATGAATTCATCCACGCATGGCGTGGATCTACCGTGTCAACCAAGGTCGACACCTACCAGAGCAGAGTGCTGTTCCGACAGATCGCGGAAAACCACCGAAGGCGGGGTGGGTCCGGTTGCGGGGGCGTGAGCCGCATGGATGCGGCGACCGAGCTTACATGGACGTACTTGCAGCGTCCCCCGCCAACCGGACCCACCCCGCCAATCCACGGATAGCGCGCTTCGGTTGTTGCCGTTGCCTCTGCAGGTGCAGGGCTGCAAGTCCTGCAAACCCACCCTCCCTCAGTGAGCAGCAGGCCGCGACGGCGGCAGCCATGCCGCCACGATGCCGAGCAGCGGCAGGAACGCCGTCAGGTGATAGACGTATTCGATGCTGGTCCTGTCCGCCAGCAGGCCCAGCACCGCCGCGCCCAGGCCGCCCATGCCGAACGCAAAACCGAAGAACAGGCCCGACACCATGCCGATCCGGTGCGGCATCATCTCCTGCGCATAGACCACGATGGCAGAGAAGGCAGACGACAACACGAAACCGATCAGCACCGCCAGCACCGTGGTCCACAGCAGATCCGCATGCGGCAACGCCAGTGCGAACGGCGCTACGCCCAGGATCGAGGTCCAGATGATCGGCTTGCGGCCGATGCGATCGCCCAGCGGACCGCCCAGGAAGCCACCCGCCGCCGAAGCCACCAGGAACGCGAACAGGTGCAGCTGCGCCTGCGCCACCGGAATGCCGAAATGGTGGATCAGGTAGAAGGTGAAGTAGCTGCCGATGCTGGCCATGTAGAAGTACTTGCTGAAGATCAGCACCAGCAGGATCGCCAGCACCTTGGCCACGGTGCGCGGAGGATGCCGCGACGCCACCGCCGCCACGCCGGCCGGGCGGGGTGCGCCCAGGTGCAGCGCATACCAGCGGCTCACATAGGTCAGCAGGGCGATGCCGACCAGCGCAGCACCGGCAAACCATGAGGCCGCATGCTGGCCGTACGGCACGATCACGGCGGCGGCAATCAGCGGCCCCAGCGCGGTACCGAAGTTGCCGCCGACCTGGAACACCGACTGTGCGAAGCCATGGCGGCCGCCGGACGCCAGCCGTGCGATGCGCGACGCTTCCGGGTGGAAGATCGCCGATCCGATGCCGACCAGCGCGGCGGCCATCAGGACCATCGCATAGTTCGGCGCGAAGCCGAGCAGCAGCATCCCGCACAGCGTCGAGGCCATGCCGATCGGCAACGAGTAGGGCGCTGGATGGCGGTCGGTATGCATCCCCACCAGCGGTTGGAAAATCGACGCGGTGAGCTGGTAGGTCAGCGTGATCAGGCCGATCTGGGTGAAGCTGAGATTGAAGCCGCCCTTGATGACCGGATAGATCGCCAGGATCAGCGACTGCATCATGTCGTTGACGACATGCGAGGTGGAAATGGCAGCCAATACACCGGGCGCCACCGGGCGGGAGGTCGTTGCAGGGGAAGCCAGAGTCGACATGGACGCAGTCAGATTTGGGGGCGGTTCCGCATGCTACGGTTGCCTTCCCCTCCCTTCTGCCGCGTTCGGGTCATGGCCTATCGCAAAAAGGACATTGGCGGTGACGTCGATCCGGCTGCGCCGTGGCGCGATGTGCCGCTGCATCGCCCGGTCACCTACCGGGTTACCCAGTACCCGGCCGGCGCCCATATCGCAGGCCACAAGCACCAGCGCCACCAGCTGGTCTATGCCATCTCCGGGCTGATGGTGGTGCGCTCGGAAGTCGGTCGCTGGGTCGTGCCCTCCACCCGTGCGATCTGGATGCCGGCCGGCATGGTGCACGCGGTGGACTGCATTGCCGCCGTGCACATGCGCAGCCTGTACATCGACCCGTCATTCGCCCCGCAACTGCCGGCCGAACCGTTCGCGGTACAGGTGGCACCGCTGCTGCGCGAACTGCTGCAGGCAGCCACCCTGATCAAGGGCGAGCACATCGAAGACAGCCGCGATGGCCGCGTGGTGCGCCTTCTGCTGGACGAGCTGCATCGCATGGACGTATTGCCGCTGCACCTGCCCGCGCCTACCGATCCGCGCCTGCAGCGGATCTGCCAGCACCTGCAGAAGCACCCCGGCGATGACGCCACGCTGCAGGACTGGGCGCAGGCACTGGAAGTGGATGTGAAAACCATCCAGCGCCACTTCGCCAACGAACTGGGCATGACCTTCGGCCAGTGGCGGCAGCAGGCGCGGCTGCTGGCGGCAATGGAACGGCTGGCGACCGGCGAGAAGGTCATCGATGTCGCACTGGCGATGGGCTACGACAGCCCCAGCGCGTTCACCAGCATGTTCAAGCGCCAGCTGGGGCAGACCCCGGCGGCGTTCTTCCGCTGACCCGAGGCACAGCAACGCCGGGCATGGCCCGGCGCTACCGTTCAACGCTTGCGTTGAAAATTCAGGACGTCATCCGGTCCCAGAAGCCCTTCACGCCGTCCATGAAGGTGGCGGACTTCGGCGAGTGCTTGCGCGCTTCCTCACCGACGAAGGTGGCCTCGAACTGCTCCAGCAGCCTGCGCTGGTCGTTGGTCAGGTTGACCGGCGTCTCGACCACCACGCGGCAGTACAGATCGCCCTCGCTGCGGCTGCGCACCGAACGCACGCCCTTGCCGCGCAGGCGGAACAGTTTGCCGGTCTGGGTCTCTGCCGGAATGCGGATCTCCGCTTCGCCACCCAGCGTCGCCACGCGCACGGTATCGCCGAGCGCCGCCTGCGAGATGCGGATCGGCACTTCACAATGCAGATCGTCGCCATCGCGCTGGAAGATGGGGTGCTCGCGCACGCGCACTTCCACGTACAGGTCGCCCGGCGGCGTGCCGGCCGGCCCCGCTTCGCCCTCGCCAGCCAAGCGGATGCGATCGCCGGTGTCGACGCCCGCCGGCACCTTCACCGACAGCACCTTGTCTTCCTCGACACGGCCATTGCCGTGGCAGGTCTTGCAGGGCTTGGCGATGATCTGGCCGCGGCCGCCGCAGTTGTGGCAGGCCTGCTGCATGGCGAAGATGCCGCGCTGGATGCGCACCTGGCCGCGGCCGTGGCAGACGTTGCAGGTCTCCACCTTGCCGTCTTCCGAGCCACTGCCATCGCAATCGCCGCATTCGGCCAGGGTCGGGATCTCGATGCGGCGCTCGACGCCACGCACCGCTTCTTCCAGGTCCAGCTCCATCACGTAACCGATGTCGGCACCGCGGCGTGCCTGGCGCGGACCGCCGCCGGCACCACCGAAGATGTTGCCGAAGATGTCGCCGAAGATATCGTTCATGTCCGGACCACCCGGACCGCCGCCGCCCATGCCGTGCTCGAACGCGGCATGGCCGTGGCTGTCATACATCCGGCGCTTGTTGCCGTCGGACAGCACCTCGTAGGCTTCCTTGCACTCCTTGAAGGAGGCTTCGGCGGCCGCATCACCCGGATTTCGGTCCGGATGGAACTTCATCGCGCAGCGGCGGTAAGCCTTCTTCAGCTCTTCTTCGTTGGCGGTGCGGGCCACGCCCAGCACTTCGTAGTAATCGCGCTTGCTCATATCGTGAATCGGCTTCCGGAATGTCGGGATTCGTCAAAGCGGAAGAGCGGAACCAGGTCCGCTCTTGCGTCGGGCGCCCCGACGCGCCGGAGGCGGTCAGGACCCTGATGCGACAACGGGACGCTGCCAGGCAGCGTCCCGCGTCGGTCCGGATCAGGACTTCTTGTCGTCCTTGACTTCGGTGAACTCGGCGTCCACCACGTCGTCGTTGCCCTTGCCCGCATTGCCGGCATCGGCGCCCGGGGCACCGCCCTGCTCTGCCGACGCTGCGGCGAACAGCGACTGGCCGGCTTCCTCCAGCACCTTCGACTTGGCTTCGATCTGTGCCTTGTCGTCGCCCTTCATCGCGGTTTCAAGATCGGCCAGAGCCGCTTCAACCTTGCCGATGACATCGCCGCCGACCTTGCTGCCGTGCTCGGTGATGGCGCTGCGGGTGCCGTGGATCAGGGCATCGGCCTGGTTGCGGGCCTGCACCAGCTCCTGGAACTTCTTGTCTTCTTCGCGGTTGGCTTCCGCGTCGGCGACCATGCGCGCGATCTCTTCCTCGGACAGGCCCGAGCCGGCCTTGATCTCGACCTTCTGTTCCTTGTTGGTCTTCTTGTCCTTGGCCGACACATGCAGGATGCCGTTGGCGTCGATGTCGAAGGACACTTCCACCTGCGGCAGGCCACGCGGCGCCGGCTCGATGCCGGACAGGTCGAACTTGGCCAGCGACTTGTTGAAGCGGGCCTGTTCGCGCTCACCCTGCAGCACGTGCACGGTCACAGCCGACTGGTTGTCCTCGGCGGTGGAGAACACCTGCGAGGCCTTGGTCGGGATGGTGGTGTTCTTCTCGATGATCTTGGTGAACACGCCGCCCATGGTTTCGATGCCCAGCGACAGCGGGGTCACGTCCAGCAGCAGCACGTCCTTGACGTCGCCGCCCAGCACGCCACCCTGGATCGCCGCACCCAGTGCCACGGCTTCGTCCGGGTTGACGTCCTTGCGCGGCTCCTTGCCGAAGAACTCGGTCACCGCCTGCTGCACCTTCGGCATGCGGGTCTGGCCGCCGACCAGGATCACTTCGCTGATATCGCTCGAACGCAGGCCGGCATCGTTCAGGGCGACGCGGCACGGCTCGATCGACTTCTTGATCAGGTCTTCCACCAGCGCTTCCAGCTTGGCGCGGGTCAGCTTGATGTTCAGGTGCTTCGGACCCGACGCGTCAGCGGTGACGTACGGCAGGTTCACTTCGGTCTGCTGGGCGCTGGACAGCTCGATCTTGGCACGCTCGGCAGCGTCCTTCAGGCGCTGCAGAGCCAGCGGATCCTTGCGCAGGTCGATGCCCTGGTCCTTGTTGAACTCTTCCACCAGGTACTCGATGACGCGGTTGTCGAAGTCTTCGCCGCCCAGGAAGGTGTCGCCGTTGGTGGCCAGCACTTCGAACTGCTTCTCGCCGTCGACGTTGGCGATCTCGATCACCGAGACGTCGAAGGTACCGCCGCCCAGGTCGTACACAACGATCTTGCGATCCTTGTTGTCGCCCTTGTCCAGGCCATAGGCCAGCGCGGCCGCGGTCGGCTCGTTGATGATGCGCTTGACGTCCAGGCCCGCGATGCGGCCAGCATCCTTGGTAGCCTGGCGCTGGCTGTCGTTGAAGTAGGCCGGCACGGTGATGACCGCTTCGGTGACCTTCTCACCGAGGAAGTCCTCGGCGGTCTTCTTCATCTTCTCCAGTACCTTGGCCGAGATTTCCTGCGGCGCCATCTTCTTGGCGTCGCTGGTGGCCACCCACGCATCACCATTGTCATGGGCGAGGATGCTGTACGGGACGTGGGCGATGTCCTTCTGCACCTCGGCGTCGGTGAACTTGCGGCCGATCAGGCGCTTCACCGCGTAGAAGGTGTTCTTCGGGTTGGTCACCGCCTGGCGCTTGGCCGAGGCACCGACCAGGACTTCGCCGTCCTTGGTGTAGGCGACGATCGACGGGGTGGTGCGATCGCCTTCCGAATTCTCGATGACGCGGGCCTTGCCGCCGTCCATGATCGCCACGCACGAGTTGGTGGTGCCGAGGTCGATACCAATGATCTTGCCCATGGGGGAGACTCCTGAGAAATGCTGTGTGGATGTCAGTCCGGCCGCTCGGCCGGTGGATGAATGGGATGTGGGGGAGGCTCGTGGAACATTCAAGCCATCTCCCGAACGCTGTGTTCAGCCGTTCAAGGTTCGCCGGGCATAGCCCGGCGATGACGATCCGGGGGTAGCACCGGGCCATGCCCGGCGGCCGCTCCCGGATCGACCGCTCAGTCGGCGGCCACCACCACCAGCGCCGGCCGCAGCAGGCGCTCGTTGAGCAGATAGCCCTTCTGGAACACGGTCACCACGCTGCCCGGGGCGGCGTCCGGGGCCGGCACCTGGCTGATCGCCTGGTGGTGCTCCGGGTTGAACGGCTGGCCGGTCGGGTCAATCAGGACCAGGCCGTTGTCGGCGGCGACCTTCAGCAGCTGCTTGTAGGTCAGCTCCAGGCCCTCGCGCAGCGGGTGCGGGTCGTCGCCGGCGGCCTTCAGGCCGGCATCCAGGCTGTCGAACACGGGCAGCAGTTCGCCCAGCAGCTTCTCGTTGGCGAACTTGCGGGCCTGCTCGATGTCGCGGGCCACGCGCTTGCGCTGGTTCTCCAGGTCGGCGCGCTCACGCAGCGCATCGGCCCTGACCTGCTCGACTTCCGCGCGCAGGCGCTCCACTTCGTCATTGACGCCTGCTGCGGCGGCCGCGTCGGCGGCGCTCTGCTGGGATTCGAAATCTGGATGTTCGTGGTTCATGTCTGGGTCCCTGGCGGTCACTCCCCGCCTCCACCCACCCTAGTGTGGGCGGGATGCTGCGTTTCAAGCGTCCGCGGCACCGGATCCGCGTCCGGTCGGTGAAAAGGCCGCCCCCAGCACGTCGGCGGTGGCCTGTACCAGCGGGATCATGCGGTCGTAGGCCATCCGCTTCGGCCCGATCACCCCCAGCACGCCCAGCACCTGCCCGTTGGCCGCATACGGGGCGGTCACCAGCGAAACGCCCTGCAGCGGCATCATCCCGGTCTCTTCGCCGATGAAGATGCGCACGCCCGGGGCCTGGATGGTCCGCTCCAGCAGCTGCAGGATCTCGCGCTTGCTGGAAAACAGCTCGAACAGTTCACGCAGGCGCTCCAGGTCGGACAGGTCCTGGACCCCCATCAGGCGGGTCTGGCCCGCCACCAGCATGTCGTCGGCCGCGGGCTGCAGGGCCTGCTCGGCCAGTTCGATGCTGTGCGCCAGCAGCTGCTCCAGCTCGGAGCGGGCATCGCGCAGCTCCAGCAGCAGGCGCGCCCGGATCTCCGCCAGCGGCAGCCCGGCGAAATGGGCGTTGAGGTAATTGGCGACCTGCTCCAGCTGGCCCGGCGCGAAGTCCTGGCGGGTTTCGATCACCCGGTTCTGGACCTCGTTGTCGGCGAACACCAGGATCGCCAGCACCCGGCGGCCGTCCAGCGCCACGAAATCGATCTGGCGGAAGGCGAACTGCTCGCGCCGCGGCGCGCTGACCACGCCGACGAAGTGGCTCATCGCCGACAGCAGCTCGGAGGCACTGCCGAGCAGGGCCTGGGTGCTGCCGCCACCGGCCAGTTCCTGGCGCAAGCGGGCCAGCTCGCCCTCGCCCGGCGGCTGCATCTGCAGCAGGCTGTCGACAAACACCCGGTAGCCATGCGCGGTCGGGATCCGCCCGGCGGAGGTATGCGGCGACGCCAGCAGGCCCAGGTCCTCCAGGTCGCCGAGGATGTTGCGGATGGTGGCCGGGCTGACTTCCAGCCCGGCCACGCGCGCCAGCGTCTGCGAGCCCACGGGCTCACCATCCTGGATGTGGCGCGCGATCAGCGTGCGCAGCAGATGGCGCGCGCGCGGGGCGAGTTGGTCGGCGGAACCGTGCATGGAATCAACCTGTGAGACACGGAGACTAGATAATGGCGCCGGATCACCTTGGCAAGCCATTGGACCGCCCGCGTGCGCGTGCTAGCGTTGCGCGGCTCAGATACCCCCAGACCCATGCTCAGACACCTATCGATCAAGGATTTCGCCGTCGTCCGCGCTACCGAACTTGAATTCGGGCCTGGCATGACCGTGGTTTCAGGCGAGACCGGCGCCGGCAAGTCGCTGATGGTCGACGCGCTGGGCTTCCTGTCCGGCCTGCGCGCCGACAGCGGCGTGGTCCGCCACGGTGCCGCCCGTGCCGAGCTGTCGGCCGAGTTCGCGCTGGAGCATCTGCAGGCCGCACGCCAGTGGCTGGCCGACAACGAGCTGGACGATGAGGACCAGTGCCAGCTGCGCCGCGTGATCCGCGCCGACGGCGGTTCGCGGGCCTGGATCAACGGCCGCCCGGTCACCCTCGCCCAGCTGGGCGAACTGGCCGCGCTGCTGGTGGAAATCCACGGCCAGCATGAACAACAGGCCCTGCTTGCGCGTCCTTCCCAGCTGGCCCTGCTCGATGCCTATGCCGGCAACGAGGAAGAGCGCCGTCAGGTCCGCCGCGCCGCAGCCGCCTGGCAGGCACTGGTCGATGAATCCCTGGCGCTGTCGCAACAGGGCGACGTCAGTGACCGTATCGGTTTCCTCGAGCATCAGCTGCGCGAACTGGACCGTGAGGATCTGGAGCCCGAATCGATCCTCGCGCTGGGCGCCAGCCATCGGCGCCAGGCCCATGCCAGCGCGCTGCTGACCGCCTGCCAGGCCGCCAGCAACCAGCTCAACGGCGACGAGGGCAGCTCGGCGCTGGATCAGCTGCAGCAGGTGCGGCACGAACTGGCCCGGCTGATCGAACACGACCCGCGCCTGGGCGAGGTGGACAGCCTGATCGAAAACGCGTCGATCCAGCTGCATGAAGCCCTGTCCCTGCTCGACCGCGTGCACGACGACCTGGATGCCGACCCCGAGCAGTTCGAGGAGAACGAGCGCCGTCTCGGCCGCCTGCACGACCTTGCGCGCAAGCATCGCGTGCCGATGGACGAACTGGGCGCGCAGCGCGAGCGCATGCATGCCGAAGTGGAGCAGCTGCGCGGCGCCGACGAGCGGCTGCAGCGCCTGGCCGGCGAGATCGACAAGGCCGCGGCCGCCTGGCGGGTGCAGGCCGAAGCACTGAGCGCAAGCCGGCGCAGTGCGGCGGCCGCGCTGTCGACCACCACCACCGGCATCATTGCCGAGCTGGGCATGGGCGGTGGCCAGTTCCTGATCGAGCTGGAACCCCAGGACGGCGGCAAGCCCGACCCGCAGGGCGCCGAACGCGTGGAGTTCCTGGTCGCGGCCAACGCCGGTCAACCACCACGCGCCCTGCGCAAGGTGGCCTCGGGTGGCGAACTGTCGCGCATCTCGCTGGCAATCGAAGTGGCCGCGCTCGACCTGGACGCCGTGCCGACCATGGTGTTCGACGAAGTCGACTCGGGCATCGGTGGCGCGGTGGCCGACATCGTCGGCCAGAAACTGCGCGCCCTTGGCGAGAAGCGCCAGGTGCTGTGCGTGACCCACCTGCCGCAGGTCGCGTCCAAGGGCCATGCCCACTACCGGGTCAGCAAGGCACCGGTGGAAGGCATGACCCAGAGTGCGGTGGAGAAGCTGGACCTCAAGGCACGCGAGGAAGAACTGGCACGCATGCTCGGTGGCGTCGAAGTGAGCAAGGAAGCGCGCGCGGCCGCCCGCAAGCTGCTGCAGGTCTGACGCCGGCGGCGTCGAGCGACGCCCGGTCCGTCCCACCGCAGGTTCACCCCAGCGGCCGCGCCAGATCCACCTTTTCCACCAGGAAATCCAGGAACGCACGCACCCGCAGCGGCAGATAGCCACCCTGCCCCAGGAATACCGCGTGCACCTCTTCCAGATCGCCGGGATTGGCCTCTTCCAGCACCGGCAGCAGCCGCCCGGCCGCTATGTCGTCCCTGACCTGGAACGCGGCCAGCCGGGCCAGCCCGAGCCCTCCCAGCACCAGCTGCCGCAGGGCATCGCCGTTGCTGGCGCGCGCATTGCCGCTGGTGGGCACGCGCAGCACCTGGCCGCCCTGCAGCAGCGGCCACCCCTGCATCGCCCGCGCATGGCCGATGTCCAGCCGGTTGTGCGTCTGCAGGTCGTCGACGTTGCCAGGCAGACCGTGTCGCTGCGCATAGCCGGGTGAGGCCACGATCATCATCCGCGTCGCCCCCAACCGTCGTGCCACCAGGCTGGAACTCTTCAGCGGACCGGCCCGCACGGCCACATCGGTGCGCTGCTCGAGCAGATCGATCACTTCATCGGTCAGGGTCAGGTCCACCCCCACCTGCGGGTGCTGCTGCAGGAACATGGGCAGCAATGGCAGCAGGAAATGCTGGCCGAAGGGCACGTTGGCATTCACCCGCAGCCGCCCGCGCGGTTCGGCATGCGCGCTCGCACAGCGCTCGGCCTCTTCCAGGTCAGCAAGCACGCGCAGCCCGCGCTCGTAGAAGGCGCAGCCCTCCGGGGTCAGCTGCAGCTGGCGGGTGGATCGCTGCAGCAGGCGCGTGCCCAGCCGCTGCTCCAGCCGCGCCACCAGCTTGCTGACGGCCGAGGGCGTCATGTCCAGGCTGCGGGCCGCCGCGGAGAATCCGCCGGTTTCGATCACCCTCACGAACACTTCCAGCTCGCCGGAGCGATTGATGTCGGGTCGCGCCATGGTGATGAATCCAGTTCACAGATGATTATCCAGGCGCAGTCTAGTTCACAGAAAGCGGCAGGGACACCATGGCCCCTCCTTCCGACGGACCCTTCCGATGAACCGCCTGAGCACGTTGACCACCGCTGCCCTGCTCACCCTGTCCGCAGCAGCCAGCGCCACGGCCGCCCCTCCCCGGCACTGGGTGGCCAGCTGGCAAGCCAGTCCACAACCGGTTTGGCAGGCGGACTTCCTGTTTCCGACGCTGATCCCCGCAGAGCTGGCCGACCAGACCTTCCGCCAGACCGTCCGCATCAGCTTGGGCGGCTCGCGCCTGCGTGTCCGCTTGAGCAACGCCTACGGGACACAGCCACTGCGGGTGGGCCGGGCCACCTTGGCGGCACATCCGGGCGAGGTGCCGCAGGCGCTGACCTTCGATGGCCAGCCCGGCGTGCTGATCGCGCCTGGCCAGGACCGGCTCAGCGACGCCCTGCCGCTGCCCACGCGCAACCTGCAGTCGCTGCAGGTCAGCATCCATCTGCCACAGCCCACGCCGCTGCGGACGTTCCACTGGGACGGCCGGCAGACCAGTTGGATCGCGCCGGGTGACCAGAGCCTGGCTGCGGACCTGGACGGGGCCCGCAGCACCACGGCCCGCCTGCTGCTGTCCGGCATCGACGTCGAAACCGCAGCCCGCGCGCGCAGCGTGGTGGTGATCGGCGATTCGATCACCGATGGCGCAACGGCCAGCCTCGACCAGGACCAGCGCTGGACCGACCATCTCGCCGCACGGCTGGCACCGCAGGGAATCGCAGTGGTCAACGCCGGCATCTCCGGCGGACGCCTGCTGCGCGACGGCATGGGGGAATCCGCCCTGGCCCGCTTCCCGCGCGATGTCCTCGACCAGCCCGGCGTCGCCAGTGTGATCGTGCTGATCGGCATCAACGACATCAGCTGGCCGGGCACAGCGTTCGCGCGCGGCCAGGACCGGCCCGGGTTCACCGAACTGCAGGCCGGCTATCGCAGCCTGGCCGGACAGGCCCATCGCCATGGACTGCGCATTGTCGGCGCAACCCTGCCGCCGTTCGCCGGTGCCCTGCCCGGCACCCCGCTGGACGACTACTACCAGCCGGACAAGGACGCACTGCGCCAGCAGCTCAATGCCTGGCTGCGGCAGGACAGCCCATTCGATGCGGTGATCGACCTGGATGCAGTGCTGCGCGACCCCGCCGATCCCTCACGGATGGCCGCCGCCTACGATTCAGGCGACCATCTGCATCCGGGCGATGCCGGCAACCGGGCCATGGCCGAGGCCGTGGATCTGCGGATGCTGATGCCGCCATCGCACCCGGCGGTCACTCCGCCGCGCTGACGAAAAACCCCGGGGCCAGCCCGGGGTCTCGTCGCAACCGGCACGCAGGGGGTGCCTATCTGCGCTTCTTGCGCACGTACAGCACCAGCGAATGTTCTTCCAGCTCATAGCCGTGATCGGCCGCGATCTTGCGCTGCAGTTCCTCGATCTCGGTACTTTCGAACTCGATGATCTTGCCGCTGTCCACATCGACCATGTGATCGTGATGGCCGCCGCGGTCCAGTTCATAGACGGCCTGGCCGCCTTCGAAATTGTGCTTGAGCACGAGGCCGGCAGCCTCGAACTGGGTCAGTACCCGGTACACCGTGGCCAGGCCGATCTCGTCACCATGCTCCAGCAGCTGGCGGTAGATGTCTTCGGCGGTCATGTGGTGCTGGGCAGTGCGCTGCTCGAGCAGCGCCAGGATCCGCATCCGTGGATGGGTTACCTTCAGGCCGACTTTACGCAGGTCGTGGGTTTCCATAGGTCTCCGTTCATTGGCGATTTAGCGCCAGCTGCCTCGGATTGGGTCGCGGTGGCACGCCGGGAGTGTATCATCGGTTCGATTTCCCCAACCGCCAGTCCCGATGCGCAATCTCCTGTTGGTCGCCGCCGTCGCCCTGTCCACCACCGGGTGCGGCATCATCTACAAGCAACCCATCTATCAGGGCAACCTGATCCGGGAAGATGCCGTGGCCAAGCTGCAGGTCGGGCAAAGCAAGCAGCAGGTGAACGCGCTGCTGGGCACGCCCTCCGTGCCGGACCCGTTCCATGCCCAGCGCTGGGACTACACCTCCAGCCAGCGGGTCGACCGTCTCGGCCGCACGGAAGTGAAGAACTTCACCGTGTATTTCGAGAACGACGCCGTGACGCGCTGGGAGGGTGACTATTTCCCGGCCAACGACAAGGCGCTGGCCCAGCAGACCGTCCGCCAGTTCGGCCGCAACCTGCCGAAGGACAAGAAGAAGAAGGGCCGCTGAGGCCGCCAGCCCGTTCCGACGGACGGGCCCTGGCCCTCAACCGCCGAGCGCGCGACGCCGGCGGTTGTCCTTGGGATCGGCCTGCAGTGGGCGCAGTAGTTCGACCCGGTCCCCATCAAGCAGTGTCTGCTGCGGGCGGGCCAGCACACCATGCACGGCGGCAGCCGGGCAGCCGGCACTGCCCTCAAGAGCGGCAGCGGCGATCGCATCGGCAACCGTGGCGCCCTCTTCCAGCTGCAACCGGCGTGACAGCACCCGCTGCGGCCAGGCAAGCACCACCTCGACCTCGATCATCGCTCAGTCCTCGTCGGCGACCCGGACGAAATCGTTGACCATGCGATCGGCCAGACCCTGGAAGCCGATCGCCAGCGCCGGGCCCAGTAGCCGTGAGCTGGGTTCGAATTCCAGGGTCAGCGTCACCTTGCAGGCGTCTTCGGCCAGCGCGTGGAATTCCCAACGGCCATGAAGCTGCTTGAAGGGACCGTCGCGCAGCTGCATGTCGATGCTGTGCGGGCGCTGCAGGGTGTTCTCGGTCTGGAACCAGGTACTGAACGAACCCAGGCCCAGGTCCAGACGCGCCACCAGCCGGTCCTCGCCCTGCTCCAGGATGCGGGCATCGGAGCACCAGCGGAAGCGGCGCGGATAAGCCTGGACGTCGTTGACCAGGTCGAACATGCGCGCGGCCGAATGTTCGACCAGGGCGCTGCGGCGGATAGTAGGCATGTATACGGGACGTTTCGGCAATCGACCGGGCGGGCCCGAATCGGAGACAATACGGAAATGAGCAAGAACAGCGGCAAGGATAAAGCAAAGAGCGCGACGGCCAACAAAACCATCGCGCTGAACAAGCGTGCCCGCCACGAGTACCACATCGAAGAGCGCTTCGAGGCCGGGCTCGCCCTGCAGGGCTGGGAGGTCAAGTCGATCCGGGCGGGGCGCGGCAACATCATCGACGCCTACGCTTACGTGAAGCGTGGCGAGATCTACCTGATCGGCGCACAGATCACTCCGTTGATCCAGGCCTCCACCCACGTGGTGGCCGAGGATCGGCGCGAGCGCAAGCTGCTGCTGCACCGGAACGAGATCGACAAGCTGATCGGCAAGGTCGAGCGTGATGGCTATACGATCGTGCCGACCGCGATGTACTGGAGCAAGAACAAGATCAAGCTCGAGATCGCGCTGGCCAAGGGCAAGCAGAACCACGACAAGCGCGATGCGGCCAAGGATCGCGACTGGGCGATCGAGAAGCAGCGGGTGATGCGGCGCGGCAACCGCGACGCCTGAGGCAGGCCCCGCCGCCATGTGGCGCCGGGCGATGCCCGACGGCCCGGGCCATCAACCGGCCAGCATGCCCTGCCCGCGCGCGCGCGGCGCCAGGGCCGCGTGCATCACGGCCAGGTGCATCACCACCGCCAGTTCCGGCGCGTGGCGGTCATCGCCCGCCCGCCACTGCTGGGCGAGCTGGGCTGCATCGGCCGGCAGCAGGGCCAGCAGCTGCGTATCGTCGAGCGCATCGGCTGCACCCTGCAGCTGGCGCGCCAGCTGCCGCGACTGCCACACGTGAACGCCGATGCTGAGGCTGGCCAATGTCATCAAGGTCAGCGCCAGGCCGTGCTCGAACCACTGCGCCAGCACGTCCGGCCCCCACAGCAACGCCGCCAGTACCGCCAGCGCCGGCAGCCGCCAGCCCAGCCAATGGGTGCGCCCACGCTGCGGCCAATGCACCACCACTGCGCTGGCGACCAGCGCCACCGCTGCGGTGGCCGGCAGTTCGGTCAGCCAGGTCGCCGCCAGCAGCACCGCCAGCAGCGCCCAGACCCAACCGGGAGGCAACGCCCGTCGCTGATAGTCGGCCCCGACCGGGCCCACCAGCTGGCGCAGGCTGCGCTGTTGCATCGCGTCGGTCACCCACAGTCTCCCGTTTCTGTCCTGCCCTGGATGGTCACGACCAGTGTGTCGCAAATCCGTGCCGGAGACGTTAGCAATCCGCTATGACACAGGCAGTACAACATGTTGCGGATTGACCGGCCGCGCGAGGTGACTGTTCAGCTGTTTTGCCGTAGCATGACAACCGTTGGGCAGGCCCTGCCCGTGGTGACACGGAATTGGCCCTGTACCTTGCAGCACTGTAGAAACCGGGGGTGCATTGGTTTCGACGGGGGTTGTGAAGTCGCCTGGCGCATGCCGAGGGGGTAGCTTTCCTCGTAAATCCAGCTGCAAAACTCTAGTTGCCAACGACGACAACTACGCTCTGGCCGCTTAAGGCCTAAGCCTCGAAACCGCTTGTGTCCATGCTCGCGGTGTAGAGTCACTATCATGGAATCGCGCTGGACGGCTGCCTGTCAGTCCGGCACTAGAACACAACAGGCTGGTTCCCGGATGCGCTTTGCACGCCGTGCTGTTCGGGGACGAGATTCAACGGCGAGCTAAGCATGTAGTGCTGGGGATGGAGTGCCTTCGGACGGCGGTTCAATTCCGCCCACCTCCACCAACGAGCGGTCCGCCAAGGACCGGAGAAGCCCGGAAACCCCCGCATCACAAGGGTTTCCGGGCTTTTTTATTGTCCGCAGCAGACCGGGGCAATCCGTTTCAATCCATGAGACG